>JAHFAU010000025.1 GCA_023250385.1 Anaerolineales bacterium
CTGGGCTAACCGTCGAGCTGCCATCCACGAGTCATCGGATAGGGGACCTGCCGGGAGGAGCACATAGTGTTTGAGAGGCTTGTCCACCTGCAGGCTGACCTGCTTTCCGGCGGCGTCGATCATTCGCTTCGCGGCGGCGACGATCGGTTTTGGCTCGCCAGGCGCCGCGAACCAGGCCGAGGGGTAGGCTGGGTATTCGGGATCGCAGACCAGCAGATAAAAGTTGAAGGCCAGCACCGATTCGGGGACCTCGGCGGCCTGCAGGGCGCGCAGGATCTCGCTCACCGCCTGGGCCGGACGTTCGCGGGCCGCCTCGGCATCGCCGGGCCCGCCGGCTACAACGATCATTGGCAACTCCAGGCCGATCAGGGATTTCGTGATCACTCCATACCAATCGAAAGTGCGAAAGCCAATCTGGTCCTGAATCCCGTCCAGCGCTTCGTAAGGCCGAGCTTCTGGCCAGTTGGCGGGTCCGCCAAAGCCCCAGTCGAGCGGGTGACCGAACGTCCAGCCATAGAGAGCCAGAACCATTTTCCGGAGCAGCGCGCCCTGTCCGCGCCGGTGGATGGACTGGAGGGCGGTCTCCAGAAAGGCGGTATCCCAATAGTCGCCGCCCGGCTCGAGCGGGGGGAAGACCGGATTTAGTCCAACCGATTTTTCCAATTGGAGGATCGGGAGCATTCGGTCAACAAACCGTTCAACGAGGTCGGGCCGGCTCCAATCGGTCGCAGCCCAGCTGGTGCGCTGATTCGGCCGATCGAAGACCACGACTTCCTGCACACCCCAGCTGGAGTAGCTGGTGAGCAGGGGGGCCAATTCGCGAGGGCTGGTCTCCGCCATCCCGCTCTTGATCCAAATGACCGGGCGTATCCCCGCCTCCACGATCCCTCGCACGAAGGCCTCCGGGACCGACCGTTTGGGCGAAGCGGACAAAACCAGCCAGCGGGCAGCGAGTTTCACCAGGACCGGCAGCCACTGCTCGAGGTCGCGCTCGGTGTAGTGGCTGTCGTCGGGAAAGTAATGAAAGCCTAGTCTCGAAAGGGGTGAGCTCATGTCCGCCCGCTGCCTAGCCAGTCAAGGTGCAATTTTCGTGCCAGGGACTTCAGCGGGAGACGGCCAGTTTCAAGAGCTTGCCCGACTTGTCCATCGTCAGGCGCGCGTAGCGCGGGTGAAGTTGGGCACTCCCGACCATCTGCTTGCCGAGGGTCAGCACATAGACTTCATCGCTCCCCACAGACTTGGACCCAATCTGCTGGGTCGGGCAGGCGTGAGTGGGGTCTGAGCAGCCCCAGTGTTGGGTGCGCAGCCTGCAAGTGGCGTCGACCATACTCGGGAGGTACTTAGCCACGATCGCCCGGACCTTGTCGGTCGTGGCCGGGTCGGACTCCACACTCAAGAGGTCAGGCCCTCCAAGCGCGCAGGCAGTCTTCAGGGATTGGGGCCGCTCCAGACCTCGCGGGGCCTGCTTGCCCGTGGCCACCCTGCCTGAGCGGTCGAGGGCAAACAGCGGATCGCCGTAGAGCACGAAGGAGATCAAGGTCTTCTGATCTTCCCCATCGAGGAACCCTTGCCGCCCGTGCATCTCTGCGACCAACTTGAGTTTGGCCCGCCTGAGAGCCTCCCCGACTGCAGAGCCCTGCCGCAGCTCGTCCCAAAAGAGCCGGCCGATCAGGTCGGCGGCGATGAGCGGCGGGGAGATTGCGCCGTACGAAATCTTGGTCGACCCAATCACCCCATGGCTGCCGCTGGATAGGAACTTCAAACTCAGGGCGGTCTCACTGGTTTTCCCAATCACATGTGCGCCATAACAGGCTTCGGTAAACACCACCTTCGGCGCCCGGCCGCCGTTGACAACGTCCTGTGGCCGCAGGGCGACCGGGAAATCGGATCCGCCGATCCGATCCCGGAGTGGATCGCGCTGACCAAACCACTCCGGAGCGTCTTCGAGTCCGTGGAGATTGAAGTAGGACAGGCTGTTCGCTCGGCCGATAGCCTCCGGCATCGCGCCGGCTTGAGCCGGAGGTGAGGTGATCAAGGAACGCGGGGCGCCGATTGCACGAAACACGGCCAGAGAGGCCTTGCGCCAGATGCTGGCACTGTATCCGACGGCAACGGGCTCAGGGCGCAAGAAGCGGCCGAGGCGATCACGGACCCAAACGCCGACGCCAGAAAATGCCCGGGAAGATTCCCGGTGCGCCTGGATCGCGTTCTGCAACGCGCCCACCAGCAGCTCCGCGTCGGTATCCGACGGTAGGCGGCCCACTGGCCACTCCGGGGCGAAGTAGTTCTCATCCAACGTGGCATAGGGGTTGTCGGACGGAACCTGCTCGTCATCGTCTTCGGTCGGATTCGGCAGCAGGTGGAAGGGAACGATGTTGTGTCCGCCGACGATAAGCACCGCCGCGACCCGCTCGCCCCGGCTTCTGAGCGCCTGATCCAGATCCGCCAGGCGCAATTTGATCTGCCAGGCATTTCCGGGATCGCACGGCAGCAGGCCAAAGGGTGCCAGGAACTTCGGATCGTCCACATAGAACCGGTAGGCCGCCCAGCTGCGTTTGCGACGGACAGCCTCAACCAGATTAGCGATTGCCTCATCGACTCGGGCAAACGCGGGCTCCCCCAGCTCCTGGACCAGCCGAGAGTGGCTTGAAAGGACAACGTAGGCGGGAAGCCTCTGATCCTGACCACCGTCTGGTTGACGGGCATTCAATCGCTGCGATAACCGATCGAACTCAGTCCGGACCGCGATCAGGGCCTCGGTGCCCTCTGGGGCAACAATTTGGTCGCCTGAGTCTGGCCCCTGGAACGACTCCCCCGGTTCAGCGGAGGGCATCTTGCGAGACCCGCGTGCGACTCCCTGCTTGGCCCGCTGAAGCTGGACGATCGGGGTGGGGCCTGGTTCCGCCAGATAGGCACCTCCCATGACCGCCGCGACCGGCGCTGGTACTGGGCGGCTCAGCACAGCTTCCATCCTTGCCGGCCAGAGCCTGCGGTACAAGTGGGTTGGCCCCAGCAGCGAGTCGGCGACGATCCCGACTGGATCAGCGGAGGCCAGGCGATGGAGGGCCGCTACGCTGACTGGCGCCCGATCAGTGCTCAATCCCCCGATGGCCAGGATCAATTGAAACCCGAGGCATTCCGGCCATCGATCGTGCGCGATCTCGGCGATTGAGAAGGCGCCGCTGAAATCGCAGCCGGCCAGCCTGGCCTTGACCGCCAACATCGCGGGCAAGGGAAGACTGGGGTCATACGTCAAGGCCTCTTGGGAAGCCCGGATGGCTTCGGTTGGATCAGCGTCCGAGAGGGCATGGACCGCCCGCGCTAGCGGGATGGCCCAGGCAGGAGTGGTAGATCGATCTGGGGAGCCGTCGGTCAACAGCAGGCGACAGGCTTCATACAGAGCGGGTCGAAGCGTGTCACCGGTCTGCCGGTAAGCGCGGACCAGCAGGGCATAGCCTTCAACGCACTCTGGATCGGCGGCGACGATCTCCATAAGACGCTCGGTCGCAGGTTTGACCAACCCAAGGTCGAGTTCCGACCTGGCCAGCTGCAGGCGAACCTCTGCGTCTCCTGGCCAGGCAGTTAACCAGTCGGTCGCCACAATCCGAGCGAAATCGAATCGACGCGCCAGGCCTGCCGCGTGCAGCAGGCTGACGAATGTCTCGCGTTCAGTCAGGCTAGCCATGGACCAACTCCAGCGCTCTGACCGCGGCCAACTGGTGTAGGACGTCTTGATTGACCGGCGCCAGCTCTGCGGCACGCTTTAACAGCTCGCCGGCATTCCTATAAGCCTTCAGGCTCCGCAAGAGCACTCCCGCCCGGTAGAAGGCTTCCATCGCACCGGAGTCAAGAGCGATTGCTTTGCGGTAGGAGTCGAGAGCGCGGGCGAACTCCCGCCGGTCCTCATAGACCTTCCCAGTCTCAACGTAAATCCGCGGGTCGTTTGGTGCGAGCTCGCCGGCCTGATGAAGCTCATCGATGGCGCGGTCGAGCTGCCCAGCTCGCCGAGCAATCCGGCCGGAGCTAAGCCGGTAGTCAGCATTCATGGGGAAAGTTCGAATGGCTTCGCTCACGGCTTGGTCCGCGGCTGCCCAGTCGGCCATGGTCTCTCGGGCCAAGGCGAGTTGGTGCCACAGAGCATGGTCCGCGGGGTCGGCTTGAAGTGCCTGTTCGAGAGCCTTGGCCGCCCGGCCGGACTGACCGCGCTCCAGCAGCAGCTTGCTCTGCGCTCGCCGGACCGTTGAAAGCTCTGCCCCCGCCTGGAGGGCACGCTCGAAGGCCTGAACCGCGGGCTCGAGGTCTCCGCTTCGGGCTCGGATCTGACCCTCGGCCATCAGAACTTCTGCGGTCCCGGGGGTGATGTCAGCCGCCGCCGCCAGCAGCTCGCCGGCGGTTTTGTGATTGCCGCGTTCGCTGGCGACCCGAGCCGCCCCGATCAGACTTCGGGGATCCGTGGGGTCCAGGGCGCGGGCCCGGTCGAACCACTCGGCAGCCTGCTCCATCTTTCCAAGCTCAAGCGCCGTCTCTGCCGCCTCGCGCAACGCCTCGTTTGAGTCGGCGCGGGATTGGAGCACTACCGAGAAGGCTTCTTCAGCCAGGCGGAGCTGGCCGGATCGCCGCAGCACTCGTGCCAGTTCGAGCCGGTACGTCGAGTTGAGGCCGTCGAGGGCCACTGCCTGCTGCAGGTGAGCAAGGGAGGCATCCAGTTCATTCAGCTCCGCGTAGTGAGCCCCCAGCGCGTGTTGCCAGGCATGCTCGCCGGGCCAGGCCGCCACGGCCGCATTCAGGTGGCTGGTCGCGAGTTCAGGGCGATGAGCGCGGCTGTAGGAACGCCCGAGCAGGAAATCCCCGAGCGGGCCGAGAATGGGATCGTTTGCACCACGGCGGTACGCGGCGCGAGCAGCGGCAGAATCGCCGGTGCCGTCGAGGCTCAGCCCCTCCAACAGTGCAAGCCACTCCGCGTCGGGATTTACTTGTGCCACCTGCGCCAACGCCCCGAGGGCCCGCGCGGCCTGGCCGGCCCTGAGCAGGCTGATCGCCATGGATTCGCCGATCTGGCCTGCCGGGTCTGGATCGGCCTGATCCGCCCGCAGAGCCGCGCGGCCCGGGTTGACCGTTGCGTTTCGGAGAGACTCCAGCGGCTGCAGCGCGCCGGCTGCCAGCCCCTGACTCGAAAGATCGCTGATGAGGGTTTCGGCTAACGCGACCAGGGCCTGTTCGTCGATCGCGGGCGCACTGGCCCGGGCATCGGCCGCGTTGAACAGCCAGCGAGCAGCAGCGGTCCGTAGCAGAACCCGAGCCCGCTCGCGGGCAGCGTAAGGATCAGCGCTCCACGGGTCCAGAGCAGCGAGGGCCGCATCCCAGTTCAGCAATCGCAGCTGGGCTCGAGCTATCCAGATCGCGGCGTGGGCTGACCTGCTGGGCGCCTCGGTGGCCCGAGCGAGGGCCTCTTTCGCCCGGCCGAGGTCCGACCGGCTTGCGAGAATTGCCGTCATCGCCAAGACCCGTGCGCTCGTATCACCCGCGGCGATCGCCTCCCCAACTGCTCGCCCGGCCTCCAGCCAGTGGTTTCGAGTCAGGGATGCCTCACCAAGTGCCGCGTGAACTCGCGCCGGTTCGACAGCGACCTGCCGGGCCCGTTCGATCAGCGGATCGGCTCGATCGATCGCGCCCGCCAGCAGAGCAGCTTCGGCGGCCTCGATCAGTAATGAATCATCGCCTGGCGATTCTTTGATAGCGGCCTCGTAGGCGGAGAAGCCGGCATCGTGTCGGCCAAGCCGCAGGTAGGCAACTGCCAGCTCGCGCCGCGCATTCGCATTACGGGGCGCCAGGCCGACCGCTCGCTCGAGAAACTCGACCGCCCGCTCCAGCTGTCCCATCTTTCCCGCGACTGCCGCCCCGTGGACAAGCGGACCGGGCTCATGCGGTTCAACTTCCGCAGCGCTCAGCCAGGCGTTCAGCGCTCCCTCGTGGTCGCCGGCTTCTTCTTTGAGCTGGGCCAGCTGTCGCCTCAATTTGACGTCGTGTGGCCGGGTACGCAGCCCAGCCCGCAAGAGTCGGAGGGCGGTGGGGCGAGAGCCGGCGTTGGCGAGCGAGGTGGCCAACCTGGCCAAGACCTCCGGCCGGCGTCGGCCGCGCCAGGCGGCTTCGGCCGCCGCACGTCGGCTGATCGCTTGCTTGCCGTGGACCACGGCCGCGTCGACCAGCTCGAGCCACCCTGCCGTGCTCGACGGATCGCGGGAGCTCAACTGTTCAAGGGCCTGGGCCGCCGCCTCGAACTCGCCTGACGACGCAAGGGCCTTCGCCAAAGCACTCCAACCGGCGGCGCCCTCGCTATTGTTCTCAACGGCTTGCCTCGCCACTTCGATGGCCTTCTCGGGCAGATTGGCGGCCAAATAAATTGAGGACATCAATGCCAGGATCTCGGTCGATCCACGGAACCACTCAAGCGCACTTTCCAAGCTCGTTAGAGCAAACGAGATCTGCCCCGAGCCAAGCGCGCAGCGGGCCACTCCAAGGGTGGCCGCCTCTCGGTGTTCAACCCGCTCCTGGGGGAGCCGAGCTAACGCCTGTTCAAAACGCTTCATCGCAGGCTCGAACTGGCCATGGGCCTCGAGCCCCTTCCCGAGCCAGAGGTCGAGGTCGGGATCCGAAAGACCTGCCGCGTCGGCCTGGTTGAGCGCCTGTAATGCCGCCTCGAGTCGGATCCCGGCCATGACCCCGACCTTCCCGGCGATCAGCAACGAATCGGGCGGGGCGGAGGCAGGGACTGCGGCGGCCAAGCTCGCAGCTTCCTCGAGCTCGCCCCGTTCCACGAGCGACTGGGCCAGCGCCAGCCCGACCTGCCAGCTCGACGGTTTGAGGCGGCTGGCCTGACGCAGCTTCGCAATGGCTGGATCGAGATGCCCGAGTTGCCGAAGCAGATCGGATTGAACGAGTACCGCGGCAAGGTTGGAGGGATCCAGCTCCGTCGCCGATGTGGCGGTTTCCAATGCCTCACTCTGACGCCCCTGACTAGAAAGCCACTCGGCTAGCGCTACCCGAATCTTGGCGTTTCCACGTTCGGCCTGTGCTCCTCGGGCGAGGGTCTTGCCGGCCTCGAGCGTATCTCCGGCCTCGGCCTGCAAGCCCGCTAAGACCAGGTAGGGTCGTGCCTCCTGCCGGCCCAACTCGATTGCCGCCTCGATCTTTTCTTTTCCAGCGACAAGGTTGCCGCCGGCCGCGAGGATTCGGCCTTCGATAATCCGCCCACCGCGCGAGGTTGGATCCTGCTCGAGCTGCTTCGAGGCCACCGCCAGGGCCGTGTCTGTGTCGCCTGCACGCAGCGCACACTCCGCCAATGCCTCCAAATCACCGGCACCCTCGGCTGCCAATACTTTCCAGTGGCTAAGCGCTTCATGAAACTGGCCAAGATCTTGGAGGCTCGTCGCAAGGAGCTGGCGGGCCGGTTGCGAACCTGGGCTCAGCGCCAGGGCCAATGCCGAATGCTCACCGCTGGCTTCACTATCTCCGGCCTCGAGCAGCAACCGAGCGATGTCCACCCGCGCAGGGCTCTGGGCCGGAAAGCGCTCGGAACGCACGAGGGCGGCCTCCAGCGCTGCCGCTCGATCCCCGGAACCCCACAGTCCGCTCGCCAACAGCTCAAACCAGGCCTGATCCAGCCAAGTCCCCGTTCGGACTGCGGCGAGGGCTGCTAGCAGATCTGAATCGCCGGACTCAGTATGTTGCGAGAGGATCAGACCATGAGCGATATGCTCCTCACTTGAATGCTGGCCGCGAGGCAGGGTGTCAATCGCCTCCCCGAACCGACCTAGTTTCGACAGGCACAACGCGGCCCAGGCCCGCCGCGCAGGTGTTGGGTGCAATTGGAGCGCCTGCCGAAGCGCTTCGTGCTCCGTCACCGGGTCGAGGTCGATTCGGGCGTGGGCCGCAGTCAGGTCCGCAGCGAGTGCGGCCGCCGAGGTCGCGGTTTGCCAAGCCTGGCTCAATAGCAGATGGGTAGCTTCGTGGTCGTGATCCGACCTGGCTCCGACCGCTTTTGCGATAGGCACGAGCGGCAGGTCCGCTAGGCGGGCGAGCCCAAGGTCTGGAATGCCATCCGCCAGCGCACTCTCCCCACTTTCATGGATCGCTTGAACCAGCCGCAGGCTCGAATCCCCGGCGTTTCGGAATAAAGCCGCGCCGGCTTCGGCCTCTGGCAAGTTACTCAACGCGACTTGAATCGCCATGTGAGTGATACCGGAATGCAGCATCCGGGCAAGCAAGGTGTCGGGATCTGGAAGGGCGGGCCAGGCCACTGCCAGGGGACTCATCCACACCTCGGGCTTCTGGGTGGCACGATCGATCAGAGTGGCGGGATCGCCAGACCCTGCCAGTCGCCGGACGAATTCGAGTCCGAGCAAGGCGGCCTCGAAAAGGTCTCGACTGCCGCCGGCGCGAAGATCAGCCTCCTGCCAGGCCAGCTCAGCCCGTTCCCGATGAGGCTCGGCCAACGCCGGGTGAATCGGGTCGGCCAGGTTTCCGCCCAAGGCCAAGGAAGCCAGCTGGGAGGGGCCCAGGTGAGCCCCGGGGCCGGAGGTCATGACCTCGGCGAGGAATCCGGGGTTATGCAGCGCCGCCCAGGCCTCCGGAACGCGCAGGACCCGGCTAAGGACGCCCGAGAGTTCCTCGGCCGAGTACTGCTCAGCGAGCGCTTTGAGGACGGCTTGGTCCGAGTGCATGCGGACCTCCAGCTAAGCCATCTGAATCTGCGTCACGACCCAGTAGGCGGAGGCGATCATCACCATGCCAAGTGTGATGAGGAAAAGTCCTGCGCCGCTGGCGGTCTTCACCAGACCGCTCAGGGCACCCACGAGCTCGGTCGCGCTGCGGACCAGGCCCGTAACTTCCTCGGCCATTCCCTTCTGCCCGAGGCGGGCCGTGTGATTGGCCAAGGCCCGGATATCCCGCGAGTACCCCCGGGTGACCAGCACGAAGATGCCCAGCAGCACGCAGATAGAGCCGAGCACAAACACTGCCGAGCCGATGACGATTTGCATGTCGATAACAGTGAAAGGAATCATGTCCGCCTCCGGTTCCTGTAGTCTCCGGCCTCAGTTGCAATCAACGTGCCAGGCGCGGCAGGCCGCTAGGCAAAATGAACCGCTGAATGCGGCGGACCGCTGAGGGCTAGCTGGGGAACAGGTCGATCAGGAGGGGATCAGTGCTTGGAACTCGGGAGAGAAATGTCCTACGTCGAGCTCTTCGTCGTCGCAGAACAGCATCGCCCGTTCCACGGCGTGCCGGAGCTCTCGGATATTCCCGGGCCAGGGGTGCGCCTTCAATGCCTCAATCGCCTGCGGGCTGATCCCGGAGACCACATTGCCGGTTCGCACGTTGAGCTGGCGGATGAAGGACCCGACTAAAGCAGGGATGTCCGCAATCCGCTCGCGCAGCGGAGGCAGATGAAGATCCACGACTTTGAGCCGGTAATACAGATCTTGTCGGAAAGTTCCCTGTTCCATCATCGAGAGCAGGTCGCGGTTTGAAGCGGCTAGGATCTGAACGTCAACGTGGATTTCATTCACGCCGCCGATCCGGCGGAAGCGTTGCTCGTCCAGGACCCTGAGCAGCTTGGCTTGCATGTCCGGCTTGGTGGAGGAGATCTCATCCAGGAACAGGATGCCCCCGTCTGCCACCTCCATCAATCCAGGCTTCCGCTTGGTGGCGCCGGTGAATGCGCCCGCCTCGTGGCCGAACAGCTCAGACTCGATCATCGTGTCGGGCAGGGCCGCGCAGTTCACAGGAACGAACGGTTTCTCGGCCCGTGGGCCGGAATACCGGATCGCTTGAGCCAAGACCTCTTTGCCGGTCCCCGTCTCACCAGTTATCAACACCGACGCGGCGGCGGCTGCGGCTCGTTGAGCCTCGTCGGCAATTCGCTTCATGGCCGGGCCCTCGCCAATGATCCACTCGAATTGATCCTGGCTGGATTTCCGCAGCATGGCCAACTCGCGACGCAGCGACACGACTTCGTTGGCCCGCTGCACTGCGCCGATCAGTTGATCCAGATCCAAGGGCTTCTGCAGGAAATCGAGCGCGCCTTGCTTCATTGCTTGGACCGCAATGTCGACCTCACCGAAGGCGGTGATCAGGATGACCGGGGGACGCGGGTTTTCGCGGGCGATCTGCTGGAGGAGCGAAAGGCCCGAGCCGTCGGGGAGAACGACATCCAGCAGGACGATGTCAGCCGCGCCCGTTTCGATGGCTTGTCTGGCCTGCGCCAGATCGCCGGCTTCGATCGCCTCATAGCCGGCATCCGCCAGTGCGCCACCGACGAAACTCCGGGCGGTCTGTTCGTCGTCAACTACCAGGACGGTCGCGCTCATTCGAGGTTGTCACCCGGAACAAGCGGGAACTGAAGCGTGAACACCGTGCCCGCGTCTTGAAAACTCTCGACCGCGATGCTGCCTTGGTGGGCGGTCATGATCCTGCGGCTGATGGCCAGGCCAAGTCCTGTGCCGGACTTCTTGGTCGTGAAAAAGGGGTCGAAGATGCGGTCCAATTGTTCAGGGCGGATCCCAGGGCCCGTGTCGGCGATCTTGAGCAACTGGCCCCCCGAGCCATTGGTAGTGATGTGCACCGAGAGCGTCCCCCCGTTTGCCATCGCCTGAACGCTGTTGGTGATTAGATTGACAATGACCTGCTCAATCGTCCGCTCGTCGGCCAGCACTCGGTTGCCGCCATTTGCATAATTGGTATGGGTGCCTACGTTGGCAAGCTTCAACCTTGGCTCCCAGCGGGCAAGGATCCGATCGACCAGCTCTGCAAGGCTCAGCGGAGCGAATTTGAGTTCGAGCGGCCGGGCGAAGAATAGCACGTCGCCGAGCAGCTGATCGAGCCGCTTGCACTCGCTGCGGATCGTTTCCAGAGCGTCGTGTTGGGGGTGATCCTGCCCAAGCCGGGAGGCAACCAGCTGCAGGCCGGTGCTGATGTTGTTGATTGGATTGCGGACCTCATGGGCGAAGATGGCTGCGACCTCGCCCAGCAAGGCACGCTGAGCAAGCGTCTCAGTGTGGTCCTCAATCGCCTTCCGCTCGGAGAGATCGTTGAGAACCAGGATCAATCGGGAGAGCTGCCCCTCCTCTTGCGGCACGGCGCGCAGGCTGGCCGGAAATGGTCTTCCATCCCGGCGGTGAAGCATCAATTGGGCGCGCTCGGCGGTGAGCTGGTGGCCGAGTGCATCCAGCAAGGTGGTCATCACATCGGCCGGGCCCACGAGGACGTCCTGGATGGACTGGTCTTTGAGTTGATCTTCGGGGTAGCCCAAGATTTGGCAGGCGGCCGGATTGGCCCTCAATACTTTCAGATTGCCGTCCACGGAGATCAAGCCCTCTTGGATGGCCTGAAAAGAGCTCGAAAACTCGATCCCCACCCGGTCGAGCTCGGCCTGCAGGTCTGCGAGCACCTCTCGGTGCATCCCCAAAAGGATCCGGGCATGGTAGAGGTTGGCCAAGACCTCCATCAATCCAATCACCTCGCCTGGCAGGTCTGCAGCATCTAGCCAGCCCGCCACCAACAGCCCAATCCAGGCGGTTGGCGACCCGATGGGAGTGCTCCGGAGCGCCCTCAATCCGGCCGCCCGAGCTGCCTTGTGAAGCGGATGATCAGGCCGAGTCCCGATCGACCAGAGGCTCGGGCGGTCCAGCGGGTCGAGCGCAACCGGCGGGAGGGCTTGCGGGAAGTCTCTCGGCAGCGCCCCTTCTACCGTGTAATCTGAATTGTGGGGGGACGCTCGGTAGACTCCGACAAAATCCGCCGAGAGCACCTGCCTGGCCAGCTCGAAGACGGCCCATTTCGGATCCGCCGGCGACTCGGTGATTTGAGTCGAGATCTCGATCAGATGGTCGAGCCGATCTTCCTCCACTCTCGCTTGCTTCAGAATCCGCTCCCGCTCGGCCGATGCGCGGACTCTAAGCAGGATCGCCGCGGTGGGATTGCCGATCAAGGTGGGCCAAACATCGAGCAACAAGCTGTCGCCCGCGTGAGTCCGAACCGCGAGCTTAGAAAGCAGGCTGCCGGGTGAATCGGCAAATCTGGGCATATCCGGGAAGAGATCCGCAGCTTTCAACTGCTCCAATTCCTTGCGGGTGTATCCAGTGAGCAGTAGAAAGGCGTGGTTGGACGCCAAGACCGAGCTGCCCACCCCGTCCAGGACGAGCACCCCGTCTTCGACGGAATCGGCGAGAGCTCCGAAGAGCTCCCGGTACGGGTTTGGCTTTAGGAGTTTCGTCAGGCTGCTGACGGCGGCTGCCAAGTCCTCGACCCTTTAGGCGGGCGCTTCACGCTTTTTTCGCAAACGGGCCGGGAGTATACCTTCGATGGAACGGTATTTTGCGACCGTCCGGCGGGCAATCTGGACTCCATCTCCACTCAAGACCGACGCGATCTCGTCATCGGTGAGCGGTTTGCGTTCCTGCCCGATCAGCTCTTTGATCCGGTCCCGCACGGAGAGGCTGCGGTCGAAGAAGCGAGCCAGCGGAATGATCCGACCGTCGGGCAGGGCGATGCCTTTGTTGGCCACGGCCCGCGAGACCGTCGACTCATGCACTCCGATCCGAGTCGCTAATTCGGCTCGGGTCATCGGAAACAGCTTTCGATCGCCCTCAAGGATGAACTGGCGTTGCCTATCAACGATCTCTTCCATGAGCTTGCGCATTGTATTGTTGCGCTGTTGCAGACATTTGACAAATAGGGAGGCCCGCTCCAAATGGGACTTCCAGGCCTCCGAATGATCACCGTCGGCCTGCGGCAATGCTTTGCGGAAGTCCGGGTTCACCCGCAACCAGCCTGGGAATGAGGAAAAGATCTCCACCAGCATGGGACCGGCCAGCTGCTGGCTGATTTGGATATCCGGCGCGTGGTAGACATTGCTGTCGGCGCTCCTCGGCGATCGACCGGAACCCCAATAGGCCCGAGCGGGGAATGGGTTAAGGTTGGTCTGAATGAATTGAGCTGCCTTCCGAACCTGACCTACCCGCACGCCCAGCGCCCGCGCGAGCGTCTCGTAGTCTCGGCTGGCCAGCGCCTCGAAGCCGGCCTGCAGGACGCCGCGTGCCAGTTGGGCTTCGGCCGACTCTGCTGGAAATAGATCCAGCTGGGCGAGCAGCGCCTGTCGCGGTCCGGCGGTGGCCAGCCCGGCCGGATCGCAATGTGAGATCAGGCTCACGACCCGCTCGACCTGAGCGAGCGAGGAGCGAGTGGCCCGGGCAATGAACGCTTGAGGTTCGGCCAGGAAGCCTTCCTCGTCCAGGCTGGAGAGCACATAGGCCGCAAGCGGCCGCTCGGCCGGATCCAGTTCGGGAGCCAGCTGCTGCAGCACGTAGATGGCTAAGCTCTCCGGAGCCGCGGGCTCCAGCCCATCCCCGTCGTCTTCGGCCCTTCGGCTTCCGTTCCGGCCACTGGCTTCCCGAGCAGAGATCAGAACTACCGAATCTTGCTCGCCGGTTGCCGCGCTGCACCTGGGACAGAGTCGACGAGTGCTGAGCCGGGCGTGACAGTTGGGACAGACAATCTCATCCAGCAGCTCCAGTGCCGGATTGTTGGCCAGCTCTTCCATGACCTTGTCCTTGAGCTCTTCATTCGACAAGGACAGCAGACTCATGGTCTGGGCGAGATGAGCCGTGGCGACGTGGCGAAGCGAGTGATCTTGGAGTTGCAGCATCCTGTGGCTCCGAAGGGGGGAGTATAGTGTCAATTGCAAGAAGCGTGCCACTCCCTGCGTGCTACAATGCGCGCATGCAAGCAGTCCAGGTCGTGGGAGGTGGGTTGGCAGGCAGCGAGGCGGCTTGGCAGGCGGCCAATCACGGGCATCGGGTCGTCCTGTTCGAAATGCGGCCCCACGCAGCGACCGGCGCCCATACCGGAGGCGAGCTTGCCGAGCTGGTGTGCTCGAACTCGCTTGGATCCCAGCTCCCGGACCGAGCCTCGGGCATGCTGCTGGCGGAGCTGGAGCAGATGGGCTCCTTGCTCGTGGAGTGCGCCCGGGCAACCGCGGTCCCAGCCGGTGGAGCGCTGGCCGTCGATCGGCAGGCCTTCTCGGCTGAGGTCACCCGACGGCTGCTCGAGCACCCTGCGATCGAGCTAGTCCGCCAGGAAGTCAAGCGTATCCCCGAGGGGGTTACCGTGATCGCCAGTGGGCCGCTGACCTCCGAGCGGCTGGCCGCCGAGCTGATCCGTTTGACCGGTGAGGAGAATCTGTACTTCTTCGACGCGATCTCCCCGATCGTCGAAGCCGGGAGCGTGGACCAGTCGATCGTTTTCCGTGAATCGCGGTACGGCCGAGGGACGAGCGATAAAGGGGATTACCTGAACTGCCCGATGAGCAAGGGCGAATATCAAGACTTTGTCCATGCGCTGCTGAGCGCAGAGCGGATTCCGCTTAGATCCTTTGAATCGGCGATTGGGGCCGGAGTGCGGGCCGGAGCGGAGCGGTTCTTCGAGGCCTGTCTGCCGATCGAAATCCTGGCCGAGCGAGGGGAACAATCGCTGGCCTACGGGCCGCTGCGGCCGGTAGGGCTAAAGGATCCGCGGACCGACCGGCGGCCCTATGCGGTCGTGCAGCTGCGTCAGGATGATCTCGCGGGGAGTCTGTACAACCTGGTTGGATTCCAGACCAATCTCAAGTTTCCCGAGCAGCGAAGGGTGTTCCGAATGATTCCCGGCTTACAGTCGGCCCAATTCGCCCGCTACGGCCAGATGCACCGGAATACGTTTGTGAATTCTCCCAAGTTGCTGCAGGCCTCGCTTCAGGTCCGGTCCCGCACGGACCTTTTTATGGCAGGGCAGATCACGGGGGTAGAGGGCTACCTCGGCAACATTGGGACCGGTCTGCTCGCTGGGCTGAATGCCGCCCGCCTGATCGACGGCGAGCCGCCTCTGATCCTGCCTCCGGCGACGATGCTGGGTGCGCTCTGCAATTACGTAAGCCAGGCGGATCCGGAGAGTTTCCAGCCGATGAAGGCCAACTTCGGGATTCTTCCGCCGCTCGCCTCGGCTGACCAGCTCGATCGCCGCGGGCGTGCAAAGGCCTATGTCGAGCGAGGCGCCGCCGCACTCCGCAACATTTCTATGGAGCCAAGGGCGGAACTGCGCATAGCCACACAGGAATACAATTAACCTAGTGGTATTCCGACCGAGTCTATAATCAGCTCATGAGCAAGCAAGCGCTGCCTAGCAGGCCGCCGAGGGAACGGGCGCTGCTGGTAGGAACGGCGTGGAAGGAGCAACCGCATCTGCTCTCGATGGATGACTCGGTTGCGGAGCTCGGTTTGCTTGCGGCGACCGCCGGGCTCGCGGTGGTCGGTAAAGTTACCCAGCGGCTCGAGCGGCCCGATCCAAAGACCTACATTGGGTCGGGGAAGGTCGGTGAGATTCGAGATCGAGCCGAAGAGGCGCTGGCAGATGTCGTGCTCTTCGACGAGGAGCTCTCACCCCGTCACCAGCGCGAGCTCGAGAAGGCTTTCGGGGAGGACGTGCGGGTGTTGGACCGAACCGCCCTGATCCTGGATGTGTTCGCTCAACACGCTCGCACCCGGGAAGGGGGCCTCCAAGTGGAGCTGGCGCAGTACGAGTACCGGCTGCCACGGCTGACCCGGGCCTGGACCCACCTGGCTCGACAGGCCGGCGGCGGCGCCGGGCGCACCGGATCGATCGGAGGTGTTGGACTGCGGGGACCCGGCGAGACTCAGTTGGAGGTCGATCGCCGGGACATCTCCCGCCGGATCGATCACCTCAAGGGTGAGTTGGAGAAGGTGCGTGCGCACCGCGGTCGACATCGGGCCCAGCGGCGGAGCTCGCAAACCCCTGTCGTCGCACTGGTCGGCTACACCAATGCCGGCAAGTCCACTCTGTTGAATCGCCTTGCGGGCGCCGAAGTCTATGTGGCAGACCAGCTTTTCGCGACCCTTGATCCAACTACCCGCCGCCTCAAATTGCCAGGCGGCCGAATGATCTTGATGACCGACACGGTCGGCTTTATCCAGAAACTTCCGACCACCCTGGTGGCTGCGTTTCGCGCCACCTTGGAAGAGATCGCCGAGGCCGATCTGCTGCTGCATGTGGTGGACGTGTCCCACTCCAATGCGGAGGCCCAAGCCGAGGCGGTTAACGAGACCCTGCAGGGGATCGGAGCGGGACACATCCCAGTGGTTAACGCCCTGAACAAGATCGACCGGCTGCCTTTCCGCCAGCTTGATCCGCAGGCCGGGATTCCAATCTCAGCGACAACCGGGGAGGGAATCTCGGGGCTGATTGCCGCCGTGGAACATGAGCTTTACGAGGTGATGGCTCCCATCCGGGTCGAGCTGCCTTACCGAGAGGGACGGCTCATCAGTCTCTTCCACGAGCAAGGGAAGATCGATTCTGAAACGC
>JAHFAU010000115.1 GCA_023250385.1 Anaerolineales bacterium
CCATCAGGCGTGTGGCAGCCGCAATCGGGCTGGTTGCCTGCCTCCCGGCCGCGGCGTTGCTGGTCGGCGGGCTTTTGCAGAGTGAGTTAAGCACCCCGGCCATCCGGTCAGCTCTCGAGCGTACGCTGTTCAATCCGGACCTTCTGGGATTCCGAGTCCTGATCCATCCGGCGACCATCCTCTCTGGACTGGTTCTGGCAGCCGGGCTGAATCTGGTCCCGCTGCTGCGGCTCGGGCTAGAAAGACGTCCGGGGACCCTGGTTGGCACGCTGGCGATTCGGACCCGCTCCGTCCACCTTGGGGTCGCACTGGCCGCCCTCGGGCTGATGGGTGTGATCCTCGGCTACGCCTTTATCGAGAACTTCAAGGTCGTGCCGACCCACGTGCAGGTACGGGAATCAGAGTGGCAGCCCGTCGGGACGCCGCGCGTTGTGCGGGTCATGCCAAACGACGAACCTTTGACCCTGCGCTTATATGTCCCCGGTGGGCCCCCGACCACATCGGGTTCCCGGGTGATCGGCATAGAGGATACCCTGCTACTCGTCGCTACCCCTCCCGCCAACGGCGACTAGCCCCAAATCACATTTCCCGGCTCGTGCGGCGTGCCCGGGCTTACCAATTCCAACAGGGGCAGAACCTGATGATGATTGCCCCCGCGCTCGTTGCCTTCGTATTGGGAGCGTGATCCACCTGGAGCCTCGACGGGCTGCTTGGTCTGTTCTAGAGGCCTAGCGTGGTAGCCT
Source organism: Anaerolineales bacterium (assembly GCA_023250385.1). GTDB lineage: Bacteria > Chloroflexota > Anaerolineae > Anaerolineales > E44-bin32 > JADFRG01. The sequence continues at coordinate 744 of JAHFAU010000115.1, forward strand.
TAGGTTTCGACCAATGGACCGCTCGTGGCTTCCGATGAGCCGCTGATCCTGGCGATCACTGCCGACTACTTTCTCATCCCCAAACTGGAAGATACGGCCCGGGCCCTCGGATTCCGGCTGGAGATTGTCCAGAGCGCGGCGGACCTGGGAGCGGAGGGACCTCCCATCCCGAGAGCCATTCCGCTCACCGAGCCCTTGGAGGGCCCCGATGCGGCCTTCGTTCGGAGCCTGGTCGAGCGGCGGCCCGCCTTGCTGCTGGTGGATACAACCCAGGATGCCGTCCCCTGGGAGCACTGGATCCAGACTCTGAAGACCGGCTCGGCGACCCGCCGAATTCCGGTGGTCGCCTTCGGACCGCACGTCGAAGGAGAGCGGCTTGAGCGGGCGGTCCGCGCTGGCGCCGAAGAGGCGGTGAGTCTCGGCAAACTTCAGGCCAGCTTGGCCCAGATCATCGAGCGGCGGGCCCGGCGGATCGACCTGGCTGCGCTGAAAGAGGCCTGTGGTCGGCCGCTCTCCGAACTGGGAGCCCATGGGCTAGAGCTGCTAAACTCCGGGGAGTACTTCGAAGCGCACGAGGTCCTCGAAAAGGCGTGGATGGAAGCCCCGGAGTGGCACGGCTACCTTTACCGGTCTATGCTCCAGGTATCCGTGGCGTATCTGCAGGTCCAGCGGGCGAACTACGCCGGGGCAGTCAAGATGCTGCTGCGGCTGAAACAGTGGTTGGAACCGCTGCCGGATCGCTGCAGCGGGATTGATATCGCCGGGTTGAAGCGCAATGTGACCGAGTTCGCCGCGGCGCTCGAAGCCGCCGGCGAGGCAGGGGTTGCCTCCCTGGATCCTAAACTGCTGCGGCCGGTTCCAGCCTCCGATTCGGGCTAAGCCGGATCCAGCTTGTCCCAGGCTCGGGCAGTTCGGCGGACTTCGCCCTAGCGGACCGGGCCGGCCGCTCTCTCACCTCAGACCTCAGGAATAGCGCGCGTCTTCGGTCTTGAGCTCGCCGCGCCGCCTCCAGCGGAAGCGGTGGGCGAAGCGGTTGGGTTTGCGCTCCAGCACATCGGCGATAATCGGACCCAGCATCGGCGCAAACTTGAAACCGTGCCCGCTGCCGCCGGCCGCGACCAACAGGCCCTCCCGTTCCGGATCGTAGTCGATCCAGAAGTCTCCGTCCCAGGTGTCGCAATACATGCACAGCCGGTTGCTGATCATGGGAGCCTCGGCCAGCGCCGGAAGCGAACGGCGGAAGAACTCCCGAAAGATACCCTCATAGGCCGAATCCACGTGGCGGGGCTCGGAGGCGGCCTGACGCCTGCCGGGCCCGTGGTTGGCGACCTTCACAGTTCCATCGTCGAGGGCCGGAAAGCCATACCAGCCGGTGCTGGCGATGTCCGCCGACCACACGACAAATTTCGGGGGCTGGAATGACTCGGGTTCCTCCACCTGGAAGTGGAAGATCGGTTGACCCGTCGACCACATGAGGTCCCGCAGCTGGGGCAGCAGCGACGGGCTCCAGGCCCCGGCCGCAACTACGATGAACTCCGCCTCGAATTCCCGACCGTCACCGGTCCGGACACCGATAACTCGCGAGCCCCGTTCGATTAAGCTGCGCATCTCCGCGCCGGCGAACACCCTCACCCCAAGCTTTTTCCCCTCCGCAATGAGGCGGGCCACGACCTCGCCGCTCTCGGCCCAACCGGCCCGCGGGTTGAAGTAGGCCTCCGGGTGGTCCACCGGATCCCAGGCTGGGAATCTCGCCCGGATCTGGTCGGCCGACAACCGCTCGGGATGATGGCCGCGGGCAAGCAGGAGCTGGTAGCTGTCGTGTTCGAAGCCGCCGGGGACCATTGGCTCGCCAGCCAGCAGGAGCATCCCGGTCTGGTGGAACAGCGGCTGCCCCCAGGCTTCGTTCCACTTATCCCAGCCCTCGAAGGCGGCCTCCATCAGTTCCATGTAGAACTCGTCCGCCCCGTAGTCCATGCGCAGGACCTTGCTGATGTCAGTCGAGGCCGCCAACACGTGCGGCACCGGGCCAGGATCCAGCAGGGTCACGGAGTGCCCTCGCTTGCGCAACTCGAGCGCGACCGACGCTCCGAAGACTCCGGCACCGACAATCACGACTGAGCCGTCCGGTTGTCCACCCACTCTCAGCTCAATCCACCACTCTCGACGAGTTCATGAGCTCGCGAGCTTTCGTCCCGCTGACCCCAACTTAATGGCACCCTCGGTGAGCAGCTCCACCGGTGGGCGATCCCGGTAGGCCGCCGCCCGACGCCGACCCTTGATCCGTATCGAATCGGCCAGCTCCTCCTGAACCAGCAGCGACAGGCACGCCGCCCCAAGCGCCCGAGTATCTCCTTCCGGGACCAGATACCCAGCGTCGCCCAGAATCGAACTTGCTGCGAGCGATCCAAACGCGGCAACCGGGACCCCGGAGGCCAGCGCCCAGCGATACGGCTGACCCCAGGCCAGTGGGCGCACCGACAGAAATGCGGCTGCCGTGTGATAGAGCTGAGCAAATTCTTTCGTCGGCGGCCCGGTCATGACCGAATCAGCGATATCGTATTCGGCGGCCGTCGCTAAGATCATCTCCTCGACCTGCCGATCCCAACACACGAATTGCAACGGATAGGTGTCCCCGAGCGACCCGTCCACCCAGGTCCAGGCCGCCAAGGCCTGGCGAATGTCGTCCGGGTCCGTATCGTAGCACAGGACCTGCTGCCGCTCTGGCCCTCCGGACTCAACTTCTGCGGTCTGGAAGTGACTTGAAACGAACGGAGGGTAGTCCCGTCCGGGGTGCGCCGCCTCACCGCTCAGATCCGCGGCAACCAGCACGATACTCGCACCCCGCAGACCGGCTCGGCCGGTCGCTCTGCGGAGCATTTCCAGTCCGCCAGCTGCGGCCGGCCGAAGGCCAATCGGCGGGACTGCTGCGATCGGCATCCGGGCCCTGAGCGGAGCATGCTCATCCAAGATCAGCAACAGCTCGGCGCCCACTTCCGCCGCGGCGCGGGGAAGGGTGACTTGATCGTAGTGGAACCGCTCCCAAGTTCGCCTGCTGCGCCTCACCGCCAGGGTCTGAATCCCGGCCGGAAGGTCGGGCAACTCCCCTTCCGGATGCAGCAGGGAGACGCTGGTATCCGGACCCGAGAGTCCCGTGATCCATTCAAGTAGATGTTGGGCCGCCGCACTAGATGGGTGCTCGACCAGCAGGCGGCCATCGATCGCGATGTGAATCAGATGGTGATTATATTGTGCCAGGACCGAGGGCCAGCTTTCCATTGCGGCAATCCACCCTGCCCAGAAAAAGATCAGGGCGGGTGCCCGACCCGCCCTGATCTGCCTTGCCCGAACGAGTGCGCTTACCGGTCAGACGCTACCATTGGGACAGGAGTTCACAGATTCCTGAGCCCGAATCGAATGCCAGGAGGAGTTCATACTTCCCGGTCTCATCGAGGGTCCAGGTGAATCTCATTGAAAAGCGACGGATGTCATCTTGCGCAATGAGCAGCCGCTCGTTGAACGGGAGCTGGGGTACTGAGCCGTTCCGCATGGCTTCAAGGAAGTCCCGGATCTCGGTTTCCTGCAGCCAGGCGTGCTCATCCAAAGATACCTCGACGGCCGGATTGTCCTCCGGCCACTTAAAGTCGACGGATGAAATCTGAACGTTCGCTCCGGAGGAGTTATCGATCGTCCAGCTCACCTCGTTGCCAAGTTTGGTGAAACCGATCATCCGCAGGCCCGGGCAGGCTCCGGCTATTGCTTCGACCGCGGTGGGTGTCAGGGTCGGTGCCGGGGACGGGGTAGGTGGAGCCGCAGTGGAAGGCACACGGGTGGCGCCCGCGCCGCCAGACAGTCCGGTCGGTGTCGCCCGGTCCCGTTCGTTCGCCGCCCCCGGCCCGAACGCGATTACCGCCAGCAGCGCCACCACCGGCAGCGCACTGGCCGGAATCAGCCAGGTGGGGAACGGTCGCTTCCCGGCCGGAGGGCCGGTCGGGACTGCTCGGCGGGCGGGGAGCATCTCGGTCGGGGCTTCGACCCAGGCAACCGAATCTCCGGCCAGCGCCGCGTGATAGGCCCGCTTGAGGTCGGCCATGTCTTTGAATCGCTCTTCGAGGTTCTTGGCCAGACTTTTCAAGATCACCCGCTCGAGGGCCGGTTTGAGAGTGGGGTTGAAGCGGCTGGGCCTCGGCACTGGGTCCTGGATGTGCATCAGCACCAGCGCCATCGGCGAATCGGAGTCGAACGGCAAATTGCCGGTCGCGATCAGGTAAAGCACCACGCCAAGCGAATACTGATCCGAGCGGTGGTCGAGACCCTTGCCCTGGGCCTGCTCGGGCGAGACGAAGGCCGGAGTTCCCATCAGCATCGAGCCGGTCAGCTTGCCGGAGCCCTCGACATCCCGAGCGAGACCGAAGTCCATCAACAAGGCTTCGCCGGATTCGGTGAGCATGATGTTGGCCGGCTTGATATCCCGGTGAATGACCCCTTGCTTATGGGCGAAATCGAGGGCGTCGCTGATCTGGCCAACCCACAGATTGGCCTCCTGCTCGGTCAACCCGCGGCGGACCAGCCGATCCGAGAGGGTCTCGCCGTGGATGAGCGGCATCACCAAGTACACGTAGCCGTTGGTCTCGCCATAGGCCAGCACCGGCACGATGTTCGGGTGCTTGAGCCGCTGCTTGACGATCTCCGCCTCCCGGCGAAATCGCCGAACGAAGCGTTTTTCGCCGGTGATCGTAGGGGAAAGTACCTTGATGGCGACGTCCACCCCGCGGCGCTCGTCGTGGGCCCGATACACGGTCGCCATCCCACCCTGGCCGAGCTGTTCGACCAAGCGGTAGTGGTCTAAGGTTTGACC
>JAHFAU010000001.1 GCA_023250385.1 Anaerolineales bacterium
AACCTGCTGACCTCGGACATCCTGATCCGCTTCTGCGAGCAGATCCCCTACGCGTTCGTGGTGTTGTGGGCTGTGGAACTCAACGGGATCTCCCCTATCCAGTTCGGTGTGCTGAGCGCGCTCGAGATGGCAACCGCGGTCCTGGTCTACATCCCGGTGGCGTACCTGGCCGACAGTAGCACGAAGAAGCCATACGTCGCGGTGACGTTCGGTTTCTTCACGCTGTTCCCGTTGCTGCTGCTGTTTTCACACACCTTCTGGGCGCTGGCACTGGCGTTCGTGGTTCGAGGGCTCAAGGAGTTCGGAGAACCTACCCGCAAGGCGTTGATCATGGACCTGGCCCCGGAAGGCAAGAAGGCCGGGACTTTTGGAGTGTACTACCTGGTGCGGGATGTGGTCGTCTCGCTGGCCGCATTCGGAGGTGCGCTGCTCTGGGATGCCTCTGCGGCTCGAACGATCTTTGTGGTCCCCGGGCTTGGGCCGCCGGTGCGGGCCTTCTTCGAAGCTGTGGCTTCGCCCACGGCCAACCTGCTTGTGGCCTTCTTGTTTGGGCTGGCCGGAACGGTGTACTTCCTGGTGTTCGGCCGGGACCTGGGAGCCGGCCGCCCGGCGCTCGACCCGAACTGACTAAGCGGGCGTCGAGCGATTCGCGGCGGCCTCGACCTCCGTCAGACGGCGGGCGAGCAAGGCCCGCTCGGAGGCGTTCTCGGCTAGGGCAAGCGCGCGGCGGTAGGCGGCGGCCGAATCAGTGTATCGATGCAACCGGCGGAGCAGGTCAGCCCGGGTGGAGTGCAGCCAGCGGTATTGTTTCAATTCGTCCAACAAAGCCGGCTGATCGATGATCTGCAGGCCGTACTCAGGCCCAAGCGCCATCGCAACCGCGGCGGCCCGGTTCAGCTCGATCACGGGCGACGGATTCAGTTGACCGAGCAACCCATATAACAGCGCGATCTTTGGCCAATCAGTCCGATCCGAGGTAGGGGATTTGGAATGCAGCTCCGCGATTGCGGCCTGCAGCTGATAGGGTCCGGGCTGGCCGAACCGGCGGGCACGTGCGAGGTGCCTGAGGCCCTCCTCGATTTCAATCCGATCCCAGAGCAGCCGATCTTGGTCCTCGAGCAGCAGGGGCTCGCCCGCGGCGGAGACCCGGGCCTCTCGTCGCGAGTCGTGCAGCAGCATCATCGCCAGCAGCCCCAGCGCCTCCGCCTCTTCCGGCAACAGCCTGACCAGCACCCGACCGAGCCGGATCGCCTCGGCGCACAGATCCCGTCGAACCAGCTCGTCCCCCTCGCTGGCAGAGTAACCCTCATTGAAGATGAGGTAGATCACGGCCAGCACAGCTGTCAGCCGCTCTGGAAGCATGTCATTCGGCGGTACCCGGTAGGGGATGCCGGCGTCCCGGATCTTGCGCTTGGCTCGGACCAGCCGCTGGGCGATGGTGGTCTCGGAAAGGAGGAAGGCCCAGGCAATCTGGCGGGTCGAGAGCCCGCCGAGAGTCCGCAGGGTGAGGGCGACCTGGGCTTCGAGGGCCAGCGCCGGATGACAGCAGGTGAAGATCAGACGCAGCCGTTCGTCTTGCAGCGAGCTGTCGTCACCGATCTCAGGCACGTCGCTCACCGCATGTCTGGCGGCGACTGGATCAGCGAGGGCCGCATATTTGTCCACACGAACTCGTTCGCGGCGGTGACGGTCGATCGCCTTGTGTTTGGCGGTCGTCGTGATCCAGGCGGCCGGATTATCAGGCACTCCGGATCGGTGCCAGCGCTCGATGGCAACCACGAAGGCGTCCTGAATCGCCTCTTCGGCGGCGTCGAAGTCCCCAAAGGTGCGAACTAAGGACGCGAAGACTCGGCCATATTCCTCGCGGAAAACCCTCTCCGCGACCTGAGCGGCACCCGTCATGGGGAAGAAGCTTCCTCCCGCGGATCTGGCCAGCGCGCCGCGGGAGGTGCGAAGCTCAGACGTTTACTGTTCGAAGACTTGAACCGGGCGGACTTCGACTGACCCACCGAAGGGAAGGTTGGGCATCTTTCCGGCCCACTGGATCGCGTCGTCGAGATCCTTGGCATCGATCAAATAGTACCCGCCGAGCTGCTCCTTGGTTTCGGCGAACGGCCCGTCGGAGGTGACCATCTTGCCGTTCTTGTACCGAACCGTCGTGGCGCTGGAAGTCGGCTGCAGCCCGTTCCCGCTCACGACCGTCGCGGATTTTCGGAGCATTTCGTCGAACTTGAACCACTCCTGCAGGCCGGCCGCCTGCTGCTCCGGTGGGATGTTCGCCTGCGCCTTCTCGTCCCCGTAAATCGTCAGTAAGTATTGCATTGGATCCTCCTAATATTGGATGGTTCCAGCGCTCATGGCTGGTTTCACTAATACGACGAACCGGTATCCTGCGATTCGACAATTTCGCCCGGCCTGGCAATGAACGGATTCGACCCTCCTAGGCTAACACAGCTCCCCCGAACGGTTGACACCCCGCCACACCTCGCTTACAGTCCCAACGGTCGAGCGAAGAGGAATGGCCATCCATCCACAACGAGTCCGAGGCGAATACGCTGCGGTTTGCAACGTCGCCTAGGCGCAGCATTCGGTCACCCTCTTTACGCCCTACATTTCAGGTCGCACCATTTCATACATATTTGCTGATGCATCGCAGATCCCTGGGATGCTGAGCCATCAACCTTCCCATCAGTTTGTGAGAGATTTCACAGACGGGAGGCGCTGGTTGCAATCTCTACCCGAGGTCCGGCCGGATGGGGTGGGGATGGCCGGGTTCTGTTTCCGCGGCGGGGTCGCCTGGCGGGTCGCGGTTGGCCTGGTTTGAGCGGCATCTGCGCAGCCCCTGCCTGGAAGGGTCCGACAATGGTAAACAAATCAGCCAACAAACCGACGCAACCCAGCTTTCCCTATGCCACTTTTCTCAACATCCTTCACTCGCCATTGGAAACGATCGATCTCCAGGCACTGGTGGATGCCAACACTCATCCCTGGTACAACCAGACTCTCTGTCAGGTGAACGACTCGGTCGTCCGATTAGGAGTATTCCACGGTGAATACCACTGGCACAAACACGACGATCTGGATGAGTTCTTCTACGTGGTGGAGGGGCGCTTCTTCGTCGATCTGGAGGGCCGCAGCGTGGAGCTGACCGAGCGCCGTGGGATTGTCGTCCCCAAGGGTGTGCTGCACCGAACTCGCGCCCCCGAGCACGCCATCGTGCTTATGGTGGAGGGGGTCGGCATCGTGCCGACCGGAGACTAGAGCGAAATGCTGAGCACTCTCCGGCATCTGCTGGTTGGTTCGCCGCTCACCACCCAACAGCTCACTACCGAACGGGTCAACAAGGTCCGGGCGCTGGCGGCCTTCTCGCCGGATGCGCTTTCGTCCATCGCCTACGCCAACCAGGAAATCTTTCTCGGGCTAGTCGTCGCCGGGAGTGCGGGCTTGGCCCTCAGCTGGCCCATCGGGCTCGCCATCACCGGCCTACTGATCCTGGTGGCCATCTCATATTTCCAGACCGTCCATGCCTATCCGTCCGGTGGCGGCTCCTACATCGTGGCCCGCGAGAACCTGGGCACGCTGCCCGGCCTGGTCGCGGCTGCCGCGCTGATGATCGACTACGTCCTGACCGCGGCGGTGAGCTTGACCGCCGGGGTCGCGGCGATTGCCTCGGCGTTCCCCTCGCTTGTGCCCCATCGCGTCTTCTTGGCCCTACTGGGGCTTCTTCTCATTACCTTGCTCAACCTGCGGGGTGTCCGCGAAACCGGCAGCGTAATTTCCATTCCGGTTTACCTATTTCTGATAACTTATCTGCCCATGCTGGCCTATGGCGTTGTGCGGGCGCTTATCGACGGGCCAGGATCCTTTAACCTTGCCGCAATCCCGCTGCAACAGCCGCTGACGGCGTTGCTGATCCTGCACACTTTCTCCGCAGGCTGCACGGCGCTGACTGGCATCGAGGCAATCAGCAACGGGGTGCCCGACTTTCGCCCTCCAGAATCGAAGAATGCTGGGATAACCTTGATTGTCATGGCTGCCCTGATGGCGGTGCTGTTCGCCGGGAGCATCGGCCTGACCCAATACCTGGCGGTCGTTCCCGGACCGCAAGAGACCATCCTTTCGGCGCTGGCCCGGCGATTGTTGGGTAGCGGGCTGGCCTACCTGACGATCCAGGTGAGCACCTTGCTTATCCTAGTCGTGGCTGCCAACACCAGCTTCGCCGGATTTCCGCGCCTCGCCTCGATCTTGGCCCGCGACGGATTTCTGCCCCGCCAACTGAGCGCGCTCGGGGATCGGCTGTCCTTCAATAATGGAATCCTGGTCCTCACCGCCGCCACAGCGGCCCTCATCATCATCTTTCAAGGCGACTCGCATTCTCTCATCCCGCTGTTCGCGGTCGGAGTGTTTCTGGCCTTCACCCTCTCGCAGGTCGGCATGGTTGTGCATTGGTCTCAGGAACGGAAAGGCAACTGGTGGGTCAAGGCCGCGATCAATGGGGTCGGCGGCCTCCTGACCGCCATGACTTTGGTCATCGTCGGGGTGAGCAAGTTCGCCGAAGGAGCTTGGATCAGCCTGCTGCTGATTCCACTCTTGGTCGGTATCTTCCTGCCGGTCCGGGCCCACTATCGCGATCTGGCCCGCCAGCTCTCTCTCCAAGGCTCGACAACCTCCCTTCAGAAGTTCGCTCCGCTGCGGGCCGTCGTTCCGATCTCCGGGGTGCATCGGGGAGATGTCGACGCGATCAACTTCGCCCGCTCGATTACCAAGAACGTGACCGCGGTGTATGTTGAACTGGACCCGAGGGCAGGCTCTCAAGTACAGCAGGAGTGGGCCCGCTGGTGGCCAGACGTCCCTCTGGCGATTATCCCTTCCCCCTATCGCTCAATCATCGGCCCGCTGCTGGACTACCTGGACCTGATTGACACTCGGTACAACGACGGCCAGGCGTCCGTAGTAGTGCTGCCCGAGTTTGTTCCGGCAAAGTGGTGGCAAAGCCTGCTTCACAACCAGACCGCCTGGTTGATCAAAGTCGCCTTGCTGTACCGCCGCCGCCGCAAAGGCTTCCAGCGGGTAATCATTGACGTTCCCTACCACGCCGCCCGCTGATCAGATTATCAGTCCCGGTCCCCGTCCAGCTGGTACGGGACGTCGGTGATGACGACCCCCGTCTCCAGCGGCAGCGACAGGCGCAGCAAGGACGCCATCTGGGTGCGCATCAGGTTGGACCACCAGCGCGGCCGGACGGACTGGGGGACCACGATGGTCATCGACTCGTTCGGCTGGCGGAGCGCCATCATTTCCACGATGTATTTGAGCATCGGCTCCAGCACCATGCCGTGATCGGCCGGCAGGACCACCAGCCGAATCCCGTCCCCGCGGAGCTCCCACTCTTTGCGCAGCGCGTCGGCATCGGCTTGGTTGAGGGCCACGTGCACGGCCGTCACATCATTCGAGAGCGAAGTGGCATAGCGCAGGGCGGTCAAGGTGCCTTGATGCACCGCGTTAATCGGGAGAATGATCCGGTGGCGGGTGATTCGTGGGGGCGCGGGATTGTCATGGACAGAGGGTTGGGGGTCGGCGCGGCCGACAAGATCGATCGCCCGCTTGCCTCGGCGGCTAGGTCCGACCCGAATGGCGGCGGCCTGAGCGAAAAGCCGGTCCCCGCCGGCAAGAGCCAGGGCGGGCAATCGGCGGGCCTGTTGTCCCACTCCGAACAATTCGAGGAAACTCGCGATCGCGATCATCAGCCGGTAGCGATACTCCTGCATCCGGAAGGCTTGCCACTCGACGATCGAGCCCATCGCCCCCTGCACCCGGGCCTTCTCGCGCACAATCCGATAGATCTGGGCCGGCGCGCGGTAGCCGAAAGGAGAGAGCAAGACGGCATGGGCGACTATCGCCAGAATGCCGAAGCCGAGCAAGGCAATCCAGCCGCCCTCTTCCCATTTGCCGATCAACTGGCCGATGAACACAGTTCCGGCCAGGACGGTCACGAGTGTGGCGCCTGCCGCGCCCCAGCGGCGTGAGCGCCCCGTGTAGTGAGTGAGCACATGTTTTCGAACTGCCAATCCCATCGCCGTAATCGGCATGAACACGCCGACACCGTAGAAGGGGACAGCCACTGTCGTACGCCCGCGTACCAGGAACATGATCAGTACCGCCAACCCAAACGTTATCGTGACCGATCGGGTGAATGTCCCTCGCCGGTCGCGGTAGATGATGGCCTCCGGGATCCCGCCCATGGCCACATCGCGCCACTCGGTGGCCTGAGCGTCCTGGAGCGCGGTCATCGAGGCCGCCGCCAGCATCATTACCGCGACGATCTGGTAAGCCCAGAACAGGATGACGCCGCCCGGAATCTCGCTAAAGCCGATGAATGCCAGGTTCCCGACCAGCGTGCGGCCGAACGTGCCGTCAAACACATTGAATCGAATGGCAAAGACGGTCAGAAAGAAAGTGGTCAGCCCTCCGTAAAAGAGGAAGGAGGTCTGTACAAAGCGTCCGACGCCCGACTTGCCGCTGTAGAAATTCCAAAGCCAGTTAAGCCTCGAGAGGCTCTTCTTACCCCACTTGACAATCCCCGCATCTTCGTCCCGCATGAACTGGATCCCATTTGACACCGCCTCGAGCCCGGTCAGGGCAACCATGCCCTTCATCGCTGCCGTCAGCATGTGGAGCATGGCCTGCCCAAGGGTGGCTGCTTTCGGTGCTTCTCCCGGCGCGATTGGCGGAACACCCTTGAAATGCGCCATGAGCAGCCCGATGGCCAGCGTGATAGTTAGCAGGGCGAAGACAGCGATCAGGGAGAACACAACCCGCGCCGATTCGCCCCGGCCGCGAATGGTCAAGTACCAGGTGACGGCCGCCAGCACTGCCCCCAGCCCAAAGTGATACAGCCAGTTCTTCCCGTAGAGGCCGATGATGGACAGCAACTGATCGCCGCCGGATAGGGCCGATACGACAATCGTGAGCACGTAGTCCTGAATGAGCGCCACTGCCACGATCAGGCTCAATGTCGGCCACAGGTACCGTAAGGACGCCGTATAGGATCCTCCGCCTTCGTTGAACGGACCGAGCGAGAACATGTACAGCAACCCGAAGGCGAAGTTGGCGAACGCGATCACGGCAACGGCGATATAGGCATGCTCTTGCAGCCCATAGGGATGCAGGGCGCTCATCATTTCGCCGGTGGCATAGTAGTAAGAAGTGAAATAGTCCACTCCGAACAGTGCGAGCGCGGCGAGCAAACCGATCTGACCGGCGCCATGTACGTATGCGGTCTCGTCCCGCTCGCGTGGGGCTAGCCGGAAGGCGAGGAAGGCGACGAGCAGCAGCAAGATCAGCGAGAGCATCTCATGACCTCATAGGGGCAACGGCGGAATGAAGGACTAGGCTTGGGCGCGCCGATAAGACCAGCGCTCCCAAAGCCAGATCAAGCGGACCTCCACGATCACCGATAGGGCAAGCAAGGCATCGTGCAGGCGGCCCGAACCCAGCGGCTGCAAATGAACCTGCAGCCAGAAGAACCCCAGGACGAGTCCGAACGGGATGATCCAATCTAAGATCCGCAACAACCAACTCTTCATTGAATGCTCGGCCGGCCGGACCGGCCAAGTCCTCAACTCCAACCGTAGCACCTTGAAATAAGGCCGGCACAAAGCCCGGGACCAACTTCATAAAGGACAAATAAAACAAAAGACGCCCTTCACGGGCGTCTGGGGTGGGCCAGGTGCCTGAGGCTAGTCGTCGGCCAGGAAGCGGTAGCCTACTCCGGGCTCGGTCAAGACGTACTGCGGGCGCTCGGGATCCGGCTCGAGTTTCTTCCGGAGCTGGCGGACATACACCCGCAGGTACTCCACGTGGTCGGCCTCCGTCGGGCCCCAGACCGAAGTCAGGATTCCGCGATGGGTAAGCACCCGCCCGGCGTTCGCGGCCAGATAGGCCAGCAGGCGAAATTCGGTTGCAGTGAGTTCGACCTCCTCGCCGTCCCGCCGAACGGAATGCTGCGCCAGATCGATTCGGATCGGCCCGGCGGTCACACTAGCTTCGCCGAGGCTTCCCAGCAGGCGGGCGTCGTGCCGGAGCGCGACTCGGATCCGCGCCAGCAGCTCCTCGATGCTGAATGGCTTGGTCAAGTAGTCGTCGGCACCCTTGTCGAGCGCTTCAACCTTGTCGGCATCTCTCTCCCGGACCGAGAGCACGATGATCGGGATTTGAGTCCACTCTCGCAGTCGCTCGATCACCGTCACGCCGTCCAGGTCCGGGAGCCCGAGGTCGAGGATGATCACGTCTGGGGGATCGGCGGCCGCCCGGGCCAGGCCTTCCTCCCCTCGGGTCGCGGTGGTTACCTCGAAACGTTTCTCGCCCAAGATCGTCCGCAGGGCGCGCAGAATCTGAGGTTCGTCATCAATGACCAGGACTCGGGGCCGGCTCGTCATTGGGGTTCGGCTTCCGGCGGCAGACTGGGAGGCGGGCTCCCATCCCAAGTCAGTGGCAGGGTGAACTTGAAGGCGAGTCCGACGGGCAGGTTTTCGGCCCAGATGCGACCCCCATGGGCCTCCAAAATCCCTTTGCAGATAGAAAGCCCCAATCCGGTTCCCGTCACTCGATCGGCGGCGGTGATCCGGTAGAACTTGTCGAAAATGCGGGCCAGGTCCTGCTCTGGTACGGTCGGACCTTGATTGCTGACTTCAACCAGTAGTAAGCCGGATCCGTTCGGCCGGGCCTGGACTCGGATCAGGGTGTGGGGGGGCGCGTACTTAAGGCAGTTGCTGATCAGGTTGGTGAAAACTTGCTCGATTTGGACGTAGTCGACCGGGACCAGCGGCAGATCCTCCGGTACAGCAATCTCCAGCTGGTGTTGGCCGGTCAGCGGCCGCATCCGCTCGACCACCCCACCGACAATTTCCTGGAGCAGGTTCCATTGCCGGCTCGGCCGCAGTGCGCCGGCCTCGATCCGCGACATATCGAGCAGATTCCCCACCAGCCGGTTGAGCTGATCGGCCTCATCGTCGATCGCACCGAGCAGCTCTGCCCGGGCGGCCGAATCCCATCCGACCTCGCCGCTGCGGAGGCTGGTTGCGGCGGCCTTGATCGTGGCCAGTGGAGTGCGCAGCTCGTGCGAGACGGAGGATAAGATTGCCGACTTCAGACGGTCGCTCTCTTCCAACACTCGCGCTCGCTGCTCGGCCTCGGCCAACCTGGCCCGCTCCAGGGCGAGCGCCCCCTGGCTGGCGAAGGTGCGCAGCAACCGGTCTTCGGAGTCTGAGAGCGGGGCCGAATCCCGCCATAGGCGAATCTCCCCAAGTTGCCCCCGCGCGGTCTGCAAAACCGCGGCCCGGGTGGGTGCCGCGGATGCACCTGGCCCCTCCTGGGGGAGCCGGACCGTGGAAAAGGGGAAAGCCTCGTCACCGCCCGCCGCTAGCTCCACTCGATCGGCCTGGAACGTGCTCTTGACCAGCTCGGACAGAGTTCGGCCAAGCGCTTGGACGTCTAGCAGGCCGGCCAACGCCGTGCTGAGCTCGTAAAGACGAGTGGCCTCCCGCTCCCGGGCCCTGGCCGCGGCCAGCCCAGCCTGGGCACGGCCCACCAATTGGCTGATGGCGACCGCCACGACCAGGAAAACTAGGAGAACCAACGTGTCCTCGGTGCGGTGGACGACCAGGGTGAGCCTCGGCTCGATGAAGAAGTAGTTGAAGGCCAGGAAGGCCCAGACCGCGGTCAGTACTCCGGGGCCCAAACCCCAGAAGGCAGTGCTGAGGCCGACCGGCAGCAGGTATAGCAGAGCCATCAACGGAGTTCCGAGGCTGGCGCGCCACAGGTAGAGCAGCGCGGTTGTCAACCCGATAGTCAGGGTTGCGAAGATATAGCGTGTAGCCACTCGAGCAGTAAGGGAAATGACGGGCATCCGGAGGCCTGCGAATTCCATTATATGCGTCGGCTGACGCTCGACAGCCGATCCGGACGCGGCTATTATCGAATGGGAGACTGTGGGCGGTCGTCTCCTAGGGTTCCGTGAGGAGTTGAGCCATGACTACATCCAATAGCTCCGAACGCCGGGTGGCTGGCATCAGTGACCAGGCCGTCCTGGCGAAGACCGGCAAGACTTGGTCGGAGTGGATTGCAGCGCTGGACAAAGCAGGGGCGGCCTCCATGGACCATCCGGCCATCGCCAAGTACCTATCCAGCGAACTTCAGGTCCCCGACTGGTGGTCTCAGATGGTGACGGTCGGTTACGAGCAAGCGCGGGGGCGGAGGCAAGTTCACGAAACTGCCCGAGGATTCCAAATTACTCGGTCCAAGACCATCAACGTTTCAGCCGCCCGGGCTTTCAAGGCCTGGAGTGATGCGACCGTTCGCCGCCGCTGGCTGCCGGATCCGGGCCTGACGGTCCGGAAAGCCACCCGGAACAAATCGCTGCGGATCACTTGGACAGACGACAATTCCAACTTGTCGGTCGATCTCTATCCCAAAGGGGACGCAAAGATTCAAGTGGCGGTCGAGCACTCGGGACTCAAAGATGCCAGGCAGGCCGAGCGGATGAAACAGTTCTGGTCCGCTGCGCTCAGCAAGTTGAAAACTCAGCTCGAGGACCGCCGGCCCGCCACCCGCTAATTGCGGCCGGCAGCTCCCTGCGAGGGTAGCATGGCGTACGACAAGCCACTAGCCGAGCGAATCCGCAAAGCGATCGCCAAACAGCCGAAACTAACCGAACGGGAGATGTTCGGCGGGATCGGTTTCATGCTGCGAGGGAACATGGCCTGCGGCGTCATCGGCGATGAGCTGATGGTGCGCATAGCCAAGCAGGAGACCGAAGCGGCCCTGGAGGAGCCTGGGGCTCGAATATTCGACTTCTCGGGTCGGCCGTCGCCGGGTTGGATCCTGGTGAATCAGAGCGTACTTACGAAACCTGCGGAACTACGGGCCTGGATCAAGCGGGGCGTGGAGTACGCGCTGAGCCTGCCTGCCAAATGAGCAATCGGAGCTGACCCGCGTGGGTGACCTCGACCGTGCGCTGCTTTCCTTGGCCGGCCTCTCCGTGGGCGACGCGTTCGGGGAGCAGTTCTTCAAGCTGCCTTGGGACGCGATCCGCGAGCGCCGGCTGCCCAACGGCCCTTGGCCGTGGACAGACGACACGGCCATGGCGCTCTCGATCGTGGAGGTATTGAGAGAACATCGGGCTATTGAGCAGGATGCCCTGGCCGCGCGCTTCGCCGAGCGCTTTCGGCAAGATCCCCAGCGCGGTTACGGCGGCGGAGCTGTCCGGCTGCTCTTGCAAGTTGCCGACGGCGCGAGTTGGGAAGAGCAAGCGCCGCGCCTGTTCAATGGCGGATCGTACGGCAACGGTGCCGCGATGCGCGCCGGGCCGATCGGCGGCTATTTCTGGGGAGATCCAGAGCGCGCCGCACAGGAGGCCCAAAGGTCTGCGGTCGTCACTCACGCCCACTTAGAAGGTCAGGCCGGCGCGATTGCGGTCGCAGCTGCGGCCGCCATGGCCCCCTTCAAGTTGGCTCTCTCGAGCATCGATTTCCTTTCGCAGGTGATTGCCCTCCTACCGCAGACCCAGACGAAAGAGAAAATCGAAGAGGCCCGCAAGATCGGGCCCGATGAGCACGGTCGAGCGGTCAGCACGCTCGGGACCGGCGCTGAGGTCGCGGCCTTCGACACGGTCCCGTTCTGCCTCTGGGTGGCGGCCAACCACGGATTCGATTTCGAAGCGGCCTTGTGGACGACGGTCGCCGGCGGCGGCGACCGAGATACGACCTGCGCGATCGTCGGGAGCATCGTTGGATTATCGGCAGACATCCCGGAGGACTGGATCCGCGCCCGCGAAGCCCTGCCCGCTGAACTTGAGCTGATGGCTTAATCATTCGGAAAGCTTGGTCGAGTAGAATCGGCCCGCGACCGCACTGGCCAAGGCCTGGCGGGCCGCGCTTTCAATCCCAAGAACGGAGGCAAGTGAGAGATGACGAGCCACGAGGTCGAGCCGGCGGTCAAGCAGCTCGAGACGGCGACCCTGGGTGGAGGCTGTTTCTGGTGCTTTGAACCGGTGTTCGAGGCGCTAACCGGCGTGCACAAGGTAACCGTCGGGTACGCCGGGGGGAGCCTGCCCGAGCCGTCCTACCACCAGGTCGGCAGTGGATCGACCGGTCACGCCGAAGTGGTCCAGATTGAGTTCGACCCGCAGGAGATCAGCTACCGGGAAATCCTGGAGGCCTTTTTCTCGGTGCACGACCCGACAACCCCGAATCGTCAAGGGGCGGACTTCGGAACGCAATACCGATCGCTCATTCTATATCACAGCCCCGATCAGCAGACGACCGCCGAGGCGCTGATCCGTGAATTCAAGGCTGAAGGGATATGGGATTCGCCGATCGTGACTCAGGTCCAGCCTTATCGGGCCTTCTACCTCGGCGAAGACTATCATCAGGATTACTACGAGAAGAATCCTTCAGCCGGATACTGCCGGGTCGTGATCGAGCCGAAGCTGGCCAAGTTCCGCAAGCGCTTCGCCCAGAAACTCAAGACCGAGCCGACGCCGGCCGGGTAGACCCGCCATGAATCACGACGAGCTCGTCCGGCGGAACAAGGCCCACACCCTGACGAGCTGGACCGCTCAAGACGACTGGAACCCCCTCAGCATGGTGAAGGCCGAGGGGGTTTATTTTTGGGACGCCGACGGGAAGCGTTACCTCGATTGGTCTTCCCAGCTCTTCAACGTAAACATCGGGCATGCCAACCCGCATGTGATCCAGGCGATCCAAGACCAGGTGGCGCGGCTGTCTTACGCCTATCCCGGGATTGCCACCGAGCCGCGGGCGGTGTTGGGAGAGATGCTGGCCGAGATCACCCCACCCGGGCTCGAAAGGACCTTTTTCACGCTGGGTGGCGCGGATGCCATCGAAACCGCGATGAAGATGGCCCGCCAGTTCACCGGCCGTCAGAAAGTGGTCACCCGCTACCGGGCCTTCCATGGGGCGACTTTTGGCGCGATGAGCGCGGGTGGCGACCCGCGCCGGCTAGCCAATGAGCCCGGGGTCCCATGGATCGTGCGGGTACACGATCCCTACCCCTATCGCAGCCCGCTTTATCGTGGCCGGACGGCCGAGGAGGGCGATCAGGCATTGGTGGATCAGGTCGCCGAAACCCTCGACTTTGAAGGCCCGCAGAACATTGCTGCTATTCTGCTGGAAGGCTACAGCGGCTCGAGCGGCGTGATTCAGGGTGGGGAGGTCTTCTGGAACGGAATCCAATCGTTGTGCCGGCAGCATGGGATCTTGTTGATCATCGATGAGGTGTTGAGCGGATTCGGCAGGACCGGTGAGTGGTTTGGGATCAACCATTACCCGAACGTTGAGCCGGACATGCTGGTGCTGGCCAAGGGGCTCACCAGCGGCTACGTACCGTTGGGCGCAGTAGTTGTCAGCGAGGAAATCAGCGCATACTTCGACCGGCACACTCTGTGGACCGGGCTGACCTACAGTGCCCATCCGGTCGGCTGCGCGGCAGGGATCGCCAATCTCGAGGTTTATCGGACTGAGAATCTGATCACGCGGGCCAGACAGTCCGGCAAGCTGCTGCACGCCGGATTGGTCGATCTTGCCGAACGGCATCCGAGCGTCGGCGATGTGCGGGGCATCGGGCTGCTGCAACTGCTCGAGCTGGTGGCAAGTCGCGAGAGCCGTGAACCGTTGAGCGCTTTCAACCAGCCCTTGAGCGAGCCGATGAAGGCGTTGGCGGCCTCGCTGCGGGCCCAGGGCCTGAGCACCTTCGTTCGCTGGAACATGATCTTCTGCACCCCGCCGCTGATCATTGACGAGCCGCAGCTGCGGGACGGGATCAAGATCCTGGATGAGGCCCTGGCGATCGCCGACAGTTATGCTGCGGAGGCCTAGCTGCAGGACCTCGGCACGGCCAAAGCCTACATTTAAGGATCAGAGGTCGGCCAACTCGCGTATAGTTTGATTCGGGAGAGAAGCAAAGTGGCTCAAGCACACACAATCTCGACCTTAAAGGAGACGTTCGGCTTTCCGTTCCGCAGCCCGGATTGGCAGGGCCGCTTCTTGGTGGGATCCGCGCTGCTGATCTTGAGTTTTGTAATTCCGTTCCTGCCGGCAATCTTTGTCTACGGCTACGTTCTGGGCATCATGCGCCAGGCGATCGAGGGTCGCCCGCTTAGCCTGCCAGCCTGGGAGGATTGGGGTCGGTTCTGGAAGGATGGCTGGCGAGTATTCCTGGTCGGATTGGTGTTCGTGGCGCCCGGGGTAGCGCTGCTGTGCGGTGGGACCGCGTTGTACTTCGTGGGGTCCGTTAGTTTGCCGTTATTGGGGACCTCGGGTGGTGACCTCGGTGGGGCCGCGGTAGCCTTGTTCCTCCTCAGTTTTGCCATCTTCTTCCTGTCCCTCTTCGCCGGTTCACTGCTGGCGGTCTTAGGCGCGATTCCGTTCCCATTCGCCGCCGCGCATCTGGCCGCCCAGGACAGCCTGGGCGCTGCGTTCCACACTGGCGAGTGGTGGCCTGCACTCCGCAGATCCAAAGTGGAATACTTCGTCGCCTGGGTGATCGTATTTGGCCTGTTCGGTATCGCCTATCTGGCGACCCTGTTGGCCTATTACTCCCTTGTCCTCTGCCTTCTCGTCCCGGTGCTCGCCGCACCGTTGGGATTCTATGCTTCACTGGTGGCCGGAGCGCTCTTCGGAGAGACGTACCGGGAAGGGATGACAACCCGGTCCAGCCGGCGGAAGGTGGCAGCGAAAAAAGCCCGATGAGCCTCAGCGCCCGCCAACAGCTCGTCCAGAAAGTGACCCCGGAGCTCTACGATCGGGTGCGCACGCTGTGGATCCAACACTCCAAGGCCGAGGACGGGCGTGATCTGGACGGGCTGATCGCTACGCTGACCGAAGACTGCCTTTACGAGATTGTGCCCACCGGCCAGCTTTGGGAAGGGCATGTCGGGGCTCGCCAGTTCTACAGTGAATTCCTGGGGGCTTTTCCGGATGTCAAATTCGACCTCAAAGACATCGTCATCGGGCCGCAAGGCGTCATCGAGATCGCCCGGTTAACCGGGACCCATAGCGGCCCGTGGGCCGGCAGGGAGCCGACCGGCCAGCGACTCTCGTTTCCTATCGTGATCCACTTCCCCTGGGATCCGTCAGCGGAGCGATTCGCCGGGGAAAATATCTTCTTCGACACCGGCCAGCTCACCGGCTGACTCGGATTGCCCCGGCGAGGGGGGACCAGAGACCGAAGGGTGTCAACTGGACGCCGGCGCGGCCCTGGCGGCCGGTCGCCGACCCGTAAGCGCGAGCGCATTGCCGATGATGACCAGCCCAGCCCCCAAGAGCGCGATCCATTCCCAGCGCAAACCTTCGAAAACAGTGGAGAGGGCCAGCGCCACGATTGGAAAAACCACCGCGATGTAAGCCGCCCGGTCTGGTCCGATTCGACCCAGCAGGGTCAGGTAGCTGCCGAAGGCTACGACCGAGCCGAATGCGGCCAAGTAAAGTAAGGAAGCGATGTACCCGAAGCTCGGCACGAATGACAGCCGGGCCCCGCGGGCCAGTGCCACCAGTAAGGTAAGCAGGGCGCCATAGGCCATCCCGTAGGCGTTGCTCTGCACGACGGGGAGGGAGTTTCGCTGGTTGCGGGCCGCGACGATATTCCCAAATGAAGCGATGGTGGTTCCGGCAACCGCCCAGGCCAGCCCGAGCACCCGCTCTTCGGAGAGGTTGAGCCCTGACAATTGGGGCCGGAAAACCAGCGCCAGGCCGGCAATCCCAATCGCGCCGCCGACTAGCACCCGCGGGCGGATCGGATTTCCGAGGAAGAGCGCCGAGAGGAAGACGTTGAAAACAACGATCAATGAGAAGACGACCGCCACCAGTCCGCTGCTCAGGTAAAGCTCCGCAAGATAGACCGCGATGTAGTTTAGGGAGAACAACGTCAGCCCCTGGAGGGCCATGAAGAAGTGCTGACGCGGGCTGAACCGCAGCGGCAGCCGCCGAAACAGGCTGAACGCCAGCAGCAGGGCGGCCGCCAAGGAGAAGCGGTAGGCCACCGAGACCCCCGGGTCGACCACGCCCAGCTGGAATTTGATCCCCAGCCAGGTGGAACCCCAGATGAGACACGTCAAGATGTATAGTCCGGCGTTCTGCATCTGAACCAACCTCACCTTTCCCCGCAAATCCGGCGGGCCCGGCGTGGGGGGGCTCGGCCAAGACGCCCCGATCTGGCCTGAATTCGCAATCTTACCCGCTCCAGACCGCTTAATGAGACTCTCGCGGCCGCCGGACGTGAATTCGGGGAATGGTCGCTTGTCCGGCGGGGGACATCTTCACTATTGAGCGGATCTGCTGGATGGTGAAATAATGCCGGGGCGCATAGGAGACCCGAATGCAGTATCCACTCGGACTTAACTTCAAGATCATGGCCCTCGCTCCTCAAATCTCGGTAACCGACGCGAGCGGGCAACAGGTGTTTTACGTCAAACAGAAGCTCTTCAAGTTGAAGGAAGCCGTGACCGTCTTCGGTGATGCGGCTCAGACCCGTCCGCTTTACACGATCAACGCGGACCGGATCATCGACTTTTCGGCCCAATACCACTTTACCGATCCAATGGGGATGCCGCTCGGATCGGTCAAACGGGACGGGATGAAATCGCTGTGGCGGTCCCGCTACAACATTCTGAATGGGTCCTCGCCGAACCTTGTGATTCGCGAAGAAAATCCGTGGATAAAGGTTGCTGACGGACTGTTTGGCCAGATCCCGCTGGTCGGGATGTTTAGTGGCTATCTTTTGCACCCGGCCTACCTGGTAACCCGGGCGGACAACGCCGGCGTCATGCGGCTCGTCAAATTGCCGGCGTTTTTCGAGGGGAAGTTCAAGATCGAGAAGCTGGCTGACCTTTCCCCGGCCGAAGAGACCCGAATCCTGCTCAGCTTGCTGATGATGGTCCTGCTCGAGCGCAGCCGCGGTTGAGGCCTGCCCTCCCGCTGGCCCGTTCGCCGGCGGCGTGAGCGAAGTCAAGACGGGCGCCCGCTTGGGCGCCCGGTTCTTTTTTCGCCACCTACCACCGGTACAATACGGTCCGCCACCCGGCGATGAGAATACAACTCCTGCGGCATGCGACCCTTCTGGCGCGCCTGGACGGAGCCGATTACCTGATCGATCCGATGCTGAGTCCGGCGGAAGCCTGGGAGCCGGTACGCAACTCAGCCAACCCGCGGCGCAATCCGCTGGTCGAGCTGCCCCTCAGCGCTGCAGAGCTGGACAAGGCGTTGGGGAGCGTCGCCGCCGTATTCGTCACCCACACCCATGGCGATCATTGGGACAAGCCTGCGCAGGAACGCCTCCCGAAAGACTTGCCCATTTTCTGCCAGCCGGTTGACGCGGAGACGATTCGCAGCGAGGGATTTCGCCAGGTCATTCCGGTGAACCCGAGCCTGGAATGGGGAGGGTTGGAGATCGAGCTCACTGGCGGCCGGCACGGCACCGGTGAGGTGGCCGAGCGGATCGGCCCGGTGTCCGGCTTTGTACTCCGCGCCGCGAATGAGCCCTCGCTCTACGTGGCCGGGGACACCATCTGGTGTTCTGAGGTAGAGGCCGCGCTTAACGTCCATCGGCCCGCGGTCGTGATCGTGAACGCCGGCTCGGCTCAGTTTATTGACAGCGGCCCGATCACAATGGATGCGGCAGATGTCCTGGCAGTGGCGCGGGCAGCTCCGGACAGCCTTGTAGTGGCAGTCCACTTCGAGTCCATCAATCACTGTGTCCTCAGCCGACGGGAGCTACGCGAGCAGGTCGAGCGGGCAGGGCTTTCCGCGCGGGTGTTGATTCCTGCCGACGGGGAGGTGCTGGAATTCTGAAACATGTGTAGTCTTCGGAGAGGATAGACCATGCACGATCTGCTGGAGCGAGCCATCGAACAGGCGACTCACCGGGGAGCCGAGTATGCCGACGCGCGCATCGTTGAGAATCAGGCCGAAACCCTGCTCATGCGAGATGGGGTGATGGAGGTGCTGGACTCCTCAGAGGACCTTGGATTTGGAGTTCGAGTCCTGCTGAACGGGGGCTGGGGATTCGCCTCGAGCCACGATCTTCGAGCGGCCGAATTCGAGCGAGTAACCGAACTGGCAATCCGGATCGCCAAGGCCTCCGCCCGAGTTCCCGGCGAAAACGTCGATTTGGGTCCGCCCGTGACCAGCCGCGGCAGCTATCTGACGCCGATCCAAAACGATCCCTTCAGCATTCCGTTGGATCAGAAAATCGCGGTGCTGGCAGCTGCAGATACGGGAATGGCCCGGGCCGCGGGGGTCCGAGTCCGGGAGAGCAACCTCGTCTTCATCAAAGAGAAGAAATGGTTCGTAAATAGCGACGGGGCCCAAACCGAGCAGACGATCATCGAGACCGGTGGCGGGATGGTGGCCACCGCAGTTGGCGAGGGAGAAGTGCAGACCCGCTCCTACCCGACCTCCTTCGGCCGCCAGCAGCTCACCGCGGGCTGGGAGGCAGTTGAGCAGTGGGATCTCCCCGGCAACGCCGAACGGATCGGAAGCGAGGCGGTTGCCCTGCTCACCGCAGAGCGCTGCCCGCCTGGGACTTCGGACATCATACTGTCCGGGGACCAGCTGGCGCTGCAGGTGCATGAATCTTGCGGCCATCCGATCGAGCTGGACCGAGTCTTCGGAACCGAAGCGGCCTATGCCGGGACCTCCTTCCTCACGACGGAGAAGCTGGGCACCTTTCGCTATGGCTCGGAGCACGTAAACATCACGGCCGACAGTGTCCGACCACGTGGGCTCGGCACTTTCGGGTGGGACGACGAGGGCGTGCCGGCCCAGTCCACCCCGATTGTCCGAGATGGGGGCTTCATTGGATACCTGATGTCCCGCGAAATGGCCAGCCGGATCGGGCTGAACAGCAATGGCTGCATGCGGGCCTCGGGCTGGAACCGAATCCCGCTGATCCGGATGACCAATGTCAGCCTTGAACCGGGCGAGTGGTCATTGCAAGACCTAATCGCCGACACCGAGGCCGGGATCTACATGGAGACCAATCGCTCCTGGTCGATCGATGATCGACGCTACAACTTCCAGTTCGGGACCGAGATCGGGTACGAGATCAAGAACGGCAAGCTCGGCCGGCTGTATCGCAATCCCACCTATACCGGCATTACGCCGGAGTTTTGGAACAGCTGTGACGCGGTCTGTGGCGATCAGGATTGGAAGATGTGGGGAACACCGAACTGCGGCAAGGGGCAGCCGTCCCAAATCGCCCACACTGGGCACGGCGCGGCGCCGGCCCGCTTCCGCCGAATCCAGGTCGGCATCCATCAATAGTGAAGACTGGCAGGGCTGAATGATTGGTGAAGAACAGGCCTGGCAGCTTACCGCCCGGGTACTCGAGCTGAGCGGCCCGCACTCAGTCGAGGTTGCCCTCAAGGGCACGGCCTCGGAGTTGACCCGCTTCGCGAACAACACCGTTCACCAAAACGTCTCTGAATCCGACGCTCGGGTCTGCGTCCGCATCTTCCATGGCCAGCGGACGGGCGCTGCGATTACAAACCGGCTCGAGCCGGCCGGATTAGCTGCTGCGGTGCAGAAGGCCAGAGAGTTTGCCTCCCACGGCACGCCCGACCCGCATTTGCCACGCATGGTCCGCCAGCCCGCCCCCGCCGCACTACACGCGTTCGACCCGGCCACTGCAACCCACTCTCCCGACGCCCGGGCTGAGCTCGTCGGTGGATTGTGCCGGCAGGCGGCCGGCATCGGGCTGCGCGCTTCGGGCGCCTTCCGAGTCGCCGCCGAGGAATTGGCGGTGGCGACTTCCGAAGGTACGTTCGCCTACCATGCTGGCACGGCAGCCGATTTCCAGACCGTCGTGATGGGCGATGGGAGTTCCGGCTGGGCCCACGCGGCCCACTGGAAGGCCACCGAGATCCCGGTACCTGATCTGGGGGAGGAGGCAATCCGGAAGGCGGTGGACGGAAAGGGGCCCCGAACCTTCGAGCCCCAGTCCACAACGGTCGTGCTCGAGCCATACGCCACCGCGGATCTGGTCATGATGCTCAACTTCGTCGGCATGGGGGCACAGTCCGTCATCGAAGGGCAATCCTGGATGGTGGATCGGATTGGGAAGCAGGCGATGAGTGAACAAGTGAGCATCTGGGATGATGGCCGGGATTCGGAAGGCCTGCCGCTTGCCTTTGACTTCGAAGGAGTCCCGAAGCAGCGGGTGGACATTGTCCGAGCGGGAGTGGTCCAGGGTCCGGTCTACGATCGCAAGACTGCCAATCGGCTCGGCGCGGCCAGCACCGGCCATGCACTATCGCCCTTCCTGCCAGCGCTGGTCCGAGGCTATGGTCCGTTGGCGCTGAATTTGAGGATGGCCGTCGGAGAATCCACAACGGAAGAGTTGATTGCTTCCACGGAGCATGGGCTGTACATCACCCGGTTCCACTACACCCGCACGGTCCATCCTCGGGATTGTGTCGTGACCGGCATGACCCGGGATGGGGTATTCGTGATCGAAGACGGTCGGCTGGCCTATCCCATCAAGGACCTGCGGTTTACGCAGTCTTATGTCAGCGCGCTCAATGAGGTCGAGAGAATCGGAGCCGAGACCCGCCTGCTCGCCGACGACTTTATTGGAATGAGCGTCCGTGCCCCGGCCATCAAGCTCAAGAGCTTTCGCTTCACCGGTGCGACGGCCTGAGTCCGAGTTGACCTTGCCTCGCAATCGGCGGGAGAGCGCCGCAGCTGCTGCTGTGTCATAATTCCCGCCGCTTTCATACCGCTGGAGGGGAACATGGGACCTGAAACCCCCGGGGATCAGAAACACACTGTTCGGCTGGATATGGACGAACTGTATCGCCAGGCGGTCGAACTGGTGGGTCAGCAGGAGGCCGACAAACTCTGGCAGAAGAACCGATTGGACAGCGAGGACAACTGGCCCGGTAAATGGGCCGTAGCGATGGAGATCATCGGGCGGTTGCGAGAGGCCTCGGCCGATCAGTAGGCGGCCCATCCTCCAGGTGCGCTGGAAAGACCTACTCTTCCTGCACTGGGAATTTGATGCAGCTCAGCTTCGCCAGTCCCTCCCCCCGGGGCTGCAGCTCGACACCTTTCAAGATCAGGCCTACCTAGGGCTGATTGCTCTGACCATGGTCAATCTGCGCCTGGCATTCGGCCCAGGACTTCCCTGGCTCCGCTCGTTCGCTCGAGCACTTTCTCACCGAGCCCTACCGGCTGGTTGTCTTCCGAAGGCGGGTGCGCACTGCCGAGATACGGCACCCGCGGTTCGTGCTCCGGCAGGCAGCGGTGTACGGCTGGGATTCGGGCCCGCTGCTCCAGTCTGGACTCCCGGTCCCCGGCGGGCCGCCGGCGAGTGCCCTGACCGCGGCCGAGACGCAGGTGGGGATCTTCGGACTGGCTGGGTAGGTCAGCGGGTCTGGGCCAGCCCGGTCAACTGCTCGCTGACCTCCCACAGGCGGCGGGCTGAGTCGAGATCGTTCGATGCGGCGGAGGATTGGGCTCGCCGGCTGAGGTTGAAGTACTCGCCTGAGACGCCCTCCAGTTCTGGTGAGCTGCCGAGCCGCAGTGGACCGCGGGCGCCTTCCTCCTCCGAGATCGCCATGAACGCGACCCCGAGCGCGACCAATGGCCGCAGCGGCCAGGGAATATTCTTCGTAGAAAGCCCCGTCCGCACCAGCCCAGGATGGACCGCGTTGGCCGTGACGCCGGTGCCCGACAACCGGCGAGCCAACTCCTTGGTAAACAGCACGTTGGCAAGTTTCGACTGCGCGTACGGGGCCAAGCCGAATCGGTAGCCCCGCCGGTGGCCGAGGTCCTCGAACCTCATCCTGCCATCGTAGTGGGCAGCTGAAGAAACGTTGACCACCCTCGCCGGCGCGCCTGCGACCAATCGGTCAAGCAACAGCCTGGTCAACAAGAAGTAGCTGAGATGGTTTAGGGCGAAGGTCATCTCCTGGCCATCCACCGTCAGGCGCCGCCGGGCGAAGAATCCGCCGGCATTGTTCACCAATACGTGCAGGACGGGTTGGCGTTCCATGAAATTGGCTGCAAAAGAGCGCACCTGGTCTAGGGCAGAAAGATCGGCAATCAGGAATTCGACCTCAGCCCCCGCAACTTCGCTGCGGATCCGGGCGACGGCCTGCTGTCCACGGGCCTCGCTGCGGGTGCCCAGGGTCACCGCAG
This sequence comes from Anaerolineales bacterium, assembly GCA_023250385.1. Lineage (GTDB taxonomy): Bacteria > Chloroflexota > Anaerolineae > Anaerolineales > E44-bin32 > JADFRG01. The sequence continues at coordinate 22,215 of JAHFAU010000001.1, forward strand.
CGCCGAAGCGGGCCAATCCGCGAGCGATCTGGAACCCGATCCCGGAGCTGGCGCCGGTAACCAGGGCTACCCTGCCGCTCATCGGCCGGTCGAGTGCAGCCATATGCAGAGAGTTTACTCAAATCCAGCGCTCAACGCGCTTTCCGAGCTCCGCGAGCCCGGGCAGTGGAGGCGAACTGCGTGCTATCCTAGGGCGCGACAGACCAGGAGGCGATCAGGTGGCGAAGCATTTTGTGCTGGTGGCGGGCAACATCGGGACGGGCAAGACCTCCCTGGCCGCCAAGCTTGGGGAGCGGCTGGGATGGGAAACGGCCTTTGAATCGGTCGTAGACAATCCGTACCTTGCGGACTTCTACGCCGACATGCCAAGTTGGGCATTCCATCTGCAGGTTTTCTTCCTGGGCCATCGTGCCCGCCAGCATCTCCAGTTCTCCCGGGCGGCGGGATCGGCAATCATCGATCGCTCGATCTACGAGGATGCAGAGATTTTCGCGAAGGCCGCCTTGGAGCTGGGAAGCGTGACCGAGCGCGACTACCGAACCTACCGGCAGGTATTCGATCTGGTCGTCGGTTCGCTTCCGACCCCAGACCTGTTGATCTTCTTGAAGGCCGAGCTGCCGGTCTTGCTGAAGCGCATCGGGGCGCGGGGCAGGGACATGGAGCGCGGGATCTCAGCCGAGTACCTTGGGCTGCTGGAGCGGCTCTATTCAGAGTGGATGGCGGATTTCGACCTGTGTCCCACTCTGACCATCCGGACGGATGACCTGGACTTCGTCAACGAGCCTCAGCACCTGGCGCTGGTCGTCAGCCGAATCCGCGACAAGTTGGCCGGCAAGGAAGAGATCGCCTTCCCACCGGAATAGCCCCCGGCCGCACCGGGCCCCAGCGTTGAAATCAGTTCGTACGGGATTGCCCCAAGCCTCGCCGGCCCCGCCGAGACTAAGTGAGTTTCAACGAAATCGGGCCAGGCCCTGTTGTGCAGTCCTGGATTTACCAGCTTTTTACAGTCCCATCAACCTTCCAAAGCGCGCATCCGGCATCCTGATCTTCACCACGGAGGTGGATCATGATGAACAAAGCGCGTGTAGCCACAATAGGTCTTGCTGTACTCCCGCTGCTGATTCCGAGCGCCGTGTTTGCCGAAGAGGAACACCCCCGACACGAGCGATTTCGGCATGCGGGCGAGATCACCGGGGTCGAGGCCGGCCAGGGGACGTTCACCCTGCTGACCCGAGCCGGGGAAGAGCTGGAGTTCCAGACCAGCGATCGTACCCGCTATCGCAGCCCGGATGGTTCGGTCCAGGGTATCGATGACCTCCAGCAAGGGATGAAGGCCTTGGTCGCAGGCATCAAGGAGGAAGGCACCCTGAATGCGCTGCTCGTGGCAGCCGGCAACCCTGAGGATCGCCCGGACCGACCGCGTCCCGACGTGCGGGCCGCCGGCCGGGTCGAATCGGTGGGCGACCGATCGTTCACCCTCCAGACCCGCCGGGGCGAGCTGCTCACCTTCAAAGTGACCGAAGACACACACTACAAGGGAATCGAGAGCTTCGAGGAGTTGGAGGTGGGGATGTTCGCGGCGGTGGGCGCCAAGGAAACCGACGGCGACCTGGTTGCGATCTGGGTCGCGGCCCGGAATGCGCCCGAGGATAGGCCTCGGCCGGAGGACCGACCGAGTCGAAATCCGGAGGGCCGCCCGGACCGCCAGCCGGATCGGGCGCCAGATGCGGATGAGCAGGCCTCGGCCTAGCGGCCTCCGGCACGTGCTGAGCAAACACAATGGGGCTGCCGCAGTCGGCAGCCCCATTTGATTTGGAGAGCGTGTCCCCGATCGCGGCTAGCGAGCCACCCGCTGCCAACCCTTCTTGATGACGAGCGCATCCTGCTCCATGATCGGGCTCTCGCACAGAATGCGCCCGCGGCACTCGAATTCTCGCAGCGCTCGCAGCAACCCGTTCAGATCAAAGTCGGATTCCGCCATCATCAAGTGGTTCCGTTCGCCCTTCGGGCCGTACTGGATGCCCGAGAGGTGGATATGCATTCGCTTCATCGCCCGGGCGCCGAGCGCCTTCTTGTAACTTTTCAGCGCGCTAACCCACTCCGGGTAGGAATTTACCGTGCCATCGCCTGCTCTGGCATGCAAATGGGCGAAGTCGACACACGGGTAGACCCCCTCGATCTCCTTCGCCAGCACCAGAGCATCCGCCAGGGTGCCCAACAACGCGCTCTTGCCCATCGTCTCCGGCCGCAATATCGCAGGGTTGCCGGCAGCCCGCAGCTCATCGAGGCAGCCCCGCAGCCGCGGGATGGCTACTTCGAGCACCTGATCCGGCGGCAGACCGAAATAGGATCCCGGGTGAAAGATGATGTCGGTCGCGCCAGCCAAGTTGCCGTAGTGGGCCGCGTCCATCAGCCGCTTGCGGCTCTTTGGCCATTCCTCTGTGGTGGCGTTGAGGTTGATAAAGTAGGGCGCGTGGACGCTAAGGGCTACATCCGCTGCCGCGCCGGTCTCGTTGATCCTCTGGCAGGTCTCCTCTTTCACCCGCACCGACTGAACCCATCCGATTTCGAAGGCGTCCAGCCCAAGCTCGCGCAGACGCAGGATGCCGCCGACCGCGCCGCCCGGCTTGGGCGGTGTGGACCGCGGAGTGCCAACGGTGCCGAACCTGAAATCGGACTTGGCCATCTTGGGTTGTGCGACTAGCGGGCTTCTTCGCGCCGAAGCGAGCCCGTCTTGGGAGTTGCCTCCCGGGGAAGGGCGAAGCGAAAGGTGCTGCCTTTGGCCTCTTCACTCTCTACCCACAATCGTCCGCCGTGCTGTTCGATCACGGTCTTGGCCAGTGCCAGGCCCAATCCGGTGCCTTCGATTGGGTTGTTCGGGTCGCGCACCGCCGCCCGACCGCGGAAGAGATGCTCGAAGACCCGCGGCATCTCTTCCTCCGGGATCCCCGGGCCGTTGTCTGCCACACTGAGGATCACTTCATCATCATTCCAGCTCACCTCGACCCGAATCTCTCCGCCCGGATCAGTGAATTTGATGGCATTGCTCAGCAAATTGCTCATGACCGAATTCAACCGGTTCGGGTCGCCCATGATTAGCAGCGACTCGTCCGGCGGCTTGTACTCGATTCGGTGCTCCTGAGCCTCGGCCAGCGGGCGCAGATCTTCAATGGCGCGCCGGACCAAATCATTGATGTTGCATGGTTCCAGCAGGATGTTCGCGGTTGACTCGACTCGGATCGTCTCGAGCAGGCCAGTAATCAGATTCGTCATACTATCGGTGGCCCGATGCATCATGTCGAGGGCCTTGCGCTGCTGCGGACTGAACGGCGCGTCGCTCAGCAGATCGGCGCCCAGCCGAATCGCGTTAAGCGGGTTCTTGAGGTCATGGGCTGCAGTTCCCAGCAGCTGCGAGCGCATCCGGTCGATCTGCTTCAAGGCCGTGATGTCCTGCATTACGACCACCCGGCCGACGTCGGTGACTTCGCTAATCGTCGAGTACAGGGTGCGTTCAGTGGGAGTAGTCACTTCCAGGCTCGTGGGGAGCTCGATGGTCCGGCTCATCAGTGCGTCGCCTAGGGGGTGGTCGAAGAAAATGTCGTCGGCCGGCCGGCCCATGGCCTTCTCGGCGTTGATCCGAAAGGCCTGAGCGGCTGCCTTGTTGACCAGAATAATGCGGCCGGCCGGATCAGTAAGCACAACTGCGTCTGCCGTCTCGACCAGGGTCGCTTGCAGACGGCTCTTCTCCTCGGTTACCCGCCGGCTCTCCTCGGCCACCCGCTGAAACAGATTGGCGTTGTCGAGGGCGATGGCCGCCCAGGAGGCCACCGAGGACAACATCTGCGCGTCGGATTGGGTGAAGGCGCCGCGAGGGTGATTGATGGCCTCGATCACGCCGAGGACTTCGCCGCGGGTCTCCAACGGGACGGCCAGGACTGAGTGCGTGAGCAATCCGGTTTGGGTGTCGATCGAGCTGTGGTACAGCGGATTGGTTCTGACGTCATTGACAATATCCGGCTGTCTGTTGCGGGCCACCCAGCCGGCAATGCTCGCCTCCAAGCCGATGTCTATATCTCGGATGCGGACATGCCGACCGCCGCTGGCTTTCAATCTCAGCTTTTTGCCTTCTTCGTCGAGCAGGAACAGCACGACCGCCTCGGCCTGTAGCATCTTCTGGGCAGCCTGCATGGAGTTCTGTAGAGCGGTTTCCAGGTCGAGAGTCGAGGTCATGTTCCGGCCGATTTCGCCTAGTTTCTCCAACTGCTCGGCACGCGACTTGGCAGTCTCCAGGTGGATCGCATCCTGCAGCCCGATCGCACCGATGTTCACGATCGTTCGCGCCAATTCCATTTCTTGATCGTCGATCTGGCGGCCCGGTTGGTCATAGAGCATCCGGACCAGTCCTAGGGCTTCGCTGCCGACCACCAGCGGGAAGATAGCGGCCGCGGTGAATCTCTCCAATTCGAGCATGGCGAGGTCCTCTCCAGACCCGACCGGCGGACTCAGGCTGATTGTGGCCGGTTGAAGATCGTTGAGGACCTGCTGGTGAACCGGATAGTCTGGGGGCTGGTTCTTTGAATCGAGAACTGAGGTGTGCGGAACGGTCTGGCCGATCGACAGTTGAAACCGGGTGGTGTGCTCCGATCCGTCCTCGACGATCTGTACTTCACAGATCCCGGCTGAGGTCGCCTTCAGCAGGTGGATCGCCATCTGCTTGACGACCTGACCCCTATCGTGGGAGCCGGTGATCGCGTGGCTGGCCTGATAGAGCAGGGTGAGCTTGTTGAAAAGGTAATTCTGATTGTCGGTCTGGCGGGCGAAGGCCATCACTTCGGCGGCCCGGGCGGCCAAGACGTCCAAAGTCGAAAGTTCGGCTGTGCCGAATGGTTGGCCGTTCTCGTTGGCCACGAAGACTAACCCGATCGTCTTGCCGCTGGTGAAACACGGAGCGCAGGCGACCGCCCCTGGAGCCAGTGGAAGACCCATCGACCCTCGCGAACCATCGGTGGTGCTGGCTCGGTGTTTGGTCAGGACCTGGCGCAGCACTGGATGGTCAGGGTTGGAAGACAGGCGCCCCAACTCGGCGACCTGCACTCCGAGCGATGCCCGAGGTACGAAGCCCGTCCCGTTTTCTTCGTACTCATAGAGCGCGGCCCGCTCGGCTCTGAGCAGCTCCTTGGCCATCTTCAACAGCTCGCCAAGCGCTTCACTAGGATTGTAGAAATCGAAAGAGATCGTGGCGGCACGATACAAGCTGTCTTGCATTCCGCGGCCGTCTTCAGTCACGTTCTTAACCTTTGCAGGCGCGCACCATCGAGGCCTTGGCCAGGCAATTGATCATTATGTCATAGTCAAAGTTGGCTTGCAATGAGAGCTTTAGGGGGAGCAATTGACGGCGACTTTCGAACGCCGCTACGATCTCGCCTTAATTCGGCAGCAATCGGCCAGCCAGCGGGGGAGCCAGGAGGAGCACACCAACCACGGCGGCACCAATCGCGGCCACCAAGACCGCCGCCGCGCTTAAGTCCTTGGCGGTCCGAGCCAGCGGTTGCCATTCCGGACTCGCAAGGTCAACCACCGCCTCCAGGGCGGTGTTGATAAGCTCCGCGGTCCAGACCAGGGCAGCCGTGATAACGAGCAGGGCCCAATCGCCGACCGCGAGCTTCAGCCAGCCCGCCACACCAATGACGGTCAGCGTGATGCCCAGATGGATCCGGGCGTTGCGCTGAGTCCGCAACACTTCGCCGATTCCGGAGATCGCATGCCGAAACGAGGTCAGGAGCGGGCGACGAGTATGCACGGGCCGCTCTCAGGGCGGCTGAACCAGGCTCCCTAGCCGGCGTAGGATCCTGGCTTGAGCCTCCCACATCTGCGCTTGATGTTCTGGGTTGTCGTGGTCGTGATCCAGGAGATGCAGCACGCCGTGAACAGTCAGCAGGGCGAGCTCGTCAAGCAAGCTGTGCTGGCCGCGGGCTGCGCCCGCCAGCGCGACCGGTGGGCAGAGAATCACATCTCCGAGGTACAGCCGACCCGACTCGGGGTCCGGTTGCCCATCCGGGAAGGCAAGTACGTCGGTAGCTTGGTTCAGCCCGGCGAACTCCAGGTTAAGTGCCGACATTCCTGCTTCATCGGTCATTACCACCGTGAGGCCGGCATCCGTGACTCCTTGGTCCTGGAGGGTGGCCTCGGCGGCCGCTCGGAGGGCCTGGCTAAAGCCCTTCCCTGCTGGGCCCGGCTCGACCAGGATATCGAGGGTCACCGCTCCTGGCGTTCACGGACCGGAGAGAGCTGCTGCCTGGTATCCGCCGCTGCCGGCCGGGTACCCGGACCCTCCGAAGGTGGAGTCACGGCCGGCGGGCTCGGGGCCGCTTCTCGACCAGGGGCGTCGGCTGGATAGCGGATGCGGGGGTGGTAAATGCTGCGCAGCGTCGTCACGAAGGATCGCTGGATGGCGTCCAGATCTTTCAGTGTCAAGTCCGTCCGAGCCAGCTGGCCGGAGGCGAGCCGATCTTCAATAACCCAGGCCACCGCCTCGCCCATTGCGGCCTCGTCTTCCGGCATGTCGGCCCGGATCTTGGCCTCTACACCGTCGGCTAGCATCAAGATCGCGGTCTCCTTCGAGCGCGGCCTGGGTCCTGGGTAGGTAAAGTCCCGCGGGGCAATGCTTTCCGCATTGCCGCCGGCCGCCTCCCGGGCGGCATGAAACTGGTAGGTTGTGAGCATCTTGCCGTGGTGTTCGGGGATGAAATCGGCAACCACTTTTGGCAGGCGGTACTTGCGGGCCAGTTCGAGGCCTGCCGGAACGTGAGCCAGGATCATGCTTGCGCTGGTCGCGGGATCCAGCTGCTCGTGGATATTGTGGCCGGAAAGCTGATTCTCGATGAAGAATTGTGGCTGTGCGGACTTACCCACGTCGTGATAGAGAGCCCCGACCCGGGTCAACAATGCGTTGGCTCCGATTGAACGAGCGGCTTGTTCGGCCAGGTTGGCTACCTGCAAACTGTGCTGATAGGTCCCCGGAGCCGACCGGAGCAGCAGCTGAAGCAGCGGATGATCAGGGCGGGAAAGCTCAATAAGCTGGAGATTCGTGGTGATGCCAAGCAGGTTGCCGATCAGTACCAAGAGCCCGAACACCAGGCTGGCCGAGAACAAACCCGTCGCAAGCGCAGCCCCCAACAGCGAGGCCTTTCCAATCGTGTCGGTGGCTGGATCAGGAAAGCGGAAGGCAACCACCACCGCAACCGCAGCCAGGTCTGCCGCCAGCCCCGACCAGACGAAAATGCTCAACCTTTCTGCCCGACCAATGGTCAGAGCACCCAAAACCCCACCAAGCATGTAATACAAGCTGAGCTCAAGCCCACGCTGCGCTGCAAGCCCGCCAAGGGTGCCGAGCACCAGGGCGGCCATGACACCCATTCCCGGCCCAACCAAAATCGCCATGAGCATCGGAATCATTGCGACCGGGAACAGGTAGGGCAGTATGGTCCGCTCGGGGATTGCGAAACCCATCCCCAGGGCGGTGATAACGAAGAGCAACGCGGCCAGACCGACGAGCCGCAGGCTTCCAACGAATTCGGGGTAGGCCCGATGGGCGAAGATGGCCGTCGCAGCTCCCAACACGGCTACGATCAGTCCATGTACCGCCAGACCTTGCAATCGATTCGGCGGCGCAAGCAGCCCGAATTTGCTCAGAGCCTCGATCTCAAGCTCGCCGACCACCTGACCGCGGGTGACGATGGTCTCCCCGAGGGCAAATGTGCGATTGACCGCGGCGACCGAATCCCGGGCCTCTTGCCGGGCGAATTGGGTCGAGCTGGCGTTGTAGAGAGCATTGGGGGCGACAAAGGGTCCAACCAGTTCGACCACCAGATTGGCCTGGTCTTCGGCCATGCTGATGCTGACCAGGGTCGGTAGCCCCCTGCGCGCGTCTTCGAGCCTGCCTTCGCGGATCTCCCCTCGCATCACCTGTTCAAGGACCGAGCTGGCCTCCAGGCGAACAGCTTCCCAGCGGGTGGGCGATAGTCTGAAAATCGTCCGAGCTGCCTCGGGGGAAAGTTGAACTTCCGAAAGCTTCGATAAGTCCTGCAGCCGCTGCTCGGCAGAGACGGAGGTATCCGCTCGAACGGCTGCGATGTAGTCCAGGGTAGTGTTCAATTGCTCGAGTTGCTGACGGGCGATCGCGCTGTCCGGCGGGTCGAAGACTTCGGCGACCGCACTCTCAGCCGCGGACCGACTCTGTTCGGTGAGCACCTTGCTTTCATAGGACAAGGCGAAGGGGGCCAGCAGGTCTTGCGACGACACGTCCCCGACCTCCAGGCCCAGGGCCGATCCGTCTTGGAGAGTGCCAACGGAGATGCCCGCCAGAGTTCCAAGGACCCCTAGAGTCAGAATCAGCCAGAGCCGGGTCGCACCCCAGACTCGAACCAGCCGTCTTCTCAGGCTCAGGCTATCGGGGGATTCCATGCCGGGTCAGGAAGGTTTGAGCAAGTTGCGGACCGCCTGGCTAACCGTCTTGCCGTCGGCGCGCCCCTGCACGGTGGGAACAAGGGCCTTCATCACCAGCCCCATCTGGTCGGGTCCGCTGGCGCCGACCTCCCGGATGGCACGCAGTACCAGCTCGTCAAGCTCTCGCTCGGAAAGTTGCCGGGGAAGGTAGGTCTCAAGGAAAGCAAGCTCGGCCTGAGCCGCTTGGACCAAGGCCTGCCGGCCGGCTCGCTCGGCGTCGGCGATGGTCTCACGACGGCCTTTCGCCTCCTTTTGCAGCAGCCCGAGGGCGCCCGCTTCATCCAGTGGGCCGCCGAGTTCGACTTCCGCCAGCTTCCAGGCCGTCAAAATCATTCTCAGGGTCCGCTTGGCAACATCGTCGGCGGCGCGAATCGCTTCGAGCAGCCGGGCTTCCAATGCAGGCTTCGTTACCACGCCGCGATTATACAGCAGCGACCTAAAGCGGCCGTCACAAGCACTGTAAGCAAGGTCGTGAATAACATAAGTGAGGCCGAACTGCGCTTGGGTTAGGGGGTGGGCTGCAGGACAGAGAAATTGTCGAACAGCACATCGGTACCGGGGAGCTCATAGGTCCCGGCGATCAGCCCGATGTCTCCGCTCTGCCACTCGGCGGCCTGGGCTTCGGCCACCGGCCGGCCGTTGACGAAGAGTGACAAGCGGTAGCCATCACAATCTGCCCGCAAGTGGTTTGAGCCTTGCCCGCGCTGGACCGCCTCCGAGGGCAGCAAGCTCTTGTCGCTTAACAGCCGGCGCCTGCCGTCCTTGTAGACTCCGATCCCGGCGTAGCCGTCGCTGGAAGCGAGGAAGAAGTAGAAATTCCGTGAATCCTGGTACCGGCAGAGCACTCCGAAGACATTGTTGTCGGGGCCGCCGACTTTGGTTACGTCCACTTCAATCCGCACATCCGAGAGGGTCAGGTCGGGATTGGCCCAGGCGTCGGTGTTGGGATCTAAGATATTGATCCGGTAGGACCCCTCGGCGTAGTCCGACAGATAGGTGGTGTCGTGGTAGCGATCCCAGCCGCTGGTCGGGCGGGAGAAGTCATCCTGGAAGATCACCTGCCCGGGATCTACCCGTGGGGCCAGGCCTTGGCAGGCGGCGAGCAGCAAGCCGGCCGGCAGGAACCACCTACTCGGCACTAGGCGACGGTCACCCATCTTAAGGAGTCAGATTCTCAAGGGATCGCTGCGCCAAACTTCCTACCCATCCGCCCTCATCCAGCCGAGCGGCGGCTTGTAGGGCCCGGCGCCCAGAGGCGAGGTCGCCGAGCACAAGCTGTAGAAGGCCGAGGTGATAATGGGCAGCGGCCAGCGATGGGTCCGCTTCAATCGCCCGGGAAAGCAGTCGCCCCGCCAAGTTCCAGTTCCCAAGCAGGTAATGGCAGAAACCGAGCAAGTCGAGTGCGGTCGCCTGCCCAGGATCGAGCAGCACGATCCGACGGGCCGCCGGGAGTCCGAGGGTTTCGACTTCGATTTCGTGATCGACAGAAAACTGCGCTAGAACAGTCCAGTAGAACGGGTCTTCGGGCGCCAGGTCGGTGGCGTGCAAGTAAGCAGCCTTGGCGGAGATCAAATCGCCGGAAGCGAGGTAGGCCGTGCCGAGATCAACCGCGATCAGCGGGTCGTCCGGGGCGAGCTCGGCCGCCCTTTCGAAGGCCCGCAGGGCCTGGGCCGGATCGCCGTTGAATCGCCAGTGGCGGCCGAGTAGCTCCTGCGGGAGGGCAGCCTCTGGCGCCTCCTCGGCTGCGCGGGCCAGATCGTCGAAGCCATCTGCCCCGGCCTGATCCAGCGACAGGCCGAGATAGGCCCGCGCCTCGGTATAGTCCGGCCGGATGGCCAGAGCATTGGAGAACGCCTCTCCCGCCAGGGCCCATTCCCCGGATCTGGCCATGAACTGCCCGACCTGAGCGAGGCTGAACGATAGATCGGGATGAGACCGGGCTCGTTCGATGACTCCGGTTAACTGGTTGAGGTAGTCGGCGGACCGAGGGTCATATTCGGCCGCCAATGCCAGGTGGCTGAGGGCGAGCTCGGGCCGCCGAACGGCCTGCCATTGACCCAGCCGGAAATGAGCCCAGGCAGGCTGCAGGGCAGCCATCTGCTCCAAGAGGGGGAGCCCCGCTTCGAGCTGGCCGGACTGCATGAAACTGTCGATCGCGGCCTCGAGTTGGGGGACTTGGGCCAGACACCCGGATTGCGCTGCACCGAGACGCTCGACCGCCTCGGAAAGCTCGCCGAGAGCGAGGCTCACCTCGACCTCCAAGCACTCGCTCTCTCCGCCCGGCCCAGACCGTGCGTCCAAGTGCGCTCGCGCCTCGACCGGAGCGCCGAGCATTACCGCGGAGTGCGCCGCGAGCAGGTGGGCGGCGGACAGGTCCGGCTCGAGCGCCAAGGCCCGCTCAAACTCGCTCAGGGCCAGCCCGGGAAGTCCGGATTGAAGCGAGAGGACACCGGCCTGAAGTTGCTCAGCGACTTCAACTGAGGCTGGAGTGGGGGCCAGTGCCAAGATCAGCCCGATGGATAGCGCGAGCGGTACCGCGCGAGGGCCCAGCCATTCCATGGCGGGGATTATAGCGGGGGGCATGCGGCTGAGCAGCAAGTACCCCAAGGCTATAATTGCGGGCGAATTTGCGGGAGACTACCAGTATGGACTTCAGCCTCGGGCCTGAACACCAAATGGTCCAGAAGATGGTACGCGAGTTTGCTCAGAAGGAAGTCGCACCCTTCATTCAGGAGTGGGACCGCAAACAACAGATGTCTCCGGAGGTGCTGCCCAGGATGGGCAAACTTGGGATTCTCGGCATCTGCTTCCCGATCAGCCTTGGTGGGCAGGGGTTGGATTTCATCTCCTTGGGGCTGGCCTGCGAGGAGTTGGAGGCGGTTGATACAACCCTACGAGTCGTGATGTCGGTTCACGTCGGGTTGTGCGGCCTCAGTCTGCTGCAGTGGGGAACCGAGGCCCAACAGCAGGAGTTCCTCATTCCTCTGGCCCGCGGGGAGAAGATCGGCTGCGGGGCCTTCTCGGAATCCGGCGCGGGATCGGATGTTGCTAATCTGCAAACTACCGCAAAGCAGGATGGAACCGATTACCTGCTGAACGGCGAGAAGATGTGGATATCGCTAGCTAGTAAGGCAGACTTCGCCCTGCTCACCGCCCGCACCGACTCGAACCCCAAAAGGCGCAGCCAGGGCCTGTCCTCCTTTATTGTGGATCTCCACAGCGCAGGCGTCACGACTGGCGATATCAAAGGCAAGCTCGGAGTGCGGGCCGGCTCGACCGGTTGGATTTCGCTGCAGGATGTGCGGGTGCCGAAGGAAAGCCGGCTCGGGGAGCAAGGCGAAGGCTTCAAGATAACGATGTCTGCATTCGACAGCGGTCGCTACACGGTCGCCGCCGGGGCCGCCGGACTGATTCGGGCCTGCCTGGAAGCCAGTGTGGCTTACGCCAAGGAACGCAAGACCTTCGGGCAGCCGATCGCGGAGCACCAGCTTGTCCAGGCCAAGATTGCCCGCATGGCTAGCGACTATGAAATCGCCAAGCTGCTGTATTTGAAAGTCGGCTGGATGAAGAATCAGGGCGTTCGGAACACGTATGAGACGTCGATGGCCAAGCAGTTCGCGACCGATGCTTCCTTTAACGCCGCCTCCGAGGCGATCGCGGTGCACGGGAGCTATGGCTACAGCGACGAATTCGTCGTGGAGCGCTACTTGCGCAACGCGCGGGGGGCGATGATCTACGAGGGGACCAATGAGATTCACTCCCTCATCCAGGCGGGCTACGCGCTCGGGAATCGAACCGACAAGGCGCTGCGCCGGGAGATGCCGGCCTACGAGCCGCAGCGGTGGCAGGCCGAGGCCGCCGGCATCCGCGAAGCAACTTAGGTGTCCGTCCCGCCTCCGCGGATGCCCGACGCGCTAGCCGGGCCGTGCGGGCGAGCAGCGGAAGGTTCGCCGATATGAAAATAAGGACAGCCCTTTGAAAATTGTCGTCTGTGTCAAGCAGACGCCGGACACCGCCGCGACCCTGACCGTGGTCGGCGGGGTGGCCTCCTGGGGCGACGCGCCGCTGGTCCTGAATCCCTGGGACGAATACGCGGTGGAGCAGGCGCTGCGCACCAAGGAAGCGCATGGCGGGAGCGTGACGGCGATGAGCCTTGGCCCGCAGGCGGCCAAGGAGTCTTTGAAGCAAGCCCTCGCCATGGGCTGCGACGAGGCAATCCTGATCAGCGATCCGGCGTTGGAGAGGGCCGACTCGCTGCTCGCCTCTGCCGCGTTGGCGGCGGCGATCAAGCGAATCGATGCTCCGGATATTGTTTTCTTTGGAAAGGCGGCCGTCGACACCGATACCGAAGTGACCGGTCCTCAGGTAGCCCGCCGGCTGGGCTGGCCCTCATTGAACCTGGTGGCCGCAATCAGCGAGCTCGATCCGGCGGCCAAGACCATCACGGTCGAACGCCTGCTGGAGGAGGGCCGCCAGCTCGTACGCAGCCCACTTCCGGCAGTAGTGAGCGTCGTGAAAGAGATCAACGAGCCGCGCTACCCATCGTTCATGGGAATCCGAAAGGCCTCCAAGGCGGAGATCCCGATCTGGAGCGCGAGCGACATTGGCCTGCAGCCGGTCCCCGAGCCAGCGCTGACTTGGCCGGAAGTGATTGCGCCCGTCCGGGCCGAGCAGAGTTGTGAGTTTGTCTCGGGCGAAACACCCCAGCAGCAGGCCGCTGCCCTGGTGGAGCGACTAATCGAGGAGAAGCTGATCTGATGCTGCTGGTCTACATCGATCACTTTGGCGGCAAGCCGCCAGTTGCGGCGTGGGAAGCGCTAGGGGCGGGGAGCCTTTTCGTGACCGGCTCCGATCTCAAGGCAGTGGTGATGGGGAGCGGGGTGGAAGCTTTGGCAGGCGAAGCGATCGCCCATGGCGCGCACAGCGTGCTGCTCGCTGATGACGACCGCCTGAAGGAATTCCGTCCCGAAGTCTACGCCGATGGGCTGAGCCAGATTATCCGGCAGAGCGGGGCTGATATCGTTCTGTTTCCTACCACCAGCCGGGCCCGCGAATTGGCCGCTCTGGTGGCGGTCGACCTCGATACTGGAATCACGCCCGACGCGATTCAGCTGGTTCGACAGAACGGTGCGATCGTCGCCACCCGCCCAATCTATGCCGGTAAGCTGTTGACGACGGAAGTCAACCTCGCCCGCCGGCCGCAGCTATTGACCGTTCGCGGCCGATCATTCCCGGCTCCCGACTCCGACCCGACCCGGTCGGGGGAGATTGCCCGAATCGAGCTGGGCCTTGCACAGCCGCGCACTGAGGTATTGGGCTACAAGCAATCCGGCGGCGGAGTCAGTCTGAGCGATGCCGCGATCATCGTTTCCGGCGGCCGGGGTGTCGCCAACAACCCTGCTCTGCATCCTCCTCCCGAGCTCACCAATGAAAAGGAGCAGGAGATCTGGCGGGCCCGAGAAGGCTTCAAGCTGGTCGGCGAGTTGGCGGGAGTCCTGGGCGCCGCAGTAGGGGCCAGTCGGGCGGCTGTCGATGCCGGCTACATTCCGTACGCCCACCAGGTCGGCCAGACCGGGAAGGTTGTTTCGCCGGACCTCTATATCGCTTGCGGGATATCGGGCGCGATCCAGCACTTAGCCGGAATGCGGACGGCAAAAACAATTGTGGCCATAAACAAAGACGCCGACGCCCCAATCTTTAAGCTCGCTCGCTTTGGAGTCGTCGGGGATCTGCACCAGATCCTCCCCGCGTTGACAAGTGCGCTCAGACAGCGCTTGGGAAAGTAATCGGCCCCAGCGGATAGCCGGGGCCGATAGCGCCCCTGCGGCGACTCGAACGCCGGCATCTGCCTCCGGAGGGCAGCGCTCTATCCACTGAGCTACAGGGGCCAACTTGGATTGTATCCGATTGAGGTGAGCATGGACAAACGGATCGGGTTCATCGGGCTGGGCCTGATGGGAAAGCCGATGTCGCTCAATCTCATCAAAGCGGGCTTCGAGCTTACGGTTTACAGCCGGAGTCGCCCGCCTGTTCAGGAACTGGCTGCCGCGGGCGCGGCCGTGGCCAGTTCGCCACGGGAACTGGCCGCAGCCTGTTCGATCGTGATCACCTGCCTCCCCGATTCCCCGGATGTCGAGATGGTGGTGCTCGGGAGCTCGGGAATCCTCGAAGGTGCTCAGCCGGGCAGCTTGTTCATCGATCACAGTACGATCAAGCCGGAAGTGGCGCGCCGGATCGCCGACCGGCTCGCTGAGCACCGGGTGCTGGCACTGGACGCCCCGGTCTCCGGCGGCGATGTGGGTGCGGTGGCCGGCACGCTGGCGATCATGGTCGGCGGGCCTAAGGAGGCGTTTGAACGGGCCCGGCCGGTGTTCGAGGCGGAGGGCAAGACCATTACCTATGTTGGCGAGAGCGGAGCCGGGCAGGTGGCTAAGGCTTGCAACCAGATCATGGTGGCGGCTCAGATGGTTGCGATGGGGGAATTGCTGCTGCTTGCCCAGAAGTTGGGGGTTTCACCTCTGCGGGTCGTGGAAGCCATCAAGGGCGGCGCGGCGCGGTGTTGGACGCTTGACGTCAAACCCGCTCGGCTGTTCGCCGGCGAGCGCCAACCCGGGTTCCGGGCCCACCTGATGCACAAGGACCTGGCCATCGTGCTCGACACCGCTCGGGCCTATGGCATGCCGCTGCCCGCCACCGCGGCGAACATGCAGCTCTTCGAGGCGATGCTGCAGCTCGGGATGCGAGACCTGGACAACTCTGCCGTGATCGGAGTTCTGGAGGCGATCTCTGGCGAGCGACTGCAAGAAGAAGCTCGCTCGGTCTGAGGTCGCCTGTTGAGACGACCGGCGGCCGGGAGACTACTCAATCAAGAACACAATCAACTGGCGCGGACCGTGCACGCCCACCGTGAGGGTCATCTCGATATCGGCCGTTCGCGAGGGTCCGCTGATCAGCACGAGGTTGGAGGTCCCGGCGACATAGGCTGGGCCGACCGCCTGCAGCCAGCGCTCGAGATCAGGGTACACATCCTTCGACCGCAGCACCGCCAGGTGAGTTTCCGGCAGCAGCGAAGGCAGCAGCGACCGGCGCGAACCTCCGGAGAGCACGAGCGTCCCGGTGTCGGCGAGGGCGGCGACCGCCCCAGTCAGTCCCACCTTAGCCTCGCCGAATGAGCGAAGGGCCGGCGTCCCCAGCGGACCCTCAGCAACCTCCGGTAGGACGACCGGAAAACCCTCCCGCTCCAGGCGCTGCAAAACTGTAAAGAGAATCGGCTCCACCGGACCCCAGGACAACAATCGGCCGGCGCCCAAGACGTGCAGCTGGCCAACTATTCGATCCGCGGCCTCAAACTCCGCACAGCGGATCACCTCTCCACCCAGGTCCTTCAGCCTCGCTTCGAAGCTCGCGGGCCGATCTTCGGGTTCCACAACCTCCACGGTCGTGGTGGCCGCTTCCACCGGCTCGATTTCGGGGTGGCGCTCGCTCGCCGGCCGGCTCACCCTCCGAAGCCGCGAACGAAGCGGCCGACCGGAGAACGGTGGGAAGTCGCGGAATCGGGTCCACTCGGCCAACGGGCCGGGGAGCTGAGTGATCCAGCCGGCTCGGCGGGACAACAACCGGCCGCCCACCGCCGCGACCCGCTGTGCCCAGCGGAAACGGCTTGGCGAACGCGCTACCCAACTGAACAGACGGATACCGCGGCCGAGCGGCTTCGGCTCGGACTGGGCCCGAACATCCAGCAGCAGGCCGGGAATGTCGATCCCTACCGGGCAGGCCTCCGTGCATGCGCCGCACAAGGTTGACGCTTGGGCGAGATGACCGTATTTCCGGATTCCAAACAGAGCAGGCGACAACACCGCCCCAATGGGTCCGGCGTACACGCTGTCATATGCGTGGCCACCGGCCTCGCGAAAAATCGGGCAAGCATTCAGGCAGGCGCCACAGCGGATGCACAGCAGCGCTTCCGCTGCCGCAGTATCTGCCAATCCTGAGCGGCCGTTGTCGACCAAAATCAGATGCCGTTCGCTGGGACCCTCAGGATCGCCCGGTCGGCGGGGAGAATGGATGAGCGACACGTAACTGCTGATTGACTGACCCGTCGCGAAGCGAGGCAAGAGGCGCAGCATCACCGCCAGGTCATCTAGCGTGGGGACCAGGCGCTCGATCCCCATCACGGCGATGTGCACCGGCGGAAGGGTGGCGACCATTCGGCCATTCCCCTCGTTCGTCACCAGGCACAAGGTTCCGGTTTCCGCCACACCGAAGTTAACGCCCGTGATCCCAACCGGAGCGCTGAGAAATACTTTCCGCAATCGGCCGCGGGCTTCGGCATTGATCTGCTCAACGTCGTCACCCAGGGTGACGCCAAGCCGGCTGCGGAAAGTCTCGGCGACGTCTTCAATGCTCAGGTGCAGGGCGGGGGTTAAGATATGCGACGGCTTCTCAGCTCTGAGCTGAACGATGTACTCGCCCAGGTCGGTTTCGACAGGCCGGATCCCGGCCGCCTCCAGGGCGGCGTTCAGGCCGATCTCCTCGGTCAGCATCGACTTTGACTTGGCCACCAACTCGGCCTTATGCCGCCGGACGATTTCCAGAATCAGCCGATTGGCCGCTGCCGCGTTGGCTGCTCGCTGGATCTGGATCCCGTTCTCAGCCAACCTGGTTGCGAACTTCTCCAGATAGGCCTCAAGCCCGAACACCACTTGCTGGCGGATCGTGCGGGCCCGTTGACGCAATTCGGCTGCATCGGGGAGTTCCTGCAGCGCTTCAATCCGAGCTCGCTGGCGGGCATCGGCATTCTGGTCAAGCAGTCGCTGCAGTTGGGAATCGGCGATTGCCGATCGAGCGCGCTCTCGGAAGGCTAGTGTCACTTCAGCCCTGCTACCCGACCCACCAACAACTGCGCCAGATGGGCGCAGCGCACCGGTGACCCGGCCCGCCGTAGCCCGCCTTCGATCTGCATCAGACAGCTCACATCGCATCCGGCGACGACCTCGACCCCGGAGCTCCGAATCCTTTCGAGGGTCCGCTCGAGCATCTCCCGTGAGATCTCCGGCATCTCGATCGAGAATATCCCGCCAAACCCGCAGCACTCCGGACTCAATCGCTCGATCGAAGCATCTGCGATCGCTTCGAGCAGTCGAAGTGGCTGGCGGTCAACTCCGAGCCCCCTCAGCAGATGGCAAGAGGGGTGATAACCGATCAAGAGCGGGAGCGAGGCACCGAACTCGGCCACTAGCAACTGATCGACCAGGAACTCGCTAAACTCGTAGGTTCTTTCGGCCAGCCGCCGCGCTCGCCCGAGCTGATCGGGCAAATCCGCCAACAGCTCAGGGTAGCGGTGCCGGATCATCTCGGCACAGGAGCCGGAGGGGACCACCACCACGTCCTCCGCGGCGAGGGCTTCCAAGGTCTGAAGCGCCAGCGCGCGCGCCTCGGCCCGCGAGCCGGCGTTGAGGGCCGGTTGGCCGCAGCAGGTCTGGCCCGGCGGAAACCAGGTCTCCACTCCGGCCCGGGTCAGCACTTCAACGACCGCTTCCCCGACCTCGGGAAACAAGCTATCCACCAGACAGGTGGCAAATAGCTGTACCCTCATCGCTATTGGTGCAAGGGCCTCGTTAATTTGGATTGGGTCTGAAACGGCAGGACCGCCGCGAAGTTGCGACGGTCCGCAGTCGGGGCGGGCGGATTCGAACCGCCGACCCCCTGCACCCCATGCAGGTGCGCTAACCGGGCTGCGCTACGCCCCGAAGTTTCTGGATGGATTATAGATGGGCCCGCTCGGCTATGGAAGGGCCGCCCCCGCGCCGAAATACCCGAGGACTCTGGCGGTGTGGCGCGCTCCCCGGACGAAGTTCTCGATGACGATGTTCTCATTCGGTGCGTGGGTGTTTGAACCTGGGTACCCGATCCCAGCTGTCGCAACGGGAACCCCGAGCCCATGGATGAACGCGTGATTGGGGCCGGAGCCTCCGACCATTGGACTGATCAATTGCGGAACGCCATAGACCTCGACTGCCGAATTGACGACAAGCTGCAAGAATGGATCGTCCGGATCCGTGCGGGCGGGGGGCTCGCTGCCCAATTCGCGGATTTCGACGTCTGGAAAGCCCTCGCCGTCCAGGTGGGCGCGCAGCTGCTCCAAGACTTCGCTGGGCCGCTGATCCGGGACCAGGCGAAAATCAACCTTCGCGCTGGCTCGAGCCGGCAGCACGGTCTTACTGCCGGGCCCCTGATAACCGGCCGTCAATCCGCAGATGGTACAGGTCGGCACGAAAACTTGTTCTCGCATCAGGTCCAGGCCGCTTTCGATTCCCTTCAAGTACCTCTTGATCCCGTAGAACTCCCGAAAATGATCACTGGGGTCCGGGAGCTGCTCGAGCAGGCCGAGATCACGGGCGGTGGGCGGCACCACCCGATCGTAAAAGCCTGGCAGGCGAATCATTTCGTCCGACCCTTTGAGGGTGCGTAGCGCCCAAACCAATCGCCAGGCCGCGTTGGGGAAGATCGAGCCGCTCATGCCCGAGTGCGAGTCGCGGGTCGCAGTCTCTACGCTGAGTTCGACATAGCAAATGCCGCGCATGCCCGCATCTTGAATGGGCGTACCTTCGTGATTGATCTCCCCAAACTCCCAGAGGCAGGCGTCGGCGGCCAGCAGCTTAGCATGCCGCTGCACGAACTCAGGCAGGTGGACGCTCCCGACCTCCTCCTCGCCTTCGATCACGAACTTCACGGAACACGGCAGCTCCCCTTCAACTTCGAGGAAAGCATCCAGCGCCGCCAGCCGACACTGGATGTGGCCCTTGTCGTCGCTTACGCCGCGAGCGAACAGCTGGCCATCGCGCCGGCTCGGTTCGAAGGGGGGCGTCGTCCACAATTCGAGCGGCTCCGCGGGCTGCACATCGTAATGGTTGTACAGCAGCAAGGTTCGGTCGCCCCGGCCGGACCGCTCGGCGAAAACGACCGGGTGCCCGTCGGTTGACAGCACTTTGGTGTCGAAGCCTCTGGCCCGCAGCATCTCGGCCACCAGCCCGGCGCATTCTTGCATCCCCAATCCCTGGGCCGACACACTCGGTTGGGCACATAGTCGGCCGAGCTCCGCGAGCGTGCTTTCAAGCTTGGTGTCGATTGCGCGATCAATCGCCTGCCAGTCGGTGAGCATGGGCTGATTATAGTCGTAGCAGAGACGACGTTCGCATTCTGCTTGGATCGAATCTATAATCCGCGGCTTCATGCGGATCTACGATGTCTCGGTTGGAATCTCGCCGGAGATTCCGGTCTGGCCCGGGGACCCGCCGGTCCGTCTCGAACGCACCCAGTCGATGGACGCCGGGGCCCATGCCAATGTCTCGCGTTTCGAGGCCGGAGTTCATGTCGGAACCCATATCGACGCGCCGCTTCATTTCATTCGAGGTGGCCGCAGCATTGAGGCAATTCCGCTCAAGTCTTTAATCGGCCGGGCCTACGTTGTCGAGTTGAAGCGGGCAGAAGTCTTGGACGCCTCCACGTTAGAGGGCGCCGGGATCCCACCCCGGACTCGTCGGCTGTTGTTCAAGACCCGCAACTCCGAGTTTTGGACGAAAGGCGAACGAAAGTTTCGGCGTGACTTTGTCGCCGTCGATCCCAGCGGGGCGCAATGGATGGTTCGCAAGGGGGTCCGATTGGTAGGGGTCGACTATCTCTCCGTGGCCCCGTTTGGTGACGGAGCGCCTACCCATCGGATTCTGCTGGAGGCCGGGGTAGTGATTGTCGAAGGATTGAACCTGACCGGGGTGGCCCAAGGCCGCTACTCGATCTACTGCCTCCCGCTCAAGCTTATCGGAAGCGACGGCGCGCCGGCCCGGGTGATTCTGGTCGGCGTCTGAGCCGCCCGGCCGCCAGACCCCGCCCGATCCTTGATTTCGCTCAAAGGCATCTTCCCTCCAATCCCGACCCCCTTCGACTCCGACGAAGCGATCGACTTCGACCGGCTCAAATCGAATCTCGCCCGTTGGAACGGCTGGCCGCTTGACGGGTACGTGGTAGCCGGATCGACCGGAGAGTCGGTCTCGCTGAGCGGCACCGAGCGAGTCGATCTGGTGCGGGCGGTCCGCTCGGTCCTACCACGTGGGAAGCTGTTGATCGCGGGGGCGGGTCTGGAGTCAACCCGCGCCACGATCGAGTTGGTCGGGCGGATGGCAGATGCCGGCGCGGACGCGGTGATCGTCGTTACCCCGGGCTACTTTGCCCCCAGCGTCAGGCCAGCCGGATTGGTGGCGCACTACCGCGCTATCGCCGCGGCCTCGAGCCTCCCGGTCATCCTCTACAGTGTTCCGGTCTATACCCATCTGGATCTGCCCATCGAGGTGGTTCGGGAACTCGCGGCATACCCGAAGGTGGTCGGAATCAAGGAGAGCGGCGGGAGCCTGGCCAAGATTACCTCGCTCGTTGATCAGACACCGCAGGATTTTCAAGTGCTGGTCGGGTCCGCCGGGCTGCTGCTCGGAGCGCTTATGGTCGGGGCGGTCGGCTGCGTCCCGGCGCTCGGCAACCTGGCAACGAGCCAGATCCATGATTTGATGAGCGCGGTTCAACGTGGTGAGCTGGCCCTGGCCAGAGAGATTCAGGCGAAGCTGGTCGAGCCGAACGAGTTGCTGACGGTCCGCTTCGGGGTCGCCGGGGTCAAGGCCGCCCTGGATCTGGTCGGTCTTTATGGGGGACCGCCGCGCTCGCCCCTGCAGCAGCTCGATGAAGCTGAATTGGCCATTTTGCGCGCCGGGCTCGGGCGGGGCGGACTGATTTAGTGGGCAGCCCCTTGGGCTAGGCCGAATTCATCTGGCCAGGCAGCCCGTTGGACAGGGCCGAACTGATCGAGCCAGGCAGCCCGTCCGGCCAGCCACCGCTTTAGAGCTGACCGCTGCGGCCCCAGTTTGCAAGCATTTCCTGGTAGTCCGGATCGTCGTAGCGATCCAGCTGGAACCAACGGGCATAGGCCGGCAGCGCGCCTCCGGCGATGTGAGCCGCCAACAGCTCACCGCAAGCCGGGGAGGCCATGAGGCCATACCCGGAGAGGGCCGCGATCACCCAGCTTCCACCGACGGGCAAGGGTCCGACCAGGGGCCGGTTCTCCCTAGTCTTCGTGTAGTAGCCGCCGTCAACGAACGGCTTGGGCGGCGCCTCGAAGTAGGACCGCAGCTTCGGGATCATCGTCGCCATGCCTCGTAAGGCAATCTCGGCAGCCTGCGGGTCGAAGACCAGCGGGAAGCTCGGCTCCACCGGATCCGTGTGATAAGTCCAGAGCAGCAAGATAATCGGGCTGTCGGATGGTCCTTCGGGCCGGCCGTGCACGCCGCGCGGGAATTCCTCCAACAGATGACGGCTCGCCGGTTCCCTCTCGAGCAACTGCCGCTCCCTGTCTTGCCAAGGAAGCCGCTGGGGATCCGTCCAGATCAACAGGGGGGCGGAGCGCGGGAATGCGCCGAGCCGATCGTTGAACGCGACCTTGGCGTGCAGTTCGGAATACACCGGGAGCTCGACGCCCAGCAGGCTTGCGACGGGCTTGGCGAACGGACCCGCGGCATTTACGAAATGCCGAGCCGCGACCCGGAGCGGTCCTTGGGCAGTCTCGATCTGCACCGCCTGCACCCGACTCTTCCGCTGCTCGATCCGGTCCAGCTTACCTGCCATAAGTCGAACACCGGCCGCGCGAGCCTTGTCGAGCATCAACTGGCCGAGCTGCTGAGCAGCGAACCACCCGGCCCGCCGGGCGTGCAGGACCGCAACGGTGGCTTCGCTGAGGTAGGGGAAATGCTGCTGGATCAGGCCGGTGTCCGTGATCAGGTCGGCCCCCGTCGGCTGGCCCTCGAACCCTGAGGCCGGCAGCGCCACATAGGGCGGGTCGTCCGGCCCGCCGCGGTGCTCGCGTAACGGGCCGGCGCCGAGCGCAGCGGCCTCCTGGCCTTGGGCTCGGAATTCCTCGATCCGAGTCGGATCGGCCGAGGCGAATAGATAACCGCGGCGGGTCAGGTTGAATGGATCCCCGTGGGCCCGGGCCAGCGACTCGAGGATGTCGATGCTGCGATTCATCAACCCCACCATCGCGTCTCCCGGCCCGGGCCACCAGTTCCGATAACACTCGGTGGATTTGTCACTGGTCAGCGAGAGCGGAGGCCGCTCATCCACCAACACCACGTCGGAGAGGCCGCGGCCTACCGCCAGGTGGTAGGCGGTAGAAATTCCTGCGATTCCTGCCCCGCAGATGACGACTTCAGCGGCCATGCGGGCGGTGAGCAGCCAGCAGCCGCTTCAATTGTTCACTTAAGTCTGAACGCCGCACCAGATTTGACCCTGCTCGCAGGCGATTCGCGATCTCACCCAGTGTCTTGTCAAGCTCAGGGTGGCGGAAGTCGGGAGCTAATTCTGCGAGGGGAATCGCCAGATAAGCTAGCCGGCCAATCTCGGGATCCGGGATCTGGAACCCAGGGCCGCTCAGGCGTTGATTCCCAAAGAGTGACAGATCGAGGTCAATGGTCCGTGGCGCATCCTTGTCGCGGGTCCGGACCCGGCCCAGGTCGGCTTCAATCTTTCGCAGCTCGGCTTGCAGTTCGGCAGGAGGGAGCTCTACCTCGAGCAGCGCGGCCGCGTTCAGGAAGTCCGGCTGCGGTCGCCCGCCAATTGCCGGATTTTGATAGACCCCCGATACCCCGCGCAGGTTCCCGAGCTGCCGCAGTCGCTCGACTGCCTGAGGCAGATGGTGTTCGGGATCGAGGTTTGAGCCAATGCTGATGAAGGCCAGTTCACCCAGTGCCGTCGGCCTCTCTTTCGATCTCCACTCCCACTGAGCGGGCGAACCGCAGCGCGCCGGGTTTCTCTACTCGAACCCGAGCGCGCCGCACTCCGGGCTCGGAGAGACAGATCGCCGCGATATCGGCCGCTAGTGCTTCCAGCGTGAACCGCTGAGTGCCTTCCACATGGGCGATGATCTTCTTGGCGACCGTCCGGTAGTTGACTGTGTCTGCGAGGTCGTCGGTCCGGCCGGCTCGGCTCAGATCTGTACTGAGGGCGACGTTAACCAGGATGTCTTGTTCGGCTTCCCGCTCCCAGTCGTTGACTCCGATAATCCCGCGCACGAGCAAATCTTTGATCACGATCGAGTCGGTTGGCAGCTTGGAGTTCATTTCATCCGGTCAGATGCCGGCCTCCATCAAGCCGCAGGATCTCACCGGTCATTGATTTAGGTCCGGCCAGCAAGAACAGCAACCCTTCAACGGCTTCTTCGACGGTGCCCGACCGTCCGGCGGGCACTTCAGTGAGTGAGTCGTCGCCTCCGCCTTCGGCCGGCGACAGAATAGCGCCCAGCGCTAAGCCGTTGACCCGAACCGAGGGCGCCAGGGCCAGCGCCAACCCACGGGTCAGCGCTGCGAGGGCGCTCTTGCTGATCGTATACGGGAAATGATCGGCTGCTGGCAGGAGCGCCCGCCAGTCAAGCAAGTTGACGATGACTCCAGGCGCCCCGTTGCGGGCCCTGGCGAAGGCCTGCGAGATCAGGTACGGCGAGGTGAGATTGATGCTGAGGTGGCGCTGCCAGGTCTCAACCGAGGCCTCCAGCGCACCAACCGGCTCGAAGATCGCCGCGCTGTTGACCAGCAGGTCGACTTCCGGAACCAGCTCGAGGGACCTTCGAATCAGGCCGGCAGCCTGCTCCGGATCCAAAAGGTCGGCCTGAATTGCTACGGATCGACACCCGAGGCGCTGCGCGACTTGCACCGCCCCCTCCGCTCCGGCCTGGGAGTTACGATAGTGAACGACCACATCGCCGCCCTGGCGGGCAATCGCTTCGGCAAAGGCGCGGCCGAGTCGTCGGCCCGCGCCGGTCACAAGCGCCGTATGCCCACGAAGATCGTATTCGGATGGCATCTGGGTATTGTACCTGTGCGCTCCCACGAACCAGTTATGGTAAGCTCATGCCGCTTACGGTTTGCGATTGATCCGCGCGAAAGGCGGCAATGGACATCGAGGAACACCTCAACACAGTGGAGCACAAACTTGAGATTGAGGCTGCCGCCGAGCTGCTGGGCGGCGTCGGGGTCGCCCGGCCGGAAGTCCAGGAGGCTGTGCGGAACCTACTGATCGCGATCGGTGAGGATCCGAATCGGGAAGGCCTGCAGGCCACCCCGCAGCGAGTGGCCCGGGCCTATGACGAACTGCTCGCCGGATATCGAGTCGATCCCCAGATGATGATCAACGATGCCATCTTCAATGAGCAATACGACGAGATGGTCATCGTGCGGGACATCGAGTTCTACAGCCTGTGCGAGCATCACATGCTGCCGTTCGTCGGGAAGGCACACGTCGCCTACTTGCCGAACGGCAAGATCCTCGGACTGTCCAAAATCCCGCGGGTCGTCGACCTCTTCGCCCGCCGGCTGCAGATCCAGGAACGGATGACCCGCCAGATCGCCGATTTCTTGGACACCGCCCTCCACCCGCACGGAGTAGGAGTAGTTGTCGAGGGCTTGCACCTCTGCGCCATGATGCGCGGGGTTAAGAAGGCGAACGCTCGCATGATCACCAGCGCGCTGTGTGGGACGTTTTCGAAGAGTCCGCTGACCCGGCAAGAGTTCCTGGAGCACCTCGCGCGGGCGGGCAGCCACACGAGTCTGTGAGGCCGGAACAGGCCCGATCGAGGATCGAGGCCGAACTCAGCTACGCCCGCGCGGCCCGAGAACATGGCAAAGAGGGGCGGGCCCGAGTTTCTGCCCGCCGGGCGGCGGGTTGGGCAGTGGCCGTGTTCCTCGGCAGCCACAGTGAGCCGCCAACTCGCGGGGCCTTTGACCTCTTAGGGTGGTTGGAGCGGGAGGGACCGGCAAACCTGCGCCAGGCGGCCGCCCGGCTGCGGCAGCAGGTGACCGAGGACCATCGCTTGCCCCACGTCGAAGATCCCTTGGACGACGCAGCGCTCATCGTCCGCACCCTACTGGCGCTTTTGGATGCGACCCAGTCTTCAGCGGGGCCCGCTGCCGAATCGTGAGCCCCGCGGAGGCCGCCGATCAAAACGTGCCGCGCCGCAACATTCGCTGGCCTCGATTCTCAAGCGACCCCGCCCACCGATGACGACCGCTCCCGAGGTTGGCCTCGATCAGGCGCCGCTCGCGTTCCGAATTCGCAGCGTGACGGAGGCGGGAATTCCGTCGATAGTCATGCTGCATGGATTGGGCGGCGACGAACAAGCCATTTGGCAGCTTGAACCGGCGCTTCCCAGTGGAGGTCTGATCATCGCGCCCCGAGCGCCTTTTCCGCAGACAACAGGCGGATACGGCTGGCTGCCGCAGCTTGGGGCCTGGCCACCGAAACTGGAAGAGTTCGCCGAGTCGGTGGTGCTGCTGGAACGACTGCTGACTTACCTGGAGCACGGCCACGCTCTGGACCGGGGCAAGCTAGTCCTACTGGGGTTCAGCCAGGGGGCAGCCATGGCCTTTGCCGCTGCTATGACCGCCGAGTTGGGATTGTCAATTCGACCGGCCGCGCTCGCGATTGGGTCCGGACATCTGCCGCAGGGTGACCTGAGCCCGCTTCACGGGCTTCCGGTGTTTTGGGGGCATGGAACCCGCGATGAGCTGATCCCGGTGACGGTGGCCCGAAATGATGTCGCCCGTTTGCGAGCTGTCGGCGCCCAAGTGCAGTACTGCGAGGCGGACGTTAGCCACAAGCTTGGGATGGCTTGCCTGCGCGAGCTTAAGCAGTGGATACCTGCCCGGTTCGCCGACCCGCAGAAGGACGTGCTCAGCCGATGAATGAATCGGATCTCGCCAATCGATCCATCAATACGATCCGCTTCTTGGCGGCCGACGCGGTCCAGCAGGCCAAGTCGGGCCATCCCGGACTCCCCATGGGGGCTGCCAGCCTGGCCTATGTGTTGTGGACCCGCCACCTGCGGTTCGATCCGGCCGATCCGCACTGGCCGAACCGAGACCGGTTTGTGCTCTCGGCCGGGCATGGCTCGATGCTGCTCTACGCGATGCTGCACCTCACCGGCTACGACCTTCCCTTGGAGCAGATCCGTCGATTCAGGCAATGGGGGAGCATCACCCCGGGGCATCCGGAGCATGGCGAGACGCCGGGAGTGGAGACAACCAGCGGACCGCTGGGCCAGGGATTCGCCAATGCGGTCGGAATGGGAATAGCGGCGGAGCGGATGGCGGCCTATTACAACCGAGAAGGCTACCCGATCGTCGACCACTTCATCTATGCGATTGTGTCGGATGGCGACTTAATGGAAGGGATCGGCTCGGAGGCGGCTTCCCTGGCAGGCCACCTCAGGCTGGGGCGCTTGGTCTTTCTGTACGACGACAACCGGATCTCGATCGATGGCAGCACCGACCTGGCGTTCACCGAGGATCGGGCGGCTCGGTTTCGGGCCTATGGATGGCAGGTAAGCAGCGTGGAGGACTTTTTGGACCTCGAAGCGATCCACACTGCGATCGAGGCTGCGCAGTCCGACCCGCGCCCTTCGCTGATTGTGTGTCGGACCCACATTGGCTATGGGCTGCCCACCCGGCAGGACACCGCGGAGGCCCACGGTGAACCGCCGGGGGAGCAAGAACTTGCCGGCGCGAAACAAAAGCTGGGGTGGCCGCTGGAGCCGCGGTTCTTGGTTCCCGACGATGTGCGCAAACACCTGCGAAGTTCAGCCGACCGTGGCCGGAGCGCGAGGTCGGGATGGCTTGCGCGGCTGGCCGATTATCGGCGGGCTCACTCTGAATTGGCCAAGGCCTGGGATCGAACTCAGCGCGGCGAGCTGCCAGATGGACTGGTGGAGCGCCTCCCAGACTTTGCGGCGGACGAGAAGGGAATGGCGACCCGGGCGGCCTCCGGCAAGACCCTCAACGCGCTTGCCGCGAACCTGCCTGAGCTGATCGGAGGCTCGGCCGATCTCAGCGGATCCAACCTGACAAAGATCAGCGGGGAGGCTCCCTTCTCGGCCACCTACCGAATCGGGCGCTACGTCCACTTCGGAGTGCGGGAGCACGGAATGGGCGGGATGCTGAGCGGCATGGCTCTCTACGGCGGCCTGATTCCGTATGGCGGCACGTTCTTGATCTTCTCGGACTACATGCGGCCAAGCCTGCGGCTGGCGGCGATGATGCGGCTGCGAGTGATCTACGTGTTCACCCACGACTCGATCGGGCTGGGGGAAGACGGCCCGACCCATCAGCCGATCGAACACCTGCCGGCCCTGCGGGCCATTCCCAATCTGACCGTGATCCGTCCGGCAGATGCCAATGAGACCGCCGTCGCCTGGTGGGCGGCGCTGAGTCGGACCGGCGGGCCGACCGCCCTCGCGCTCACCCGCCAGAAGCTGCCGGTCTTCGACCGGACGCAATATGGGTCGGCGGCTGGGCTGCTGAGGGGCGCCTACGTCCTCGCCGATCTGGGCCCAAGGAACCCGGAGCTGATCCTGATGGCCTCCGGCTCTGAAGTCAGCCTGATAGAAGCGGCCGGGCGGGCGCTGGCAGCGGAGGGGCTGGCAGTCCGGTTAGTTTCCTTCCCTTCCTGGGAGCTCTTTCTCGAGCAAGATTCGGCTTACCGCGACAGCGTGCTGCCCAGGCAGATTCGAGCCAGGGTTTCGATCGAGGCGGCCGCGCCGCTTGGCTGGGAGCGATGGGTGGGTGACGAGGGAGTCACGATTGGCCTCGACCGATTTGGAGCCTCGGCCCCCTATGAGGAGATCTACCGCCAGCTCGGATTGACGGTTGACCGGATTGTCCAGACGGCTCGGGAGCTGATCGGTCAGCCAGAGCCGAATCGCCAAAGGTCCTAATTCCGGATCGACACACCGGTATGCCTGAAGAGCCTCGCGGCTAATCGGCAACCGAGAGCATGAACGCCATTCAACAGGTTTACGAACTCGGCCAATCCATCTGGCTGGACTACATCCGCCGGGACCTGGTCTCGAACGGCCAGCTCGCGGGCCTAGTCGAAGCCGGAGAGGTTCGCGGAGTCACGTCAAACCCCACGATTTTTGAAGAGGCCATCGCGAAGTCCGATCTCTACAACGGCGCGATTCGGCCACTTGCCCAAGCCGGCTGGGAATCCGAGCTGATCTTCGAAGCTCTGGCGGTCGAAGACGTCAGAGCCGCGAGCGATCTCTTCCTACCGCTCTATGAAGGTTCCGACGGGAAAGACGGATTCGTGTCGATTGAGGTCAGTCCCCGGCTGGCGGATGACACCCAGGCCACGCTGGTTGAAGCTCGCCGGCTGTGGCAGTCGGTCAACCGGCCCAACCTCATGGTCAAGATCCCTGCAACCGAGAGCGGGGTACCGGCGATCGAGCAGGCGATTTACGAAGGCATCAATATCAACGTCACACTCGTATTCTCCCTGGAGCGGTACTCCCAAGTAATGGAAGCCTACCTGCGTGGGCTGGAACGCCGGGTGGAGGCGAATGCGCCAATTGAGCGAGTCGCTTCCGTAGCGTCGTTCTTCGTCTCCCGGGTAGACACGGCGGTCGACGGGAAACTGGAGGCGATCGTTCGGGAGGAGGGTACAAACGCGCCAAAGGCGTTGGCGCTGCTTGGCAAGGCCGCCATCGCCAACGCAAAGCTAGCCTACGCCCAGTTCAAGGTGGCTTTTGGAAGCCCTCGCTTTGGGAAGCTGCGCGAGCACGGCGGCCGCACGCAGCGGCCGCTCTGGGCATCTACCAGCACTAAGAATCCCGCGTATCCGGACGTCATGTATGTGGAGCAGCTGATCGGGAAGGGTACCGTCAATACCGTGCCTCCCAAAGCCCTGAGCGCGTTCCGCGATCACGGCCGCGCCGAGCTCACCCTGGATCAAGATCTCGCCGTGGCCCGGGCCCAGTTGGACACCCTGGCGGAGCTCGGGATCTCGATGGAAGCGGTAACCCGAGGTTTGGAGCAGGAGGGGGTTCGCAAGTTCGCGGACTCGTTCGACTCTTTGCTGAAAGCCGTCACAGATCGGGCGATCAGAATGCGGCAGGAACTCGGACCGCTGGCGACGGTGATGGCCGACACGCTGAGACGGCTGGACCGCGATCGGGTTCCCGCGCGCCTCTGGCGAAGAGATCCCAGTCTGTGGGGCGAATCCAAGCGAAACAACGATCTAGCGAGTCAGCTGGTCTGGCTGAACCCGGAGCCGCCAGGGCTTGTGAACCGGATCGAGGCGCTCGCGGCGGACGCTAGGAAAGACGGCGTGCAGCAGATTGGTTGGCTCGGCCCGCCGGGCGCGCTGCGAGCGCTCGAAGCAGTCGTGGGGCCCAAATCCGGGGTTGAATTCGTTCCGCTGGAAACGATCGACCCGGAGGAGCTTCGCCGGTTTGCCGAAGCCACTCCACTCGCCTCTACCCTCTTCATATTGGCCGGAAGCGAGGCAATCGAGCGAGCGGGGCTGGAGCTCGCTTGGTTGCGAGCGCGCACGGATCTTCGGGAGCAGGCGGGCAAGCGGTTCCTCGCCTTGGCGGTTAGTGGATCGGGCCTGGAGGCGGCCGCTCAGGCACGGGGCTTTGGGGAGGTAATCCAGCTCCCATCGGATTCACCGGTCCCGCCAGCCCTGGTGCAGACTGGGCTGCTCGGGGGCTCACCCTCCGAGCTGCTGCTTGGTGCAGCCATGATGCGCGAGCAATGCGGGCCGGGAAACTTTTCGGCCCGCAACCCCGGTTTACAGCTGGGCGCGTTCCTGGGAGTTGCCTCCTCGAGCGGTATTCGTCGAATCGGACTGGTAGCTGATCCGCCACTGACGCCCGCCGCACACTGGCTCGCATCTGAAGCCTCCGCCCGCGGAGTGGGGAGCCGGCTCACGATCTTACCCACTTCCCCGGTTGAGGTGGCCCTGGGAGACGCCGCGCTCATCTATCTGCGCACGAGCGGGAGCCTTGATGGCGCGCTCTCCACCTGGTTAGAGAAGGGAGCGGCCGTCCTTGTGCTCGATGCTAGCGCCGGCCTCGCCGGAATTGGAGCCGAGGCGGTTCGCTGGGAGATCGGCGCGGCAGTCGGGGCGAGTATTCTGGAGCTGAGGCCATTCGTGACTGATCCAGCCCCAGGTCGGCTCGCGAGGCGAATTAAGACGTTTCAGAAGCGGCGCAAGTTGGACATGAAGAAGCCGGATTGGAAATCAACGGCATTCTCACTCTGGTCGACGGATCGTAAGCTGCGGCTGGATGGGAACTTTGGTATCGCTCAGGTGGCGGAGGCAATCCTGAGCCGATTGGAACCCGGGCACTGCCTCTTGCTAGGCCTGTATGTAATGCGAACGCCTTCGACCCAACAAGCCCTGAGCCGGCTTGAAATTGCGGTTGGCGCCGGGCAAAGCGCCGACTGCATCATCTGGCATGGACGAATGCCGCGCCGAGTCCTCCAGCCAGGAGCGACCCTGGGGGTGCTGTTGGCGGTCGAACCGGGAGCGGATCTCGAGGTGCCGGAGCTCGGAATCCCAGCCGGGGTGCTGCAGTTGATCCAGGGAGTGGCGGATTTCGGCGGGCTCGAGCAGTCTGGCGAGGCGGCCTTTATGCTTCAGTTCAAGACAAGAGACGGCGTCAGCGAATTCCTGCGCACGATGGAGGCCGCGGCCCAGCACTAGCTGGCTGGTCGCCGCCTGAATGGCTCAACGGCGCCTGATCCCGGAAGCTCGGTTGCGCGAGCTGCAGACGGATGAGCTGCCGGATTTGCTGGAGGCTCTGCTGCAGCTGACGGGTCCTGAGCTGGCGGCACGGCAGACGGGGCTGCGTCGATTGGTGGAAGCGGACTATCACCGCCGGTCGCCCTTGGCAGCCGCGCTGCTCGCTCGGGGGGTCGGGGAGCGAGATCTGGAGCTGCGGCGCGAGTGGGTGGTCGCCCTGGCGGAAGTCATTGTGGGTACGTCCGCTAGCCCCGAGCAGGTAGCGCACTGGTTGCGACACAGTCTGGGCCAGCTCCGGCGCAGGGAGATCTACGGCCTGCTTCAACTGGCGGCGGCCTCGCCGGGCCATACCGGATTGGTACACCTGGTGCTCGATCAGTGTTCGTTTTCAGGAGGAACCTTGCTGCAGATCCTGCAGGATCGTAAGGCGGACATCCAGATCCGAGTCTCCGCTGCCCATGCTTTGGCTGCCATCGGCTACCTGGATGCCGCCCCGGCGGTGGCCTCTCTGCTTAATCGGATCGCCAGCCGATTGGCCGGGCAAGAGGAGATGGGATTCGCCCCGTCGCTCGAGGCAGAAGCCGACTTGCTGCTCCCGGCCCTCGAATCGCTCAACGACGCGCTAAGTGAGGCCGCCCTCTGACCGCCCGGCGGGTCGCGCCTCCCCGGCTGGATGGTGTGTTGGCCGGCTCCGCGGAGCCGGTCTTTCGGGTACTACCCCAGCGCATATTGGACGACCTTCGCAGCCCGAACTCCGAAAGTTCCCTGTTGTGGAGCCTGGTCTATCCGCGAGCGCAACCAAATCTGTCCCTGCGATCTCTGCTGGAACTGCGACCGATGTGGGGCTCGCACTTGGAATTGGAGGACGAGGGGCTCAGACCTTACTATTGGGGCTACGATGTCGACGGCAAGCGGCTGGAGGGGCTGGATGCCGTACTGGAGGCCGTCGATGGAAGCGGACAACAGACAGAGGTGGACCTCTTCCTGCTCGGCAAGCGTCAATTGATCCTGGTCGAGGCCAAGCGATCCGGAGGACTCGGTAGATGCGGCAGGTACCTCTCTGCTCGTTGTCCCGAGATCCATCTGGCGGGCCAGGCAGGCTGCCGCTACTGGGAGGTTCCGGAGGCCCTATTCAGCGGTTCGCTCGCCTTCGGATCCCGGCCAACGCCCGAGTTGGACTCACCGCCCTGTAATCGGCACTACCAGCTCGCCCGGATCTTGAAAGTGGGGGAAGCCTTGGCCGCTCGGTTGAATCGCCAGCTTCACCTATGGTTATGGGTCCCGCGTGAACGCTGGCAGGCAGTGGAACGAGGCTGGCTGGATTTCACCGATCGGGTGATCGAGGACCGGATCTGGAGGCACCTACGGGTCCTCGACTGGGAGGCCATTCGAGAACTGTCGACTTAAACCGGAGCGTTTGCGACTCGCCGCTCACAGAACCATGGCTCAAGCAGACCTCGTCTTACTCCATCCGCCCAGCGTCTACGATTTCAGGAGGCAATCGATCCTGTACGGTCCGATCAGCGATCTGATCCCATCTTCGCCGGTCTTCGAGATGTACCCGTTGGGATTCCTAACCATGGTGGCCTACCTCGAAGAACGCGGGTTCGAGGTGCGGGTAGTGAACCTGGCGCTCCGGATGATGAACGACCCACACTTCGATGTGCCAGGCTTCCTTTCCAAGCTCCATCCGCTTGCCTTCGGCATCGATCTGCACTGGCTTCCGCATGCTCATGGTTCGATTGAGGTGGCGAAGTTGGTCCGAGCGAATCACCCCAATACTCCGATCATCTTTGGGGGATTGTCGGCTACCTACTTCCACGATGAATTGATTCAGGTTCCGGCGGTAGATTTCGTCCTCCGGGGCGACTCGGTGGAGCCGGCGCTTTACGAGTTGATGGTGCGGTTGAGGGCCGGCCGGTCGCCTGCCGGCGTGCCGAATCTGACCTGGAAAGAGGATGGTCAGACCCGCGTCAACCCCAAGGGTTTTGCGCCCGGCTCACTCGATCATGTCGATCTGCGGCCAGCCCGAATGGTAAGGATGGTACTGCGCTACCGGGACCTGCAGAGCGTACTGCCGTTTAATGGCTGGTGGCAGAACCCGATCACCGCAGTCTTCACCGTCAAGGGCTGTGCCCACGAGTGTGTAACTTGCGGCGGATCCAACTCGGCCTGCGGTCTGCTCAATGCCCGAAGCGGCCCCGTGTTCCGGAGTCCAGCCAGCCTCGTCGCCAATATGACCGAGATCGGCCGGATATCCCGAGGGCCGATTTTCCTGGTCGGCGATTTGCGGCAGGCCGGCGAGCCCTAGGCGGCCGAGGTCTTGGACCGCTTGCGCAGCACTCGGCTCCGAAACCAGGTCGTATTCGAACTATTCGACATGCCGCCCCTGCAATACCTGAGGGACATTGACCGCTCAGTCAAGCATTGGAGTCTGGAGCTGTCCCCCGAGAGTCATGACGAGCGCATCCGCCGGGCCCAGGACGAGACCGTCAACCACAGCAACGACCAGATGGAGTCCGTGATTCAGCAGGCGCTGCTCCTGCGCTGCCAGCGGGTCGATGTATTCTTCATGATCGGGCTTCCGCAGCAGACCCAGGAGTCGGTGCGGAAGACGATCGATTATTGCGAACACCTCTTCCAAATCTCGGATGCGCGCCTGTCGTGTTTCATCTCCCCACTCGGCCCGTTCCTCGATCCGGGAAGCCGGGGTTACGAGGATCCGGAGCGGGTTGGCTATCGGTTGTTCGCCCGAACGCTGGAACAGCACCGCTGGCTGCTAGTCCAGCCGACCTGGGAGCGGATCCTGAATTACGAGACCCGCTGGATGACCCGGGAACAGCTGGTGATGGCCACATACGAGGCAGGCGAGAGGCTGAATGCGCTCAAACTTCGTTACGGCCGGATTCCGCGACGCCGAGGCGAGCAGGTTGCCCGACGGATCGGGCTCGCCCGAGCGCTGCGCGATCGCCTCGATGAGTTGGTCGATCGGGGAGCAATCGAAGGGGAGGAGTTTGATCGGTTGCGCGGCCAGGTCAGGGGATTCAGCGTGTCCACGGTTTGCGACAAGCGGGAGCTCTTCTGGCGCCGCCACCTGCTCAACTTCAACCTGCTCACAATCCTGCGGATCGGGCTGGCCTACCTGGTCGAGCAATTTGCCCGCTTGACGAGTAGAACTACTGTGCTATAATCCATCCGAACATACGTTCTCATGGAGAGGATGGCAGCGAGATGGAAAACGGAAAGGCTGGACCCAATGAACGGCTGGAAGTGCTTGGTGGAGCGCTGGGCGAAATCGTCAAACGCTTCGGAGAAGGCGCCGTGATCCGGTTAGGGGAGGCCACTCACCTGGCGGTTCAAACCATCCCAACCGGGTCCTTGCCCTTAGATCTGGCCCTGGGGGTCGGGGGGATTCCCCGCGGGCGGGTGACGGAGATTTACGGGCCGGAAGCCTCCGGCAAGACCACCCTCTGCCAGCACATCGTGGCGGAGGCCCAGCGGCTCGGCGGACTGGTGGCCTACATCGACATGGAGCACGCCCTGGACCCCTCCTACGCCGCTCGCTGCGGGGTGGACATTGACAACCTGTACATCTCCCAGCCGGACACCGGCGAGCAGGCGCTGGAGATCACCGAG
>JAHFAU010000026.1:0-2810 GCA_023250385.1 Anaerolineales bacterium
GAGCACGTGCCAGTTGCGCGGCGGCACCGGTCTACCCGAAAGTTTGTAGATTTTGGCCCTGATCCTATCCGTGCGGCTGGGCTCGCTGATGCCATCCATCTCATACAGCAAGCGGGTCAAGGCACCACTTCCCATCCCGCCCATCATCCCCCCGCCCATCATCCCAC
The DNA here is from genome assembly GCA_023250385.1 of Anaerolineales bacterium. Classification (GTDB taxonomy): domain Bacteria; phylum Chloroflexota; class Anaerolineae; order Anaerolineales; family E44-bin32; genus JADFRG01. The sequence continues at coordinate 168 of JAHFAU010000026.1, forward strand.
CGCCCATCATCCCACCGCCCCCCATCACTCCGCCGCGGCTCATGCCGACCGCGTCGATCTCGTCGATGTAGGCAATGCAGGCACCGTACTCCCGAGCGAGCTTGCGGGCCTTGCTAACAAAGGTCATCACACGAAGGGTATCCATACCCCAGAACATGCCCCGGAACCCGGAGCCCTCCACGGAGAGAAATGCCACGCCGGCCTCGCCGGCCATTGCTTTGGCGAGCAGGGTCTTGCCTGTTCCCGGCTCGCCGAAGAGCAGCAGCCCGTTGATGTACTGCCCGCCCATCTTGACGAACTCGTGTCGATCGGAGAGCAGGCTGATCCATTGCTGCACGATCTCAACTAAGTGAGGCTGGCCCCAGTAGTCATCGAACGTGACTTGCTTGGGATCCCCGGGTCGAATGATGACGGTGCGGGTGCGGCTGATGAACCAGAACAGTGCGCCGAATTGAACTACCATGAAGAGTACCGCGAAGAGCAACCGGCCCACGAAACTCAAACTGAGCAGGGCCAGGTTCATCACGCTGGGATTCAGCCAGGCCCAGCCGGTCATCAGCAGCAGGAGGCCCAACCACCAATAGCGCCGACCCAGGTTGGCGAGCGATCCCAAGAGGCGCTGAGGGAGTGGCTTCGGCCCGAGTTTCATTCGGTTTTGTCGTTCAGTGAGGGTATTGGTCTGGGCGAGCTGGTCACCCGGGCTGTCAGCTATTACCTTGTTCCTTCGCCACATGGTGACCTCCTGAGCGGGCAGCTTATCGGCCCGCGGTTAGATTCTGCCGGTCCGCAGATTGTAGCATTCGGCCTTTCTTGGCGCCTCGGGACTCTCGGAACTCTCATCTGAACCTAGCTTCCTTGCTGCAGCAGTTCGATAGCCTTCAACAGGACCGGATCCGATCCGGGTTGGACTTGATCCCAATCGAGTTCGACGATGACATCCGGGGTCAGTCCGCTCAGGCTCAGATCGGTGCCATTCGGAGTAACGAAGGAGGATTCGGCGAAAGTCAACAAGGAGCCATCGGGCAGGATGTGCGACTGGAAACTCAGCACACTCCCAGAAGTGGGGAGACCAACGATCGCTCCTCGGCCGATAGCCTGCAGCGCCGCTGCGAACACCTCCGGCGCCCCACTCGTATCGGGACCGACCAGGATGGCCAGCGGAAGCGATTGCGAATCGGCAACGTCGGTCCCCTGAATATCAAGCGGTTGAACCTGGGCCCGGCTGTTAAAGCTGCCGGCTCGGCCGTCGCCAAGCAGGCTGAGCATCTCATTCAGCGGCCATTCCGAACTGGAGCCCGCGATCCGCAGATCGAGCACCAGCCCGACAACGGTCTGATCTTTCTCGAGCATGTCCTGCAGCAGCCCGGCCACGGTCTCGAACAGGGTCGCATCTACCGTGACCGGCACCAGCAGGTAAATGAGGCCGGGGGCGAGGATCCCACCCCGCAGACTGTCGCCGATAGCCACCTCCGCTCGCTCCACAGTGACCTGCCTGCGAGCTTGCTCCGGAGAAGCCACCTCCAGCACCACGCTCGTGCCGGCCGGGCCTCGCACCCGATCGATGACCGCCAGTCCTTCTTCTCGGCTCACCGCAGTTCCATCCACCGCGTAAACGGCATCGTGGGCTTGCAGCCCGGCTTTGGCGGCCGGGGAATTCTCGATCACGGAGAGCAGTAAGATGCGCGGCTCCGGTTCGGCCCTGATCGATACAAATGCTCCAATTCCTTCGTAGGTGTTGCTGACCTCAAAGTCGGCCTGCACCCGCTCTTCACGGCTGGTATAGCTGGCGGTCCCTGGGGGAAGTAGCATTACCAGGGCCTCGAGCGCGGCCTGGAATTCTTTCTCGCCCAACCCAGCCGCGATCTGATGTTCGACCAGCGCGACCCGAGCCGCCCACTCTACGCCCCCGTAGTCCGGATAAAGGTAACCCTCATCGAGTCGGGCAAGCAGTTCGTCGAGCACCATTTGCTGGCGGGCCGCCAGCTCAGACCGCGGGATCGCCTCTGCAACCGCGGTCTTGGGAAATGTTCCACAAGCAACCAGCGGGAGGGCGACGAACAGCGGCCAGGACCAACTCGGGAATCCCAACTCTCAACCTTAAGGAGGTGAAATAAGTACAAACCTGGCCTGATTATTGTTCATTCTAGACCGAGTCCGGGGAGGGCTCAATGGCCCAAACCGGTTGGAGGTCTCAGGCGAGGTTGTTCGCTGGGAGGACCTGGGCACCTTCCAACGCCGGACGGAGCACAAAGCGTTGGGCAGCCAGACCGTGAGAGTGGAAGACCTGTGCCATTGCCTCCGCGATGTGGGCGAGCCCATCCGGAGCGAAGGCGATCAAGCCTGGCCCGGCTCCCGACAATGCCACCGCGGCCGCCCCGGCCGCAAGAGCCGCCGCCCGGGCGGCCTCGTAACCTGGGATAAGAGGAGTCCGGTAAGGCTGGTGCAGCCGGTCCTCCATCGCTCGGGACAGGAGGGCAAAGTCGGCCGTGCGCAGTGCTTCGACCGTCATAGCGACCCGCCCTAGATTGAAGGCTACGTCTGCCAGCGGAACGTTGGGCGGCAGCGCCTGGCGCATCTGAGCCGTGGATAGGTTGAGATCGGGAACAACAACCGCCACCTGTAGGTCGCCAATCGGGACCTGGC
>JAHFAU010000026.1:2910-4572 GCA_023250385.1 Anaerolineales bacterium
AAGGCCCTTGGCGGTCACTTGACAAAGCGTCCGAATTAGATTAATATCTAGTTTGATCATTGTCTAATAGATAGCCGTCTAGTTGATAATCGGCTAGTAGACAGCTGTCGGGCCGATGGAGACGCGGGAGCTGCAGAAAGGACTATCGAATGATGCACAACGATTTCCCGACCCTGGTGCGGGCGAGAATGCAGGAGATTGACCGAGAGATCACGCTCCTGCAGCTGCAAGCGGGCCGTCGGGCGAGAAGGCCAAGCTGGATCACTCGCTCGCTGGTCCAGGCGTCTGGCAGACTGGGGGCCGGGTTGGTGGCGGTCGGCCGCCGGCTGGAGGGCTACGCGTATCGCATCACGAGTCAATCGGACCGCCTTCATGCTTCCGGCCGACTGGAATCCAACCCTGTTTCCGAACAAGGAGGGTAAAGGATGGAAAGGCCGCCGCAGCTGGAACCTGCGCATATGCGGCGAGTTTAGCCCATGACCGGTCAGACCACCTCCATCCGAGCCGCGCTGAGCGGGCGCCGGCCGACCGGCATGCCAGCCTTCACAATCATCTGGAGCGGCCAATTTGTCTCCCTGATTGGAACGGGGATGACCCGCTTCGCACTGACGATCTTTGCCTGGCAGCTCACCGGGGAGGTCACCGCGCTTGCGTTGATGGGATTCTTCGCATTCGGGCCGACGGTCTTGTTGAGCCCATTCGCAGGCGCGATCGTGGACCGAGCCAGCCGCAAACTGGTGATGATGCTGAGCGACCTGGCGGCCGGCACGATGTCCATGGCCATCCTGGCGCTGTTGCTCGCCGGCCGGCTGGAGATCTGGCACCTGTACGTGGCCGGGGCGGTCAGCGGCGCCTTTGAGTCCTTTCAGTTCCCGGCCTATTCGGCGGCCGTAAGCACCATGTTGCCGAAGAAGCAATACACCCGGGCCAATGGCATGATGTCGTTGGTCGAAAACGCCTCCTTCGTGATTTCTCCAATTCTGGCAGGTGCGCTCATCGCACCGATCGGGATCGCCGGAATTCTGACTATCGACATCATCAGCTTCATATTCGCACTGTTGGCCCTCTCGCTCGTCACCATCCCCCGACCGAAGGAGACCGAAGCCGGCCAGGCCGGCAAGGGCAGCCTCTGGAAAGAATCCGGCTACGGTTTCCGCTACATTGTGGCTCGCCCCAGCCTGCTTGGCCTGCTGATGGTCTTCTTTGTTATCAATTTCAGCGGGTCCTTCGGGTTTGTCCTCCTGGCGCCGATGATTCTCGCTCGCACCGGGAACCAGGAACTCATCCTGGGCAGCGTACAGGCCATGTTCGGGATTGGCGGCGTTGTCGGCGGGCTGCTGCTCAGCCTGTGGGGAGGTCCCAAACGGCGGATCCATGGTGTGCTGCTGGGCCTGGCCCTAGCCAGCCTGCTGGGGGAGGGCACCCTGGGGCTCGGCCGCGGCCCGGCGGTTTGGGCTGCCGGCGCGTTCTTTATCTCCTTCTTCATTCCGATTATCAATGGAAGCAGCCAGGCCATCTGGCAGGCCAAAGTCGCGCCAGACGTGCAGGGGCGGGTATTTTCCGTCCGCCGGCTGATTGCTCAGATCACTGCGCCGGTTGCGATCCTGCTGGCCGGACCGCTGGCCGATCGGGTGTTCGAGCCGGGGTTGAGGCCCGGAGGCG
>JAHFAU010000026.1:4672-16109 GCA_023250385.1 Anaerolineales bacterium
TGAGCGAAGTCGAGGCCGCTGAAGCCTGGGATGAAGACCAGGCGGAGGACGTCCTGAGTGCAATCAAGCATAAGTGGGAGGACGAAAACCCGAGGCGAGAGTCGGTCGAGCTGATGCTCGAGTGGTGGTCCCGACGCGGGGAATTTGGCGAGCGCTTGCTCAGCGCGCTGCGGGCCTACCACGAGGTCTTCTTCGCCGAGGAGGAGAACCGGATCCGGCCGGCGCTCCAGCTGGCGCTGGAACAAGCCCAGCAGCGGGCCTCCCAGGTCTCCGTGCTAGACCTGTTGGAAGAACTCTCCCAAGGAGTGCGTCTGGAAGAAGGGTTTGAGACGCCTGAGCTGGTGCTGGCTCCCTCGTACTGGGGGACACCCCTGATCATCTATGGCCGGGCCACCAAGGACCGAACGATTATTCTCTTCGGAGCTCGGCCCCGCGAGGCCTCCCTGGTACCGGGCGAAGTCGTGCCCGACGCGCTGCTCCGGTCACTGAAAGCGCTTTCGGATCCGACCCGCCTGCGGATCCTGCGTTACATCTCAGCGGAGCCGCTCACACCCTCCCAGCTCTCCAATCGCCTGCGCCTGCGCTCCTCTACCGTCGTCCATCACCTCGACCTGCTCCGGCTGGCCACGCTGGTTCAGTTCAGTATCGCCGGCCATGGCGTCGAGCGCCGCTACTCCGCCCGCCCCGAAATGATCGCGGCCATCTTCGCAACTTTTGAAGCCTTCCTTGGACAGGGGGAGGCCATCGAAGCCCAGCCGATCCCGGCGGAGGCGAAATCCTCGACCGAGTGAAAGTTTGCGGCTATGCCGGGGCGGGGCTCGGAGCGCCGAGGGTTTCCACTTCGGCGTCCAGCTGCCGTCGGAACTGTTGGGTGTAGAGCCGATAGTAGTGACCGCGGGCCCGAAGCAATTCGGCGTGGCTGCCCATCTCGGCGATGCGGCCGTTCTGAATCAACACGATCCGATCAGCCCGTCGGATGGTGGACAGACGGTGGGCGATGACAAAGCTGGTCCTCCCGTCCATCAGTGCTTCGATCCCGCGCTGGATGCGGGCCTCGGTCAGGGTGTCCACCGAGCTGGTCGCCTCGTCCATGATGAAGACTTCCGGATCCGCCAAGACCGCCCGCGCCAAGCTGATCAGCTGCTTTTGACCCACCGAGAGCAGGCCGCCGCCCTCCCCGACTTCCGTCTCGTAGCCGTCCTTCATCTCCAGGATGAAATCGTGGGCGCTAGCAATTTTGGTCGCCCGCTCGACTTGCTCTTGAGTGGCGCCCAGCTGGCCGTATCGGATGTTCGCCAGGATGCTGCCGGAGAACAGATGGGGGGTCTGCAGCACCATCCCCAGTCTGGAATGAATGGCCTTCAATGAAAGGTCGGTATAGTCATGGTCTCCGATCCGGATGGTGCCGGCCTTCGGTTCATAGAAACGAGCCAGCAGGTTGACGATCGTGCTCTTGCCGGCCCCGGTTGGTCCCACCAAGGCGATGGTCTCACCCCGTCGCACGTGCAAGCTAAAGTCTTTCAGCACTGGGCTCTGCTCGTCGTACCAGAAATCAACGTGCTCAAAGACGATATCGCCCAGGATCGTACCGGGGTCGAAGGCCCCGGGTCGATCCACGATCTCCGGAAGCGAGTCCATTAAAGAGAAGACCCGCTCGGCCGAGGCGACCGCGTGCTGCATCTCCGCGAACACCCGGGCCATTTCCTGGATTGGAAACAGCATCAGGGTGATATAGGACACGAAGGCCTGGATTCCGCCCAGGGTCATCCCACCTAGCTGGAACTGGATACCTCCGTACCAGGCGACGCCGCCCAATGCGAAGGCGCTGATCAGCTGAACCACTGGCAGGAACAGCGCCGACAACCAGGCCGCCCGGAAGGAGGAGCGGTACATCGCTCCGGTCAGCTCACCGAATTCGAGCAAATTCTGCTGCTCACGTCCGAGGGCTTTGGTGACCCGAACCCCGGCAATGCTCTCGGCAAAGGTACCGGTTAGCTTGGAGTTGATCTTGCGCAGATTGCGGAACTCGGCCAGGATGCGTTTCTGGAATTGGACGGCTGCGATCACGATCAGCGGCAGTGCGGTCAGAACGATCAGCGCCATTCGCCGGTTGATGATCAGCATGAAGATCACCGCGGTAGCGGTGTTCATGATCCCCCAGCTGACGTCCAACATCCCCCAGGTCAGCAGTTCGGCTACCCGATCCGTGTCGGAGGTGACCCGTGAGATGATCCAGCCGACCGGGGTGCGGTCAAAGTAGCTGAGCGACAGCTTCTGTAAGTGGCTGAACAGGGTGCGGCGCAGGTCGTAGCGGATCCGCTCTCCCAGCACTCCGGCCAGGTAGATGAAAGTGAATACGCCGATGGCCTGGATGAAGATCAGCCCGGCATACAGCTGGACCCAGTCCCGCAGCGCAGCCCGATCGTTGGCCAAGATGCCCTGATCTACGATCTCCTTGCTGATGTAGGTGAAGGCCGAATCCAGCGCGGACACCAGCGCGATCGTCACCAGGAAGCCCACCAGCCGCCGCCAATGTGGCCGAGTCTGGCCCAGCATGCGTCGGAAGGTCTTCCCGCTGAAGCTGGTGCTGAACTCTTCTTCTTCGAACCCGAAATCAGACACTCGCCAGCTCCCTTTCCAGTTCCACTTCAATTCGAGTCTGGGCCGCGTGAATCTGCCGGTACAGCCCGTCTTCGGCTACCAGGTGGGCGTGGCTGCCGCGCTGGACGATCCGGCCGCCCTGGAGCACCAGAATCAAGTCGGCGATCATCAGACTCTGGACCCGGTGGGCGATGATGAAGCTGGTGCGGCCTTCCATCAACCGCTCCAGCGCGGTGCGGATCAGCGCCTCGGTCTCGGTGTCCACCGAGGAAGTCGAGTCGTCCAAGATCAGGATCTGCGGGTCCATCAACAAGGTACGGGCAATCGCCACCCGCTGCTTCTGTCCCCCAGAAAGCGTCACCCCACGCTCGCCAACCAATGTATCGTAGCCATCGGGAAAGCTCAGGATCACTTCGTGGATGGCGGCGGCCCGAGCCACGGCCTCGATCTCGGTCGGGCTGACCTCCCGCCCGACCCCGTAGGCGATGTTGTCCCGAATCGTCCGTGAGAACAGAAACGGTTCTTGTTCCACGATGCCGACGTGCTGTCGCAGGTATCGCCGCGGGTAGGCCTTCAGCTCCACCCCGTCGAGCAGCAGACTGCCGCTCGTATAATCGTAGAAACGCGGCAGCAGGTTGACCAGGCTAGTCTTACCGGAGCCGGTCGGACCGAGCAGAGCGATCACCTGCCCTGGCAGGACGTGCAGGTGGATATCCTCCAAGACCTCGCCCCCGCCGTCCGGGTAGGCAAAACCGACACCCTTGAACACCAAATCGCCCTCTGGCGACGTGCTCGGCCGGTAGCTGCCCTCCTCCAGCGGCTCGCGTTCTTCGCGGATAATATCTGCCACCCGACTGTACGAGCCAAATCCGCTGGACATCTCGACCACCAGCCGGCCCAGGTTGCGGATCGGCCAGATGATCCAGATGATCAGGCCGGCGTAGGCCAGGTAGGTCCCGATGCTTATCCGGCCGTCCATCACCATCAAGGCGCCGAGGGTGAGGCCAAAGACCATCTGCAAGCCGGAGAGAATGTCGGAGATCGGCCAGTGCAGCGAGTGCATGATGAGCAAGCGACGCCCGCGCCGGAACTTCTCCCAGTTTTCAGTATCGAACTTGCTGCGCTCAAACTCCTGACGGGCGAAAGCCTTCACCACCCGCACGCCGGCCAGGTTCTCCTGCAGGGCGGCCGAGAGCACGGCTTCTTGCTCCTGGTAGGCCTCATAGGCCTGCGAAATCCGGCGGAAGAACAAGTACGACATCGTGACGGTGACCGGCACGACGACTACCGAGAGCAGTGCCAATTGGGCGTCCAGCCGAATCAAGACCGCCAGATTGACCAGGAACATCAGCAGGATCCGGCCGGCGTTGGTCGCTTGATCGGCGAAGAATCGGCGGATGGCATCGACATCCGAGGTAGAGCGCTGAACCAGCTCCCCGGTGCGAGCTTGTGCATGATAGGCGAACGAGAGCCGCTGCAAATGGTCGAACAGATACTCCCGTAGCCGCTTGGCAATCCCCTCCGCCGCGCGGGCCGCCAGCCTGCCGCTGAGGTAGGTGAGACCGCCTTGCACCAGCGCCAGACCAATGAAGCCCGCCGCCACCCAAGGCAGCCCGCGGCGCAAGTCCTCCCGCAGCAGGACGACGTCGACGAAATGTCCCACCAACAAGTAGGTGGCCGCGCGGGCCAGGGAGGCGACTCCAATCCCGAGGGCCGCGAAGAACAGCAGCCGGCGGAAGCCGCCCGCCAGCCGCCACAGCCCCACCGAGCGGCGAGTTGCCAAAGTACCTTGCAAGTCGCTGGTACCTAGTTCAGCAGTCATACGTTCCAAACTCGATTCGGCCCGCGTGCGGGCAGCAAGAGGCGAGGTCCGACTCGGACGTTCGGCTCTGGGTTAGGGTCCACCGCGCAGGCTCTCGCGGCGGATTCGATTGAATCCTTACAGTGGAGTGGAAAGCCGGTTCGAGCTAGGCTTCCCGGCGAGAGGTGTAACGCGAATGGTAAATGTCAATGAAACATGGCACCCCACGATTTTACCATTGGTTGTCAAGTGGCCCGGTGGCGGAGTCATGCCGAGCTCGATTGCTCCAATACCAAAGCAACTGCCCCCATCAACCCCACGTCGGCGCCGAGGGCGGCGGGCTGGATCTCGACTCCCTTGTACACCGGGGACATCACTCGGTCGTGCACCGTTTGCCGGACGGTTTCGAAAAGCAATTCCCCGGCCTGGCTGACCCCTCCACCGAGCAGGATCCGTTGCGGCTCGAGGATGTGGATCAAATTCACCAGTCCAAGCCCGATGTAGGTCGCAGCCTCCCTCAGCAGCTCGAGGGCCAGTTTATCTCCATGTCGGGCGGCATCGGTCACTGACTTGCCGGTCACGTCGTTCCCGCCCTCCCGGTACTGCCCGATCGTCGAGCTTGCGCCTGCGGCTAGCCGCTCCCGGGCCCTCCGGGCAATGCTCGGTCCAGAAGCTAAGGCCTCCAAGTGGCCGGGCTGGCCGCAGCCGCAGATTGGCCCGTCCTGGACGAGGGTCTGATGACCAATTTCGGCCGCGAAGCCTCGCGCCCCAATCAGCAGCTCCCCATTGCTGATGATCCCCCCGCCGATGCCGGTTCCGATGGTCATGTAAATCAAGTGCTTCACCCCCTGGCCGGCCCCAAAACGCAGCTGGCCGAGGGCTCCCAGGTTGCCATCGTTGCCGGCAAAGGTCGGGACCTGGAACCGATCCCGAATCCGTTCCCGGAGGGAGACCTCTCTCAATCCAGGCAAGTTGGGCGGGTCGAATAACCGTCCCTGCTCGTCAACCGGGCCTGGCGCACCGATCGCGATCCCCAATACCTCGCCGGGATCCGTGCCTTCGCTTGCCTGCCCGATCACCTCAAAAATCCGACCAAGGATCGCTTCGGGTCCTTGCTGCGCCTGGGTGTGGACTTCGGCCCGAGCTAGCATGCGGCCGTCCAGATCGGTCCGCATGGCACGGATCAGAGTGCCTCCCAGGTCTGCCCCGATCACCCATCGCTTCATTTTGCTCTCCTGACCGACAAGGCTAAGGGCAATCCTAACAACCCACCATCCGGGCGGCAATAGCCAGCCGCCGAGGCAGGCATTGTGGCGGCGGTGTAAGATTCCTAGCCGGATGGCTCAGGTCTTGGCACTCAATCCCGGGAGTCGTGCAATTGGTTGACGGGTGGCCGCTGCGGCACGACTTGGTCGAGGTCGCCCAGCGCTGCGAGGCGTACGGCCTGGTCTTGCGCAGTCAGGGAAACTTCAGTGTTCGGATTCCGGAGGGCAATCGAATCCTTATTACACCGACCGGGAGGCCGTACAGCACGATGCGGCCGGGAGACATCGTCGAGGTCGAGCTGGACGGGCGGGTGCTGAGAGCGCCGCATGCTCCCTCCTACGAATTGCCGGTCCACTTGGCCGCCTACCGGGCAGATCCCCGGATCGGAGCCTGTGCCCACACCGAGCCGCCGCATATCAATGCGCTCTACGCCCTGAATAAGTCCTTGCCGAATGTCCTCGGCAACTTTATCTATGCGTTCGCCGGCCGGGGCCTGGCGGTGGGTCCCAGGATGAAGAGCGGGACCCCGGCCTTCGCAACTGCAAACATCGAGGCCCTGGGCGATCGGTTTGGGATCGTATGGCCAAATCATGGCCTCTTCTGCATTGGCAGGACCCTCGAAGTCGCCTTCATCCGCAGCCTCCACGCGGAACAGGCCGCCCAGGTGTACTACCTGGCAATCGCCTTGAATGGGCGGGAGCCGCTCTTGCTCCCCAACGAAGAGCAAGAGCAATACGTGCGGGCTGCCCAGGCGGACGGCTGGGATGCCCCTTGAGGCGGGCTTGCCAGCCGCTAATCGCAGGTCAATAGTTCCCTAATCTCTGTGGCGTATATCCGGAGCTGAATCCGTGAAGCCGCCAGAATTTCTCACCGGCTACCTGCCGCAGGTCGGATCGACCCGATGGAGGTGACCGTCGGCCTGGCGATGTTGGCCGGGCTGGCCTCCTTCCTCTCCCCGTGCGTGCTGGCCCTGGTGCCGGCTTACATTGGCTACCTGGGCGGCCGCTCCGTGACTGCCCAGGGGGTGGCGGTCGAAAACCGCTGGGGGACCTTCGCGCACGGTCTGGCCTTTGTGTTCGGATTCAGTTTGGTGTTCGTGGCCCTGGGAGTCGCAGCCTCCGCGCTCGGAGTAATTCTATTTGACGCCCGGCAGTGGATCTCCCGCATCGGAGGGGTGGTTGTGATTCTCTTTGGGCTGCACACGATGGGCGTCCTCAACATCCGGCTATTCGACTACGACACCCGGCGGCAGTACCGGCCGGATGCCAATCTGGGCTACCTTTCCTCGGCGGTGATGGGCGTGTTCTTTTCCGCCGGCTGGGCCCCCTGCGTGGGGCCAGTCCTGGGTGCAGTCCTCACCATGGCCCTCAACAGCGGCCGGCTGAATCAAGGAGTGGTGTTGCTCACGGCCTACTCGGTCGGGCTGGCAGTTCCCTTTCTGCTGGCGGCGTTGGGAGTGGGGCGGATTGCAGAGCTGATGCGGCGCCATGCCCGCGCCATCCGGGTGGTCTCCTTCGGGACCGGGGTCGTGCTGGTGGTGGTGGGGGTATTGCTGCTAACGGGAACGCTCGAGCAGCTGGCTCGCTTTGGTTTTTTCGTAAACTTCGGGTTGTAGACCTAGGCCGATTTCAGCGAGCGGCTCAGCGCCGCCCGGGCTGCGTGGTAGCCGCACATGCCATGCACTCCCCCTCCGGGTGGCGTCGACGAGGAACACAGGTACAGGCCGGATACCGGGGTCGTGTACGGCGAGAGGCGAGCTACCGGCCGGGTCCAGAGCTGGCCCAGGTCCTGGATCCCGGAATTGATGTCCCCTCCGATGTAGTTGGCATTGTAGTGCTCCATCTCCGCCGAGTTCCGGCTGTGGCGAGCGAGGATCCGGCTGCGGAATCCCGGCGCGAAGCGCTCGATCTGAGCCTCAATTCGGTCGGTCATATCGACCGTTGAGCCATTGGGTACGTGACAGTAGCCCCAGGCGGTGTGCTTTCCCTGCGGAGCCCGGGCGGGGTCGAACAGCGACTGCTGGGCGAAGATGATGAATGGCCGCTCAGGATGCTCGCCGCGGCCAACTGTCGCCTCCGCCTCGGCAATCTCCTCTAACCGGCCGCCGAGATGCACCGTGGCGGCTTGGCGGCAGCTCTCGGCCGCCCACGGGACCTGGCCGTCCAATGCCCAGTCGAGCTTGAAAACTCCCGGCCCATAGCGAAATCGGCTCAGCCTGCGTCGGTAACCGGCCGGAAGCCGCTCCCCGGCAATCCGGATCAGCTCCGTCGGCGAGGTGTCGAAAAAGACGGCTGCAGCAGGCGGCAGTTCGTCGAGGGTGGTAATCCGGCGGCCGGTCACGATCTGGCCGCCGAGCGAGCCAAGCAAGCTGACCAGGGCATCGGTGATCTTCTGAGAGCCGCCGGCTGCCATCGGCCACCCGACGGCGTGAGCCAGCGTCCCCTCCACCAGGCCGGCCGCAGCGGATACTGTGGCCTTGAGCGGCAACATCGAGTGGGCGCCCAAACCAGCGAAGAGGGCCTGGGCGCGGACATCGCGGAAGCGCCTGACCGCAAGACCGCGGGCCGATTGGATTGCCAGCCATCCAAAGCGGGCCATGAGGAAGGGCCGCCGTGGCAGCCGGAGGGGGCCCAGGATTTCTGCCAGTAGCGCTTGCCAGTTATCAGCCAGCGGCCCGAACACCCTCAGATACGCCGCGGCATCCGGTCCCAACTGATCGGCGGTCGCCCGCAGGTCCTGGCTGACCAGCACCGCCGTGCCGTCGTCGAGCGGGTGGGCCAGCGCGGCCGGCGGCTGGATCCAGCGGAGTCCGTGTTCGTGCAGCGGAATGGTGCGGAAGAAGGGGGAAGCCAGGCCGAGCGGGTGGATGGCAGAGCACACGTCGTGCCGGAAACCGGGGAGGGTGAGTTCTGCGGTGCGGGTGCCGCCGCCGGCGGTGTCGCCGGCTTCGAAGACGGCAACTGAGCGCCCAGCCTGAGCCACTGTAATGGCGGCCGCCAACCCGTTCGGTCCCGCGCCGATGACTACGGCGTCAACTTCTGGGTGGCGCATCGAATTAGAGCCGGTCGGGTGGGGGGCCGAGCTCAGGCCGCGGCCGGCCCGCCGCGGCCGAAGAGACGGCGGACCAGGCGGACAGGCGCGTGCAGCATGCTGCGTATCGCAGAGTTGAACCAGACGTTCTTAGCCTGCGACCACTGCAGCTTGCCGTCCACTAAGGACTTATGGAACTCAACCGGGGCCTCGACGCCGTAGTGTTTAGCCACGCCCCCGAGCACGTGATGCCAGGTCTGTTCTTGTTGCTTGGCGCCGCCCAGGAACCGGAAGCCAAACTCGAAGATCGGATCGTTAGCGCGGGCCAACGATTGGATCTGGGCAACGGTTACCCCCTCCTCCTGGTAGGCGCTGAAGGTATTCCAACCGGCCTCGGGATGACCCTCCGGACACATCAGAGTGAAGGACTCCTGGTCGCTGTACAGCACCATGACCCCGGTGGCGATCCCGCCCGGAACGCCTGGCAGGGTCGCGTTGATGAGCACCACTTCCCCCGGCGTTACCCCGGAGACCGAGGGATAGAACCTGGCGCCCGCCGGCATTAGTTCCGGTAGGTTTTCCTTCAAGAAGCTGACAACGCCTGCTGGCGTGAGGTCCGCGCTTGGGAGCTGGACCCGATATGTTTTCTGCCAGAGCTGCCCAAAACCCTGCAACGGTCCAACTACGTGGCGGCCTTCCACATTCAAGCTGACTGCCCCACTGGGTACGTCAGTTACCCGGAGCTTTGAGACTGGTCGGGCCCAATAGCCCGCGTCGCGCGATTCAGGTTCATGAGTTTCGGTTGCCATGCTGCTTTACTCCTCTCGGGTCTGCCTCAACGGCCGCCGATCGCCGCAAGCGCTTGGGCCTCGCTAGGGAAGATCTGGATCGCCTCATTCAAGCGGGTGACCTCGAAGATCTGCTGGTAATGATCGGTGAGCCCGTAGGCCAGCAGTTTCTGGTTCTGCCGGTTGGCCCGGATCAGCATCGTTACCAGCAAGCCGATCCCACCGCTGTTCATGTACTCCAGGCCCTTGAAATTCAGGATGATCGCATTTGCCCCGCTGCCGCTGGCCTGGCTGTAGGCGTCCATCAAGACCCCTTCCGCGAAGGAAGTGATTTCGCCATGGATGTCCACAATACTGGCTGTCTTAGTTGCATTGCGTACGTTCGCTTTTACCTTTGTCTCGCTCATTTGCTCTTCTCCTGTGCAGTGCCCTGCAGGGCGGAGGCCTCGTCGGGCACGATCTGCATAAAGTCCGACAGCCGGGTGATCTCAAAAATTTCGGTGTAGTGATCGCTCAGCCCAAAGGCGATGACCGGGCGCTTGTCCTTGCGAGCCCGGGCGAGCAGGCCGACGATCAGGGCGATGCCAGTGCTGTTGATGTAATCCGCCTGGCTGAAGTTCAGTGCCAGGGCGCCGGGATGAAGCTCACTGGCCTCCAGGTAGGCGGCGACTAAAGCGCTTTCGGCGAAGGAGTTGATGTCGCCATCCAAATCGATGATCGCTACCCCGTGTTCCGTTCGGACGGTAGCCTCCAACCGGGCCTCAGCCATTGCGACCTCCTTCCAAGTGAAGGATCAATTCCACCGTGTGATGTCTGTCATCGGTAGTGACTTGCAGGTCATCCACCATGTTCTGGATCAGGAACAGACCCCAGCCGCGCGGGCTTTGCAGGCCATTCAGTTTGGCCTCCAGGTCCGGCGCGGTAGCCTCTGGTATTCGCTGACCCCCGCCCTGATCGGTAATGAAAACCGACAGTTTCTCATCCGAGGCCTCCAGCCTGATCCGGACCGGAAGGTCCTCCCGGTACTGATTGCCGTGCTCCATGGCATTCATGGTGGCCTCGCCGACCGCGGTCTTCAGCTTCTCGAGCCGGCTGCTCGAGAGACCAAGCTCTCGGACGGCCTCGCTGACGTTATCGATCGCAAGCCGCTCGTTCCCTGGCCGGCTGGGAATGCTGAATTCGGCTTGCAGCGGCAGCGACACTTCGGGTGTCGCGGAACGGACTGATTCGGCCGCCTTCCGGTCGAGGGGGGAGCACTCGATGGCCAGCAGGGTGACATCGTCCTCGTGCTCCCAGCCGCCTGCCGTGAAGCGCTCCAGTTCGGCGACCAGCGTATCGATCAACAACTCGGAGCCACCGGGGTGGTCGGCCAGCAGTTGCTTCACCCGTGGAAAGCCAAACATCTCCCGCCGAGAGTTGTGCGCCTCCGCCAGCCCATCGCTTTGGAGCAGGATTGTCTCCCCCGGCCACAGGACAACCTCATTCTCTTCGTACTGCATGTCTGGCATCAGCCCCAGGGGCATGCCGGTGGCCTTGAGCTCCGAGACACCCTCGGCCCCGCGCCGGAAGGCCAATCCGTGGCCGGCATTGGCGAAGCGAAAGGTACGCTTCAACGGGTCCAGGACCGAATACAGGCAGGTGACGAACATGTTCTCGGGCATGTTTGGAAGGATTTGCTCGTTTACCCGCGCCAGGACCTGAGAGGGAGAGATCAGCCGCTCGGCCACGGCATGCAGCACGCTGCGGGTGGTGGCCATCACGAGCGCGGCCGGCACTCCCTTGTCGGTGACGTCGGCGACGATCACCGCCAGCTTCCCCTCCGGCAATTTCACGAAGTCATAGAAATCGCCGCCCACTTCCCGGGCCGGCCGGTAATAGGCCGCCAGCTGCCAACCGGGCAGCTTAGGCAGCTCGCGGGGCAGCAGGGTCTGCTGAATCAAGCGGGCAATCC
>JAHFAU010000116.1 GCA_023250385.1 Anaerolineales bacterium
GATAAAGCGATAGGACCGTCGCCAGATAACCGGCTATAAACACGAAGATTAGGCCGAAGCGGGTGCGCGGCTGCGGACCGTTCGCCGCGTTATCTGCAAAGACAGCAGTCAGCAGCGCACCGACATAGAAGACGTAGGTCGGTATTGGTACGGACCAGTACTCGTACCCGAACTCTGCGGCGAGTTGCGTCGAATACGAGATGCCGTTTGCCACGAGGTCGGCTAGCACGAGTTTGACCAGAAACAGGGGACGAGGAGCCAGGCTGAGCAACTGGCGACCAGGATCGACCTCGTCGGTGGGATTGTCGAGGCTCGGGAAGCCTATTGCGGCCCACCCTCCGACCTCCACGAGCCCAAGAGCCAGCACCAGCAACGCTAAGGCAAGATATCCACGCTTAATTCTGAACCTTGAAGGTTTCAGGATCAGGAACGGAATCAATGCAAGGGGTGCGAGGTTCGGCTTTGCCATAAACAAGAGAATGACGAGAAGCAGGAGGGCACCCATCTCTCGCCAGCTGACCAGCTCTCGAGTTGCAATCGCAAGGCAGCCGGCGAGGAATAGAAGTCCGAGCCCGTTGGAGATGGGATCGGTGCTGATGGTTGCCGCCTGGAAGACGGCCGTCGGCGCCACTGCGGCAACTGCCAGCACCCACTTGCCAAAAGGCATAAGGCGCACTGCCAGCCATGCCAGGCCCGCATAAGCTATCAGCCCAAGAAACCGGCTGGCAAAGTACACAGGGATGGCAGGCAATTGACGTGCCATTCCGAAGTACCGCATAGCCATTGCGTGTGGAAGCAGCAATGCCGGAGAGTAGACCGATCTGGTCTTCAAATCGCCGTAGATGTAGCCTTGGTCCCCGATCGGCACGCCGATGAACTCCGACCAGAATGCCCGATCGTCGACCGGGCGGATCAGGGCTGGTCTTCGGTACGACAAATTCCAATAGATGGCCGGGAAGGGCAACTCGTTCCGAGGCTTTTCGTTCGGGATGATCTGTAGCGAGGCGATTTCCCAGGCCCGGATCACATGAGTCTCCTCGTCCCAGCCACCTCCGATTGGAATCGCGAATACGAAAGCCGTCCCCAAGATAAGTAGGATCCCGAGCAGCAGGATCTCAGGCGGGGTAAGGGGCGAAGGACGGATCGTCGTCCAAGTCTCCCTGAGGCCAAATCGAAGCCCTCGAGCTAGTCTGGACATTCGGGCGACATTAATGTGTGATCAACGGGGTCCTGGCAATCGGAGAAGCAGATCGCGGGCTCGAGAAGCGGGAGGTCGGTCGGGGTGGGACTCGCTCGAACGTTCCAGGTCGCGTTAGAGTTAGGCGACCCGCTGCGTTCATCCTCACATTCCGGATAGGCAGAAGAGGCAGGCGGTCGTGCAACCAGCTAGTTGGCGGTGCAGTCATTAGCTACGGTCTGATAATTGAACGGGTCGTCGTAAGTTGAGAAGTAACTTGCATCCGGCAGCAGCGGCAGCCCGGCCTCGAAGAGGGTATTGAAGATGACTCGAAACGTGTTGACCGAAGTGATCGTTGGGTAGAGCCCGTCCGACCCGTGCCCGGCCAGGTACATCGCATTGAGAATGTGCATCCGATCCTGGCTGGATCCTTCCTCCGGGCCGTGGTCGCCCTGCGTCACAATGACCGGGGGCACTGCGGATTCGCTAATCATCGTCCGAACGATGTTTTCGATCCGGCCATTCAGGTAGGCGATCTGTTCCCGGTAGCCTTGTTTATAGGACTCAACCCCAAGACTGGAAAGCTGCCAGGTGTAATCATCATCGACGGGATTCCCCGCCGCGTCGAAGACAAACGGCCGGTGAGGGGATACGAGATGAATGAAGACGAATTTCGGCCCTGGCTCTCGTGGAAGCTGCTCCAGCGTGTCCAGGACGAAGCTGACCCGTTCCCGATGCGCCTCGGTAGAGCGATCCAGGTCTCGAACCAGAAATGCGGGCAGGACCGGCAGAGCATCAATCGCCGCCCAGGCAGCCGTCGAACGCGCCAAGGTGGCTTCGAACGCACTCATCCCTGCTAGCCAGCCCCGCTGGGGCGCCCGGTAGTCATCCGCATCCTCCCACTCGCTCCAGTAATAGCCGGTCTCGACCGCCACCGTCGAATAGCCGAACTGCTCGAGCAGCGTTCGCACCTGGTTGTGCCGGAGCCAGGGCCACAGTTGGGCCCGGTCCTGTCCCCCCTGCTGGGAGGGATCGATCAACTCATCCAGGTAAGTAGCATTCAAGGTCGCCGACAGCGAAAGTTCGGTCTGCGAGTAATTGGATTGGCCGCATTCGGCAACGTAGAAGCCCAGGCCTTGCAGAGTTTCGATGAATTCATGGTTGTCGAAGTCATAGGTCTCAATCAGAGTATCCGCCCGAGTGTAGGCGTCCAGCAACAGGTAGTAGATGTCTGGCGGCGGCCACTCCCCGGAGAAGTTGAGCCGGGTACCCTGCAGGCCCTCGGTTTGCACTGCCTGCTCCAGAGCAAAACCCCGAAAGAAAAGCATCCGGATGAGCGGCACGGCCAGGGCCAGGGCCAGGCCGACATTCAGCAGCGGAGTGGCTGTCGGTCCGAGGGAGGGTCTGCGTCGGACCCACAAGTAGAGTCCGAGGGCAAGCAGCCCAAATACCGGTACGAGATAGCGGTGGCGGCCCAGGCCGCGATCGAGCGAGTGCAGCGCATTGTAGACATGCCCATACGAATAGAACAGAAACAGCCCCCCGGTCGCGAGCACGGCCGCCCGCTCCCAGCTGCGAACCAGCACCCTTGAAAGAAACAGCAAGCCAAGCGCCAGCAAGGTCGAGACCAGAGCGGCCCGGACGCCTAAGCTGGGTTTGACCTGACCGAGGTTGGCTGCCAGCAACGTGACGACCGGGTAGAGGCTCATCCAGAGCAGATGGATGGGCCAACGGTGCGGTCGAGCGCTCATCGCCTGCTTTCCAGCCAATACAGGGTCCTTCCGGAGTCGCCAACCGGGAGCCGCTCGCGGATCACGCACTTGGTCCGAAAAGCGGCCTCGAAGCCGTCGGATGAGTAGTCGTCGAAGATATCGGTGCGGCCGGCCAGCAGCCGCTGCACCTGCGGGTCGGCTTTCGGCACGAACTCGATCAACAGGCTCTTCGCCAGCCGGAGCAGAAAATCGGCCAGCGACGCCAGCGGAACATTGTTGCTGATCGCGAGGTGGTGGATGAGAGCCAGGGCGAATAACGCATCGGCCGGGCCACGGTCAACCAGCGACTCGCGTTCCAGCTGGGCCCAGCCCTGGCTTGGGCTGGGATTGGTGAAATCGAGCAGCAGCGGGAGCAGGTTGGGGTCGTGAGCCTGGCGTACCTGGCGGTAGTTGAGCTCGACCGCCCCCGGATCAAAATCAAATGCGAGGGTAGCAATGCCCCGCCTACTGGCCAGCCGGCTGAATTGACCCGTATTTGCTCCGAGGTCCCAGAGGCTGCGCGGCCCGACACCGTCCAGAAACTTTTCGGTCGCGGCCAACTTCTGCTGCATGGACCCTTCGCTGTAGTTGTGAAATTCAGGATAGCGGGCCCAATCGGTCCGGTCCGGCTCCCAGGAGACCGACTTCACAGTTCTCCTCAGGCTGTCAACCAACCCCCGCATTCCAAGCCGGCTGACTCGCCTCCCCGAGCGCCCAAGGCTCTCCCGCCCATCCCCTACTTTCCGTTGAGCGGATGCATGCAGATGGAGGTGGACCTGCAGACCCGGGTTGAGATGGGTCCGCCATGGCAGTAGGCGGCTCGCCAGGTCCAGCGGAATGCCGTCCAAATGGACCCTGAGCAACTGGCCCAGTCGGATGTCGGTGTGGGCCATCAGCGCCAGCGGCGCCAGGAAATGTTGGCAGAACTGCCGATAGCCGATCCACGGCTGCCCTTCCTCGTACTTCATGAAGGAGAGGCTGTCGATCAGCACCGGACGCCCGCGGTTGAACTGGATGTTGCACGCGCTCGCGTCCTTGAGGGTCAGTCCGTGCTCGAGCGCCCGGCTCAAAGTCTCAAGAGTGGCCAGGGCGGCGTCTTTGAGCTGGGAGAAACACCACTCATAGGGATACGAAACGAACTCGACCCGCTCCGGCTCGAGAACCTTGTAGGCCAAACCCGGCGCCAGTCCCGGCTGGGCCAGTTCGCGATGACCGATCAGCGCACCCTCGCTCACGAGCCGGTCGTACAGACCGCTCTGCATCAAGAGATCATAGTGAGCCGCGTAGGCTCGATTGACCTGCCGATACAGCACACCATCCCGCTCGTAGAGGAATCCGTCCCGATCCCGAAATGAGGCCGGATGGCCTCGGGCCTCATTCGTCGCGCTCATCCTTGGCTCGGCCAAACAGTCTCAGCATAGTCCGCTTGATTCGGCTCCAGTAGATCCGCAACGCAAACAGGGCACCTAGGGCGCCCGCGATCAGCAACTGGAGCAGATAACTTCCGGACCCTGGATCGAGGTATGTCAATGGACGGCTCATTGTTGTCTCACCTTGTCAACAGCGCTTCGGCGACCTTCAAGTCCCACTCCTCATCGATGTCCCACGCCTCTTCCGAGGCGATTTCGTACATCAGCGGCCGCTCGCCCAGCCGATTGCGACGGTGCTGAAAGAGCTCTCGTTCGAAGATATACAGACAGGAATTCTCTTCGAAGACCGGCTTGAGGTCCTGGGTCCGCAGCAATGCTTGCGGGTCATGGTTGAGGGGGCTCCCGGCGCCGTCCCACAGCCTGGTCTGCAACCGGGTGACGCCAAACAGGCTGTCCACCTCCGGGTACGCCTGAAAGAACGCCGCGATGGCCGCTCGAATTGTCTCCGGCCGGAGCAGCGGGTTGGTGCTGTGGGTCTGCAGGTAAAAGCCGGCGGAGACTTGGGTCAGATCGTAAGCCAGCACCTCGTTGATCGACAGCGAATCGGCGCGCAGATGCTCGGGACGATCCAGCACGACCACTTGGGGGAACCGCGCGGCAATGCCCGCCTGAATTTCTGGACTGTCGGTGTTCACGACGATCGCCTCGAGCTCCGGGCAGGCGCTCAAGGTCTCCAGCACATACGCATAGAGCGGACGGCCGGCGACCATCCGGTAGTTTTTGCCGGGCACCCGCTCTGAGTGGTGTCGCATCGGGACCAGGGCGACCAGCCGGTGATTTGAGGGAACGCCCATTTGAACTCAACTCTCCGGTGGATCGCTCAGGGCGCGGCCGTATTCGAGCGGCGACACCTCGCGCGGGCGCACTGAACGGCCAAGCTGCCGTCGCTGGGGGTAATAGAGGGCACGCTTCAGCTCGCTGCTGAGCGGGCCGCGGTGCCCAAATCCGCGATAGGTTCCCGAGAACTGCATCCAACGGAACCACAGGATCACCGCCAGCTCGCGAACCAAGACCCTCTGGCGCCCGGCCTGGCGGGCGTCGTTCGCCACATTGGACAAGTAAAGCTTGATGATTTCCGCCAGGCTGAAACGCTCACTCGGCCAGATTCGCT
>JAHFAU010000027.1 GCA_023250385.1 Anaerolineales bacterium
CGGGTTCACGGTCTGCTGCATGGCAAAGCGCAGCGGCTGCAGCGGGTAAGGGAGCTGTTGGAGTTGGTGGGTCTCAGCCCGCGCAATGTCAACCGGTTTCCGCATGAGTTTTCCGGTGGTCAGCGGCAGCGAATAGGGATCGCTCGGGCGCTGGCTTCCGATCCGGTTTTCATCGTGTGCGACGAACCGATCTCGGCCCTGGACGTCTCTATCCAGGCCCAGATCGTCAACTTGCTCGAGGACCTGCAGGATCGGCTCGGTTCTGACCTATCTCTTCATCGCCCACGATCTGGCGATGGTGCGACACCTCTGCGATCGGGTCGCCGTTATGTATCTGGGGGTGATGGTTGAGCTGGCCGAGCGGGACGAGCTCTATCAGAGCCCGCTGCACCCGTACACCCAGGCGCTGCTCTCGGCGGTGCCGATCCCGGACCCGGAATTGGACCGACGGCGGCGGCGCACGGTGCTCGCCGGCGATGTGCCCAGCCCGAAAGACCCCCCAAGCGGTTGCCGCTTTCACCCCCGCTGCCCGATCGCCCAGCCCCACTGCTCGCAGATTGTCCCTGAGTGGCGCCAGATCCGGCTCGGCCACTGGGTCGCCTGCCACGAGGTGTGAATTCCCTCGTAGTTCATTAGCGTTGCGCCCCGGCGGTTGGCTTCAGTCCGCCCGCTCGATCTGGAAAGACAGCGATCGTTTGTCGAGCACAAACGGACTCTCGATCGCGAGGAAGAGACCGTTCCAGAGCTTGTCCTCATCATCCGAAATCGTCCACGCGCTCCAGGCCACCCGGGATCCCGTGCCCTGTTCGATCTGCTGCCAGCCCGCTCCCGCTAGCTGCTCGCCATAAAAGGCGGCCAGCTCGAGGGCGGACAGCTCGGTGATGACCGACGTGGTCACCTCGGCCGAACCATCCGAAGAGCTGCCGCCACCACCGCCCTGAATCGTGGATCCCGGAGGCGACCTGAGTTCAGGGATCAGCCGCATCGGATCATCCAACGGGCCGTAGGAGCCCTGCTCACAGGGAGAGTACTGCGCCGGCTGCTGAACATTGATCCGGACGTCCGTCGCTTCGTCCGTCAGCGGAACAGTGCTCAGGTAGATCGTGGCCCGATCCTGCTTAAGGCAGAATGTGGCGCTCGGCCAGGAGGCCGCCACGAATCCCGTCCCGCCCTGCGCCGCTTCAAACCGCTCCCAACCGGCCTGCACGAATTGTTCGTCGAAGAATGCGACGGCGGCTTCGGGTGCCAGTGGCACGTCCAGGATCATCTCAGTCCCGCCATCGCCGGGTCGGGCGATGCTGCCCACGATGCGTGCGTTTTCGGGCAGCTGCAGGGAGAACGGCAAATCCTCCGGCAGGCTGCCGACGAGGATGAGGGTCTTTCCCTCCGGGGCGCCCGGATAGTTGTAGGTTAGGGCCCGGGCCGCGAATTCTCGAAGCTCGGCTTCTGATCCGCCTCGAATTTCCGTCTCTTGATTTGCCGCGGCGGACGCGGAGGCGCGGGTGGCCAGGGGCGCGGCCGACGGGGGATGGGCCGTCAACAAGGGTTCCGTGCCCGCACAGCCCGCCAGGGCGAGACTGAGCGCTAACACCACACTTCTCTGCATGGGATTTCCCTCCTTTTGGACGCCGGCAAAACATTGTTCACATGGATGCCGTAAGCCAGGGCGACATCGGCGACCTGTCCTGACATACACGCCCCCCTTATTATGGACGGAATTCGGCATGACTTCAATCCACTGCGGATTTGATAGGCAATAATCCCGCAATTTGAGTACAGTATCCCTTCATGAATAAGCTCCTGGCTGGAATCCCGATTCTCGCCGTCGTCCTTGCCTGTTCGCTCGGCCAGGCAGTGGAACAGGGTCCGGCTCCCACGGAGCCGCTGGCCGCGCCAACCTCGACCGAATCTGAAGTCGCCCCGATTCCACCGACGCCGGCCTATATCCCCCCGGAGTGCGCGGGGTTGGCGCTGGCCACGCTCGAACCGGACGTCGTACTCTTTCCGACGGCCGCGCCGGCGCCGAATGCTCCACTCAGCGTCGAGGTCCAACTCGAGGTCCTTCGCGGGCTGGAGGATGCGGTCCTCGACCAATACCTCTACCGGGACTTCGGCGGGATCGACTGGTCAGCGGCGGTGGCTGAGGTCCGGGCCGGAGTCGAAGCAGGCATGGAGACCGAGTCCTTCTACCAGGAGCTTCAAGCGTTGATCACAAAGCTTGGTGATGACCACTCCTACTTTCAGACCCCGGCCGAACTTGTCGCCGACCAGGCCAACTTGCAGGGCCAGGTGAACTTCGTTGGAATCGGCATGCTGGTGCTGCCGCGGCTGGAGCGGGGGGTGGGGACTATCTTGGCTGTCTTCCCCGACTCGCCGGCGGATCTTGGCGGACTTCGGGCCCATGACAACATCCTAGCCGTGGACGCGATTCCAATTGTGGAAGACGGACCGCCGCAGCAGCAGCTCCTGCGAGGCCCGGCCTGCAGCCAGGTCGTGCTGACCGTCCAAACTCCGGGCGAGTCGGCTCGAGTGGCAAGTTTCGTGCGGGCGGCTCTGACCGGCGCGCTCCCAATCGACGCTCGGCTTGTTCCAACCGCCGACGGCAGCCGAGTGGGCTACATCTTCTTCCCTACGTTCCTGGACGAGTCGATCGCCGGCCGAGTCGAGCAGGCCCTGGTGGAGTTCGGTCCCCTCGACGGACTAATCCTGGATGACCGTATGAATGGCGGAGGGCTGGGTTCGACGGCCGAGGGGACCCTGGCCTTCTTCACCGCGGGACCGCTGGGTTATTTCGTTAACAGCCAGGGGCAAACGCTGCTCAACATCGACCCCCATCCGGTGCACAACTCGCAAACGGTGCCGCTGGTCGTGCTGATTGGCGAGGACACCGTGAGCTACGGTGAGATTTTCGCCGGCGTCCTGCAGGACATCGGACGGGCGAAGCTGGTTGGGGAGACCACGCTGGGGAACGTCGAGCGGCTGCACGCGTTCGATTTCGACGACGGGTCGCGGGCCTGGCTAGCGACCGAGCGGTTCGATCCGCTGAATTCTGCGCCCACCTGGGAGGCGAATGGAGTGGTCCCGGACGTTGTGGTGACTGCCGCCTGGGAAGACTTCACCGCAGAGGCCGACCCGGCCGTCGCCGCTGCGCTCCTGCTGCTGGCTCAACCCTAGCCCGGCCTAGCCTGCCAAGAAAGCCCGCGGAGCGCTAACACCCGCGATTGCCGAGCCAGTCGCCCGCAACCTACCCTGCTTGGGCTCACGGAGCAAGCCACGCTCATCGTTGGCTTGCCTGAGCTCGGCGAGAGAGCCTTCGGTTCTGCTGCTCATGGATCTCGTGCACGTGGGCAATCTTCTCTTCGATCGCGGCCGCCAGCCAGCGCACGCCGTTCTCGGCGGTTGCCAGGGTGCCCGCGCCGTAGGCTCCGGTCCGGGTGTCGTCCTCCCAGGGCGGGTTGGCGATCAGCTCGCCGCCTTCGACCCAGTCCATGTAGTAATTCTCGGTGGCAATGAAATCGATCTCGTCCACCGCCCGTTCCATGCGGCACAGCTCAGGCCGCAGGTGCAACATCAGGGAAGTTTCCAGCTCGCAGGCGTGACCCATACCGCCGCGACCTGACCGGCGGTACTGCTCCAACGCTCGGACGCCGATCTTTCCGGACGTGTGCAAATAGGCGGTCGTGCTGAACGCGCCCGGGAAGCGCTCGCCGGCGTACTTCACCACATTGACCAAGAATGACCCGTTGCCCCCGTGCCCGCTCATCAGATACATGCGATCTGCCCCGGCCTCGACCAGCCGCCCAATGACTGCGAGCTGAAAGTCCTCGAACGCCCGACCTCCCATGTTGAAGGTGCCGGCGAAGGACCGGCGGTGGGTGCTCACCCCGTATGGGAAGGCCGGAAGCGCCTCGGCCTCTGCCGGGATAATCTCCACCACGCCCTCGGCGATGGCTCCGATAATGACGGTGTCGGTGTTCATGGGAAGATGCAGTCCGTGCTGCTCCGTATGACCCACTGGAATTAGCATGACCCGCTCCCGGCTGATTCGTCGGGGTCGGCCGCCACCGGGCGCGAGTGCTGGAGTAATGAGGCGTTCGACCGAGGCCGGCAGGCCGATGGAATCTGACGGAGTCAGCACGACGATCCTCTGAAATCCGTCCTCCAATGGCGCACTCAGGATCCCAGCCAGCGCTCTATCGAAGACCGCCGGCGCCACAGGCAGCAGGCTCCCGGCCCAGCCGTAGGGGATCGCCGGCAGCCAACAGATCGGTCCGGCGCCGATTTGCCGGCCGACCCGCTCCGGGTCGTAGCCTGATCCGAGCGGAAGCACGAGCGGGGTGTCCCGTGGCAAGGCCGCAACCTCCGGCCAGGTGAGGTCCCCGTAGTTCAACCAAGCCTCAGGTGCCAAGGTTACATCGAATACGAGCGAAAGGACGAGCTGCATGGCCGGCCGGGCGCGACATGCAAGGTCATCTCGCTGAGGTCGACGATCACCGAAGCGATCGTCGCGTATTGATCGAGCGGATCGCGGAACTCCTGCGGGTGGGAACAGATGCTGCTCGGTGAATTCTGGTGATCCGCCAGGATGCGGGCCAGGCTCGCACGGGAGTGCGGCCGCCCATCGTACAGCAATTCCGAGGCTCGGTCGTAGCGGAGGCGAGAGCGGGTCAGCCCCTCCGGGTCGGTCTCGATCTCTCGCATCCCCGGATCCAAATAGTGATTGGTGTGGACGAGCGCGCCGGCCTGATCGGGGAGGACTGCGTGGCGCAGCGCCGAGGCTTCGAGCGACAGGATATCGCCCTCCTGGTTGATGACCAGATGGTTATATCCGGCCTCTCGATCCGGGTGAGCGGCCCGGCTGGCCGCCTCGGCCAGATCGCTCGCACCCAGGACGGACCGAGCGACGAAAGCCCGCGGGACGCCAACTCGGGAGTCGGTGGGATAGACCGAGTCGCAGCACTGGGCAAGGCCGGCCGCGTTGAGCCCGATGCAGGGCAGCAGCCCCCCGTAAGTCAGCGCCAGGAACGGAGGCTCGCGCTCGGGTTCGGCGTGAATCAAATAGAGAGTGTGCTCGTCCTGCGGCCACCAATCTTCGTTGTGGGCGAGCAGCACGTGCCGGTCTTCGGTCCACTCGGGACCGAGCGCCAGGCTGGTGCACTTGAGAGGCGGCGGGTCGCTGACGAGCGCCTCAGCGCAGTTGAGCACCAGCAGATCATCGAGCGTCGCGCCGGCGCCATCGGCCATTCCGGTGAGCTCTTCCATGTATCTGCCTGCTGCGTAGCTGGCGTACTTGCGGGCCTGAATCACAGCCGCCGCCCAGCTCAGCTTCAAACGCGCCTGGCTGGATTCAATAAGCTCTCGATAGGTGGCGAGCATTCGCTGGATTAGCGGAGCAGCGGCCTCCCCGATCTGACGACCTCGCTCGCGCGGCGCACCGCGGGCGCGCACCACCAAGAGCTCGGCGGCCTCGGTTGGGTGAGTAAGAGTGGTCATCTGCGGGCGAACGGCCCGGTCACGGACAGAACGGAATCGGCTGCCCGGCGCTCAGCCGGCGAAGCTGGGCCTGCGTCTCGCTGGTTTGCGCCGTCAGGTCGGCGGAGGGGGCACGGCCGATCTGGGTCTGCAACGCGTTCAGTCGGTGGCTATACATGTTGCGCGCCAGCGTCCGACAATTTCCTCCGGCTCGAATTCGGTCGCGGACGAGGCCCTCCGACTTTTGGAGGGCGGATAGAGCGGCGTCGGGATTTCCTTGAGCCAACAGCAAGGCGGCCTTCTGCTCCTGGTAGCTCCAATCGCTTGGTCGGGCACGGATCGCCGCGTCAATCTTGCTCAGGTCTCCGGCTTCCGCCCCCTGCTGGGCTAGGCGGTCGGCGTCCTCCAGCCCCTTGACGACCAAACCCGCCTGTAGCGCCGCGGCGGCCTGCGGATCGCTCGAGGGGTCGGCGATCAGCAATCCGATGTTTAAGTAATCGGGCTTCCCGGCCGAGTCGAGCAGCCCCTTTTCTGCTGCCCATTCCTTCGCCAATGCCGTCACGAACTCGAGGTCTTCCTGGCTGCAGGCGCTCAGCAAGGGAGCCGCTAGCAGCAGCAAGGCGAGCAGGCGCACGAGCGGTGAGCGTATACCCACGATCAACTGCCCCCTTGGAGCAACGCCAGGGTGTCCTGCAGGTCGAGGGTGGGGAAACCGACCGCGACCTTGTGCAGCAGTTGCTTGCGGGTCAGCTGCCCTTGGCTGAAGGCCTCGAGGGACTCCTGCGGGGCGGTGATCGCCAGCAAGTTTCCGCCGCTCTCATCTCGGTAATCGACCGAGACCCGCTCGATCCCCAGCATTTCCATCCGGTTGTCCTCCCGCATCCGCTGGAGCACGTCCATCAGCATCATCTCATTCCCGGAGGCCGAGCCGGTGCCGTCGAAACCGGCGGAAGTGTCGAGGGTAATAACCGCGATCTGGCCGGCACTGCCCTGGATGGGGATCACTACGGCCCGGGCGCCGGGGACTCCCGCCTCAATCAAGATCTGGGTGACGACCTGGCTGGCATACGGATCGGGCGCGCCGGAGTAGAGCTCTTCGGCGCTGGTCCGAAAAAGACCGAGCCGGCGCCAAATCCCCGGGCCGAAGAAAACGGTGGCCAAGACGCAGCACGACAGCAGTCCGCCAAACGCCAGGCATCCGATGCACCCCCAACGGCGCCAACGCGATCGGGGCTGACCCGCGCTCGGCTGGGGCGGGGTGGGTGTCTGGGGCTGGGGTGCAGCGACGCTGGACACTGTGGGATTGTTGGTCTAAAGACCGGCCGGGTTGAATTCTAAAGCCTGCTGGGGGCTCCCGACAAGCTTGCGGATTCACATAGGCACGGGACTCATTGGACAGAATCGAATTTGTGAAGGCCATCGGGCCGAATGAAGGAATGAGCGGCAAGGATGAGGTCGGTCAACTGCTCTCGGATATGGAGAGCATGGAGTTTTCCTCCCTATCGCAACGATAGATTGAACCGTCAGAACCGAACCTCGGCGCCCGCGGACAACTCGAGGCGGCGGACCCGGCCAGCGTGCAGCTTAGGGTGACTGAATAAGCCCGGTGATGTTACCGTCTGCGTCTCTTACAGTTGCGATCAGCTTACCCCCACCGACATCTTTGACCTCTTGCTGCATTTGTGCGCCAGCGCCAAGGAGTAATTGCAGACTCTGCTCAATGTCGTTGACGTTCATATAGCCGACCGGTCCCGTCATTCCTGCGTTGTGGCCATTGGGATCTAAGCCTATATCTTGATCCCCAACTTTAAAACCAACATAATAGGCCTCATCCATAATAGGCTCGACACCCAAAAGTTTGCTGTACAGCGCCTTTGCTTGAGCTATGTCCCTGACGGGATAGATGAATGTTCTGATACCTTGATTCATGAGAATCTCCTTTCGTCGATTCTAAGCTCGATTTGCCTGGCCATGGCTG
Source organism: Anaerolineales bacterium (assembly GCA_023250385.1). Classification (GTDB taxonomy): domain Bacteria; phylum Chloroflexota; class Anaerolineae; order Anaerolineales; family E44-bin32; genus JADFRG01. Next base: position 7,451 of record JAHFAU010000027.1, read on the forward strand.
AACTTCCGTCATTCTGTCACTTCGGTTGGGCTGGCTTCGTCAATACTATGACGGAACCCGACCAAAGGATGTGCCCGTGGACGAGCGCGACTTCCAGCTCCACCTGGCGGTGCCCGAGGACTGACGAGCCTAGCTGGCGGACACAGACCGCACTCGTGCCCTCTCGCCCCGTGTGGACTGAGTGCATGAAACTCCAGCCGACAGTAGGGAACCGGGAATGAGCAAAGTCGTTGTGTTCACAAATGTGACACTCGACGGGGTGATGCAGGCGCCCGGACGACGACCGCCGCGGAGGGCCGGGTTCCGTGGTAAAACTCGTGCTCCAGGTGGTTCCACCCGCCTGCAGTTATAGGAGACTCAACCCGATGGCTATCGATCCGGTCTGCTTGATGGAAGTTGAAGAGGCCACCGCCAAGTGGACCTCCGCGTACCAGGGGAAGACTTACTACTTCTGCTCGCCGGGGTGCAAGTTTTCATTCGAGGAGAGCCCGGAACAATATCTGGCAGAAGGCCGGGCCGGCTCCGATCCCGGCGCTCATCACGACCATCACCCTCACTAGAGGACAAGACTCCCGCTACTCGACCAAGGCCTGGGCGTCGGCCGGGTCCCAACTCAGTTCGACCTGATCCCCCGAGCTGAACCGGGGGACGCCGCTCGAGTTCTGAACCCGCACCAGCAGCCCCTCGCCGGATTCCAGACCGACGCGATAGAGCGTGTCAGTACCCAGGTAGGTCACGTCCTGGGCCACTCCATGCAGCCGCCCTTTGCGGTGACCGCCGTTCGCCGTGAACAAGGAGATCCGCTCGGGTCGAACGGTGAGCGTTACGTCCTCGCCAACCTTGGCATGGCCATTCAACCACTGGGCGAGCATCTCTCGGCCGGCCGCTTCAACCAGGACCGATCCATTCGAGGCCTTGAGCACTCTGGCCGAGAGGAAATTGGTTTCCCCGATGAAATCGGCAACGAAACGAGTAGCCGGCTTCTCGTAGATGCTGCTGGGGTTGCCAACCTGTAGCAGCCAGCCCTGACTCATCACCGCCACCCGGTCCGACATCTTGAGGGCTTCTTCCTGGTCGTGAGTGACATACACAAAGGTGCACCCGACCTGACTCTGGATCTGCTTGAGCTCGAACTGCATGGCCTTGCGCAGCTTGAGGTCGAGCGCTCCTAAGGGTTCGTCGAGCAGCAGCACCGCCGGGCGGTTGATCAAGGCCCGGGCGAGCGCCACCCGCTGCTGCTGGCCGCCGGACAGCTCCTCCGGCTTGCGGTCGCCATGCCCGGGCAGCTGCACGAGCTCCAGGGCCTCCTTCACGGCCGGATCCCGCTGCTCTTTCGGCACCCCTTTCACTTTGAGGCCAAACTCAACATTTTGAGCAACGGTAAGGTGCGGAAACAGGGCGTAGTCTTGAAAGACCATGTTGACCGGGCGCCGGTAGGCGGGAACGGCATTCATTGCCTGGTCCTGGATGCGGATTTGGCCGGCGGTCGGGGTCTCGAACCCGGCGATCATCCGCAGGGTGGTTGATTTTCCGCAGCCGCTGGGTCCCAACAGCGTGAAGAACTCGCCGGCCCGGATCTGCAGGTTGAGGTCCTGCACGGCGGCCAGCTCCTGCCGCTCGCCGCGTTCGGGGAAGGTTTTACAGACCCCGCGCAGCTCAACCGAGAATTGACTCATGCGGACCTCCGGCGGGTCGAAAGGCTGCGCCGCTGCAACCACTCGGTGCCCAGGACGATCAGAATCGAAGTGACCATGACCAATGCGGTCAGAGCGACCACCAATGGCAGCCGGCTGGGGAAGCGAAGTTGGGAATACAGATAGACCGGTAGGGTGGCCTCGGTGCCCACCAGGAAGAAGGCCACCGCGAATTCGTCGAACGAAGTGGTGAATGAGGAGAGGAAGGCGGCCAGCAGGGCAGGCGCCGAAATTGGAAGGGTGACCCGCAGCAGGGTCCCCCAATAAGTCAGGCCAAGGTCCATGCCGGCCTCTTCGAGGTGATTGGAGAATCCAGCCAGCCGGGCGGCCACGATCAACATCGCATAGGGGATATTCAGGATGGTGTGCCCAATCCCGACGGCCAGCAAGGACAGCGGGACCCCGAATTGAGCGAAGACTAGCAAGAGCGCTACCCCCAACACAACCGAAGGGATCACCAGCGGGATCGTCGAGACTGCCATGAACAGCCCCTGCAGTCGGAATCGGAATCGAACGATCGCGATGGCGGCCATCGTGCCGAGCAGGGTGGCCACCAGCGACGACAGCAGGCCGACCCAGAGGCTGTTCCCCAGCGAGCGCAGCAGTTCGGGCGAGTGCAACAGCTCCGCATACCAGCGTGTCGTGAACTCGCGGAGCGGGAAGACCAGCGTGCGGGAGTCGTTGAAGGAAAAGAGGATTAGCAGCAGGATCGGCAGATAGAGAAAGGCCGCCGCCAGCCCGAAGTACAGGCCGCCAAATGAAACGAGCGGACGAGCCCTAGACGCCTGCAAGGTCGGTCACCTTCACACCGCGACCGAGACCAAAGGTGAGCACGAGCACCACCAGCATCATGACCAGGCTCATGACCGACCCGAGCGGCCAGTTGAGGGCACGGGCGAACTGATCCTGCACCAAGTTTCCGTACATGATCCCGTCGACTCCTCCGACCAGCAGCGGAGTCACGTACTCACCAACGGTGGGGATGAAGACCGACAGGAAGCCGGCCAACACGCCCGGCAGGCTGAGCGGGAGTATGACCTCCAGGAAGATCTGCCAGGGCCGAGATCCAAGGTCTTCGGCCGCCTCCAGCAGATGGCGATTGATCCGCTCCAGGCCGGCGAAAATCGGCAGCGCGACGAACGGTACCCAGATGTAGACCAGGGTGATGATGACTGCCCCGCGGCTGAAGAGCAGGATTGGAGCCGCCTCTTCAATCCAGCCAAGCGAGAGCAGCAGGCTGTTGAAGATTCCCGATGAGCCCAGCAGAACTTTCCAGGCCAGAATCCGCAGCAAGAAGCTGGTCCAGGAAGGGATGACCAGGATGGTCAAGAGCATGAGCCGGCTGGGCCCGGCCCGAAACGAGAGGAAGTAGGCCAGGGGGAACGCCAGAACTACGCAGATCAGCGATGTTTCTAGCGCGATGAGCAGCGAGCGCCAGAGCAGACGCTGGGCCGACGTGTCGGCAAGGAACCGCTGATAGTGCTCGAGAGTGAAGACCTGCCGCTGGGCGCCGAAGCTGGCCGCCCGAAAGCTGAACAGCGCCATGACGCCAAGCGGGATGACAAAGAAAAGCAGGAGCCAGAGGCCGGGCGGAGTGAGGAGGACTGTTATCCGCTGGCGGACTTCCAGTTGGGCGGCCGGTCGGGCGAGCAAGGCTTCCGAGCGGGTCGACATCCCCCGGCGATGATCAGGGCGCGGCCTTGACCTCGTCCCACATGCTGGTCATGAATTGGCGTTGCGCGTCGGTAAGGGTCTGATAGAAGATGGTCTGCTTCAGGATGGCCGGATCATCCAGGCTGAGCAACTCGATGACATACGGATCCGCCAGCGGGATCGAATCGGCGTTCGCGGCGCCATAGTAGTACTGGTTGGTGAGGAAGGCCATCGACTCAGGGGCGAGCAGCGCGTTGAGGAACTCGTGGGCCAGCTCGACATCCTTGGCCCCCTTGGCGATTCCATAGCCGCAAACCCAACCGAGCCGGCCTTCGATCGGCTGGATGTACTCGACCGGCACACCTTCGTCGAGCAGCAGGCCGTAGGCGTCTGGCCAGGCGTTGGAGGCCAGCCACAGATCGCCCGAGGAGATCATCTGCGCCATCTCGGCGTAGTCCACCCAATAGGTCAGTAGATTTGGCTTGATCTCGACCAGCCGCTCCTGCACCTGGGCGCTCTGTTCGGGGGTGGCCGTCCACGGATCGATCCCCAGCGAGAGGGCGGTCATGGCGAAATTAGCTTCCCCGGAGTCCCAAAGGGCAACGTGGCCAGCATACTGCGGATTCCAAAGGTCGGCCCAAGAGTCGGGCACTTCAGCGACTTTGTCGGTGCGGACCAGAATCGACTCGTACGCCCAGTCCCAGGGGATGAAGTACTGAACCCCGTCGAACGATCCCATCTGGGCCAGTTCAGCGTGGACTCCAGACCAGTTGCTGAGTTTCGCGGTGTCGATCGGTTGGACCAGGTCGTTCTCGACGTACAAGCCCCACCAGCTGCTGCAGGGATGCACGATGTCGGCCTCGAACCCGGTCTGGAGTTTGGCGTAGGCCTCGGCGTCCTCGGCGAAGAAGCTGTAGTCGACCGTGACGTCGGGGTGGGCGTCGGCGAAGGGCGCCCAGAATTCCGGCAGTTCGTATCCGGCCCAGTCCAGCACCACCAACTGGTCCACTCGTTGCGCGCAGCCGAGCAAGAACACCCCGCAAAGTAGGCTTGCAGCGAGGGCGGGGAGGCGATTGGTCATCTACAGACCTAGAATGCGGTTCCTCTTTCGGCTCACTGAACTTGCTCCCTCAAAAGAAGAGACCCTCGCAGAGACAGGCCGTCGCCTCGTGCAAGGGTTTCCGGCGTCCGCGGACGAAGTTGCATTTGTTCAGCGATTAGTTTCTACCAGATTGGCCAATTGTCAATAGAAGGCGTTGGATTCAGCGATGGTAGGGTCACGGACCGGCGCGCCAGGTGCGGTCGGAATCTGCGGGCATTAACATCTTGGATCTCCCGCGCTAGAATAGAACGTACGTTCTAACGGGACCGATGCCACTACTGCTACGCCCGCAGACAGCATGCATAGCTCGAATCGGCCGATCCACTGTTCAATTTCTTGGGATCCTCGCCGAGGTCCCATCTTTCGGCGACTGTTGCACAATCGTTAGGTCAATGACAGTAATCGCTTAGTTTGCCGTACTCATGGTCTCCGCCGGGTAGGGCTTTCAAACGCGCCGTGTCCTCTGCTGGCAGCATTTCGAGCCAGCAGACCGCATACTCGTCAAAACCAGAACCAAACTCCGCAGCCCATTCCGGGCGGATGGAAAATCCGTTTTTGTGGCGCAGATCCAGCACTGCCCACTCCACAAAAACATTATTATTTTTCACAAACCCAACACCTGTGGCAATAATTTCTCCTTGTGATGCGGCTACAGGCGGAACGACATCGAAAAACTGCTGTTCAGCAAAGTCGCCGATCAGCGGCAGGCTGTTCGCGATCGCCAGGTATTTAGGGCTCAGCTCAAGCATATGGCCAAAAGTATAGAAAATCCCACACGGAGCGATGAATTCAAACGCATATTGGTTTTCGCCGTTTCGAAATGCGCGTGAACCGCGGCGAATCATGGCGTCCAGTGGAACAGTGACGGTGATGTTATTGTTCGGCTGGTTATCGAAACGAAAACCACCGTGCGGTTTATAGGCATCGCCGCGCGGCTGGCCCGGGTACAGGACCGAGGTGACCAAGGAGATATCGACCGGCGTGGCCAACACTAGTGGTTCCGGGCATGCCGGTGGCGTGCCAGTTGCCACCCAAATATTACCTTCAGCGAGATGCCATTCAGCATCGCTAGCACCCTCGTCGATCGTCGGTGGCGCGGCGACAGAGGGCGTGATGGAAAGTTGCGCCACCGGGCTTGCCGTTGGACCCGGGGCATAAGTAGGCGAGGCGGGAAGCGACGTGGGAGCGCAGGCTGCCCGCAAGAGTACCAGGACGACCAGCCTACAGAATCTTTGAGGGGTCAGCCTGCTTCCTTCTTTCTCTGGTTACGTTCCGATCGGGCAACCGCTGCGTCGAGCCTTTCGGCAATCCATGTGTTGAGACTCTTGTCTTCCGCCCTCGAACTGAGATAGATCTCTCGGTGCAATTCCGGGTCAACTCGCACCAGTATCCTGCCCGAAAATGGCTTGTCTGGCTCCTCATTTCGTTCCCGACAGAACTCGAGATAGTCATCCACCGAGACCTGAAAGTCCTTATCAAACTCGACTAGCGCCACATAGCCCTTATATTCCATTTGGCTCTACTCCTGCTTCCTTCAGGAGCCTACGGATTGATCGCACCATCGCCTTGTGCGCCTCCTTGGGAGGATGGGGTCGATGAAACATTGCTCGTACGCCATGGAGCGCAACTCGGATCCGTGAACCACGTGATATCACTGTCGATGGCTTAGCCCAGACAAGCCGGGAAGCGGGCTAACGTTTGACATGAGCGGCGACTGGAGGCCGCAGGCCGGAAGGCGGCCGCTCGATGGAAGGGTGAGGCGGCGCGGTCATCGGTTTTCGCATTGCGCGTTATCGCGAGTGCTGGCCTTAGCTAGTCAATGGCTTGGTGAACTCTGTGCGCCAGTTGGCTGGGTCGGGATTCGACTCCGGTCCCGCAAGGTAACACTCGTAGAAGTCCGAGGCTGGCGTGTGCCCGTTGGCTGCAATCCAGTCCAGGAACTCGGGCCAAGCGTCAGCGAGACCCTCGTAAGGCCCGTGGTAAACGGTCCGTGCCGCCTTCATGGCAGGCCACTGGCTCGGCTTGACTCGACCTGCTGCGACTACCGGCGCGCTGACGGGCACACTAATCTCGAAATCCCAAGTGTCTGGGGCCATCTTAAGGTGGTGAGTGAACCACGGGCCGGTGGGCGTGATGCTCTGAGCGGCAATGGTAGCCATCAGCTCGCTAATGCCAGGCCCCATGACACTCTGAATCTCCTCACGCGGAATCGTGAGATGAATGACAGCGGTCAGTTGAGTTGCGGTCTGAGTGATATGTGGTGTGTCCAGCATGAAGTGTGTTCCTTTCAGTTGTGTTGGTTTGGCATGGTCATCGGAGAGTGCGTAGCGACGCCTAACGGTCTGGCGGCTCACCCGCCGAAGGTCGGGTGCAGCCGTTAGTTATGCCGCACCGCAGAATGTTTGAGCCATCAACTCAATCGCTGGACGAGCTCAAAGAGGTTCCCTTCCTCATCCTTGAAGTAAGCCCAGTATTGGAGCGACTCCGGGCCTCCCTCAACCTCCGTGACCGGCTCAACCCCTCGATCAATAAGTTCGGCTCGCGCCGAGTGTATGTCATCGACTTCGAAAGCGAAGGACACCCGGCAGCGGTCGTACTGGGGGAGTGGGGACTTTGGAAGTAACTCCAGGAGCTTTCCATCGAAGTCGAACCACACGAAGTCTTCTCCTGAGCGTACCTCGTTTAAGCCTAGGACATCCCGATAGAAGTGCCTCTGCGACTGAAGGTCATCGCATACAATGCCTATCCAGACTGGCCAACGGAGCACATTGAACTCCTCTCCCTCGCAAATCCTTCCGGCACTACATGCCTAGGAAATTGCCTGAATAACGGTTCGCTTCACCCGCTCGGCGGTCGAGTGAAGACTCCTTCGTGGGGAAGGCACCCTATTCTTTGAATTTCATTTTACGCAGCAAAACTTGAAAGCGTGGGTCGGAACGAAGCGGGTCCATCACGGGATCAACCTTCAGCTGATTCATCCAGTTATCCTTCACTTCATGATCTTTCTTGAGCCATTCGATAGCTTGGTCTCTATCGCCGAGAGCCAGATAGACGGCGGCTATGCGATAAGGCACAATCTTCGCTCCCTTGTGACTTGTCCTCAGCTCGTCGAGCATTTTCAGCGCCTCGCCTTTCTTGCCATCCATCGCATACGCATAAGCGAGTGCGGCTAACGCGCCAGCATTGTTACCAAAGCCCACGGCTCTTTTGAATTCGGCGATTGCTTCGTCGTGTTTTTGTTGCGCCACATATACGAATCCCAAGAGAAAATGACCAAGTAGATTTTCCTCTCTCTTCAGCGACAGCTTGCTGTATTCCGCTGCTTCGTCGTAGCGGTGCATCGAGTAGTAAATTCTGGCGAGAACAAAGTCGGTTGCGCGAGACGGCACTAGCTCGTCTGCCCTCTTCGCTTCGCCGAGCGCTTCATCAAAGCGTCCCATCGAACCGAGATACGCGGCGTAGCTTCCGTGAGCAGTCGCATTGTTTGGAGCGAGTTGGACTGCCAGCTTGTACTCGCGTTCTGCCTTTTCCCAATCGTACTCGATACTGCAATAGAGCCCTGCCAGCGCAAGGTGGGCGTCGGTCATTTTCTTATCCAGCGCAACAGCCTTCAGCGCGGCGGCTTTGGCGTGGGGAAGTAGTTGTTTATTGGTCATTCCATCAGGGTCCGAATAACCAAGAGCCACCCAAGCCTGAGACAGTTCTACAAAGGCGAGCGCAAACCCCGGGTCCGCCTTCGCTGCTTGCTCATAAAGCTTGATGGCTTTGCGTGCATTAGCCAGCGTTCCGTCGGTGCGCGGATCGCTCTTGTTGAAATACTCGCGCCCCTTCAAGAAGAGTTCGTTGGCTTCGGAATTCTGTGAATAAATGGCCTCGGCAGTTGCCTGTTTCATCATCCTTTTCATATTTTGCTTCGCAATATGCGGACAGCAATCTAATGTGCGCGCTCACCTGCTTTGCGAAGCGCAGCCCGGCAAAGTCGGGTGCAGCGCGTTGTTAGGTTTTGTTGTTACTTTCCAAAGTTATTACTACTTTTCCTTGGGCGTGTTTTTCTTCTACATACCGGATAGCTTCAGGAACCTCGCTTA
>JAHFAU010000028.1 GCA_023250385.1 Anaerolineales bacterium
TCATCTTCGGCGATAACGTCGAAGACCAGATGGGATCCGGCCGCTACCTGGCTTTCTATCTGATTGCCGGCGTGGTCGCCGGGCTGGTCCATACTGCCTTCAGTCCGAACTCCAATATTCCTACCGTGGGGGCCAGCGGGGCGATCGCCGGGGTGCTGGGCGCCTATTTCATCCTCTTTCCCCGGGCCCGGGTGACCACCTTCATCCCGCTTTTCTTCCTGCCCTGGTTTATCGACGTCCCGGCGATCGTGTTCATCGGCATCTGGTTTCTATCGCAACTCTCTCAGGGCCTACTCTCGCTCGGGGCGATTGGCGATTTTGGCGGGATCGCGTTCTGGGCGCATGTCGGGGGTTTTCTGTTTGGCTTGCTGCTGGTCCGAGCCTTTGTGGAACGGCCGCGGGCGCCGCGGCTCTGGATCCCGGATGACCGCAGCTCAGGCTGAATCGACCACAACCAGCCCCGAGCGCTCGGCACCTTCGCTGGTGGCGCGGGTCGGGAAGCTCCTGCTGCGGCTCGCGCTCGTGGTGCTCCTCGGAGTCGTCCTCGGTGCTGGAGCGTATTTCGGGGTGACGCTCGGCATTCGCCGGTTGGGCGAGCCCGCCCGGCAGAATTCCGCCCGGATCGCCGCAGTGGAAGCCCAGCTGGCGGAAGGCGGCGAATTCGGCCAGCTTCGGCTGCAAGCCGGGGAGCAGCTGGCAGTAACGGAGAGCAGGCTTGACGAGCAGGGGGGGTTGATAGCCGAATTGCAGGCCCAGCTTCGTGATCAAGGGCGGGCGCAGGATCGGATGACCAGCCAGCTTGCAACGCTGAGCGACCGCCTGGCAGACCTGACCAAGCAGATTGAGGAGGGCGCTCAAGAGAAGCAACTGCGGCGGGAGGTGCAATTGACTCGCGCGATGCTGTCCTTGGTGCGGGCCCGGTTGTGGCTGGTAGAGAACAACCTTGGATCTGCGATCGCCGAGGTGGAGCGGGCCCGAGAGCTGTTGCAGCCGCTCGCCGCGGATCAGCCGCAGCAGGCGAATGTCCGGGATGCCCTTGAACGTTTGGATTTTGCACTGGTCGAGTTGAACGCGCGGCCGTTCATCGCGGCGGATGACATCGAAATCGCCTGGAAGCTGTTGGCTGAACCGGGTGGTGGCTGAGCGAGATCTCGAACAGGCGTCGAGGGGCTGCGGCCAGTGTTGAAGCTAGGCTAAGGAGGAGATTGGATGGCTCCACCGGATAAGACCAAAGACGAACCGATGCTGGACAAGCCCGGAGAGCCGGAGACGGCGCCGAAGACCGAGAGCCGACTCGGCCGATTTCTGCGCCTGGCGTTGCGTTGGCTGGCCGCGGTCGTCGTGATCTTTGGCCTGGGTGTGGCGGCGACCTGGGTCAGTCAGGTTCGACCGCGAATCGCTCAACAAGCCGCGCTGGAGCAGGGATTGGCCGCCGTCGAAGTGCAACGGGATCAGCTCCAGGCCCAGGTCGAGGAGTTGAGCGGAGTTCGCAGCGAGAATGAAATGCTGCAGGTCGAGTTGCAGCAAGCGGAGGGCAGGCTGGCCCTGCTGCGAGTGCTGGTGGACGTGACCAGCGCCCAGCTCGGGATTGCCCAGGAAGACCCGATCGCGGCCAAAGCCGCGCTGGAAAATACTTCGGTGGCGCTCGACGAGTTGGGGGTCAAGCTCGGGCCGAGCGAAGCCTCGACCGTAGCCGGCTTGCAGGAGCGGCTCGGCCTCGTCCTCCAGGGGTTGGAGGCGGACACCTTTGCGGCTGAGCGCGACCTGGAGATCCTGGCCAACTCGCTGCTCGAAATCGAGCGGGATCAGTTTGGGGGCTGAGGCGCAGGGTTACTTTAGGGGCGAGCCTCCAGGATCAGCGCGAGATCGAGCGGCACCCCGTCTCGCAGGACAGTCAGCACGATCTGGTCGCCGACCCCGACCTCCGTCACCAGATAAGAAATCAAGTCGCTGAAACTGAAAACCGGTTGGCCGTCGATGGCGGTGATCACATCTCCGCCGGGCCGCTGCTCTGCGGCCCCGCAGTCCCCGGCTCCGATCAGTCCGGCCTTCTCGGCCGGCCCGTCCCGCACCACGCAGGTCACATAAACACCGACCGTATCTGGTGGCAGCTGCAGGAGCTCGAGCTGCCGGAGGTTCAGGTTGCTGTCCCCCAGGCTGGTGATCCCGAGATAGGGATAGTCATAGCTCCCGGTCTGGATGATGGCGGGCGCGACTCGGCGGAGGATGTTGACCGGAACCGCGAAGCCGACGCCGGAGTTTACCGCGCTGCCCGAGGAGCTGAAACTCTCGGTGGTGATGGCCCGATTGATGCCGATCACTTGACCGCTCAAGTTGAGCAGTGGGCCGCCCGAATTGCCGGGATTGATCGCGGCGTCGGTCTGAATCAGATCGCCTGCGCTGAAAGCACCCCCTCCGGGCGCCTGATGCTCGGACTGCAGCACCCTTCCGATCGCGGATACCACTCCCACGGTCATTGTCCCCGAGAGGCCGAACGGGTTGCCAATGGCCACCACCTGCTGGCCCACCCTTACCGAATCCGAGTCCCCTAACGGGATCGGAACCAGCTCAGCGGCGGGAACGTCAACCCTCAGCACCGCCAGATCCGAATCGGGGTCGGTGCCGAGCAGGGTCGCCCAGGCCTTGAACCCGGAAGCAAAGTCGACCTCGATCTCATCGGCCCCTTCAACGACGTGTTGATTGGTCACGATGTGACCCTGCTCATCGATCACGAAGCCGGAGCCCTGCCCCAGAGGGATATTGGCAGGGTGGGGCGGTCCGAAGACATAGATGGTGACGACGCCGGGGTTCACCCGTTCATAGAGCTCCACCAAGCCTTCCGGAGCGAGCAGCAGCTCAGGGGGTGCCTCCACAACCGCGGCGGCAGTTGGCAGGGGCGCTGGCTGGGCGGTTGGAGCGGCGACCTTAGCGGAGGGGAAGAAGCTGCAGGCCAGGGACGCGACTGCCAGTGCAGCAAGGGTGAGTTTGGCTCGAGCCATTTTTTTCGGTTCCTTGTCGATGGTTTTTGATCAGGTCCTTCGCTTACGGAGCTCGGCGAGCTGCTCGAAGAGCGCTCGTTCTTGGTTGCTGAGCTCTGCCGGCAGCGAGATTTGAAGCTTGGCAAACAGGTCACCGTTCTGACCCGGCTTGCCCAACTTGGGCATTCCCCGCCCGCGCAGGCGAAAAGTCTGGCCGGGTTGGCTGCCCGGAGGAACCCGGAGCAGCACTGGACCCTGAAAGGTCTGAAGCTCGATTTCCCCACCCAAGACGGCGGTGTATAGGTCCACGAGGAACTCCTGGTGCAGATTGTCTCCCCGCCGCTTGACCCCCGGTTCGTCCAGCACCTGAACCTTCAGGTACAGGTCGCCCGTTCTTCCCGGGTCACCTTCGCCCGCCCCGGACAACCGAATCCGGGTCCCGCTGCGGGCCCCCGCCGGGATTTCGACCTCCAGGCGCCGTCCGTTGCGCTGGTAGGTGCGGGTCGTTCCTCGATAGGCTTCGGCTAAGGAAATCGCAATCGGCTGTTCCAGGTCGCGGCCGCGCCGCGGTCGCTGGCCCCCTATTCCAAAGACGCCGTTGAAAAAATCCGAGAATCCTCCGCCGAACAGGTCGTCCATCTCGACCTGGGCGCCCCCCGGTCTGCCGCCGACCCACTGCGACCAGTCGAAACCTCCCGGGCCGCCGGATCGCTCCCAGGCCCGGTAAGAACTCCCCAATCGATCGTACTTTGCTCGTTTCTCCGGATCGCCCAGGACTTGATAGGCCTCGTTGATCTCTTTGAACTTATCCTCGGAATCGGGATTCTTGTCCGGGTGATATTTGAGGGCCAACTGGCGGTAGACGCGTTTGATCTCCTTCTCGTCTGCCTGGCGGCCGACGCCCAGGATCTGATAGTAGTCCTTGTACTCCATTGGTTCGATTCTAAATTGCCGCGGAAAGCCAAGTCAAGCCGAGCTGGCCGATCTAATGGAACTCTTATCGCAGCCGGGGGGAAAATGAACCGTGCTATCATTCGCAGAATGAGCAGCGCTGCCCGGCCCGAGCAGGTCCTGATCGTCGACGAAGACCCCGATGTGCTGGACCTGCTCTCCCGGCAGGTGCTCGAGCCGCTGGGATTTCGGGTAACCACCGCCGATAACGCGGGGGAGGCCATCCAGCAGGCCGTCGGATCCGCCCCCGACCTGATCGTGGCCAGTCTGGATCTCCCCGGGTTGAGCGGCAAGGACCTGCTGGTCGCGCTTCGGTCGCAGGGGATAGAAGTCCCGGTGCTGGTCACTGCCGAGGCGGGTCGGGAGTCTGACGCCATTCAGGCCTTTCGGCTGGGGGCGCGTGACTACTTGGTCAAGCCACTGCGGGAGGCGGAGGTGCTGGCCGCCATTGAGCGGGCCCTGAAAGAGGTCCGGCTCGGGCACGAAAGCGAGCAACTGGCCATCCAACTGGCGGACAGCGCTCGACAGCTCGAGCAGCGGGTTCGAGAACTGACCACGATCTATGGAATCGGCAAGGCGGTAACCTTGATCACCAATCAGCGGGAACTGTTTGACAAGCTGATGCAGAGCAGTCTGAATGTCACCAACGCCGATATGGGCTGGGTGCTGCTATTGGACGATGACCGCGGCCAGCTCTTTCTACGGGCCCAGCGCGGAATGCCCCGCGCGTTGGCCGGCAAGCTGCATCAGCCCTGGGATGACGGAGTGAGTTCGCTGGTGATGCTCTCTGCGGAGAGTCTGAGTATCCACTCCGAAGGGCTGGAGCAGTTCAAGATCGCCCGCTTCGCTAAGGCTGCCCTGGTGGTCCCCATCAAAGCCCGAGGTCAAGCCATCGGAGTGATCACGGTGGCGCGGGAGCAGGCCAAGCCCTTCAGTGAGCCGAACCAGCGAATGTTGGAGGCGGTCGCCGACTACGCTTCCATATCCCTGGTCAACGCCCGGCTGTTCCAGGCGCTGACCGGTCGGGCAGAGCAGCTGCAGGAGGTCGTAGACGAGACTCGGACCGGCCTGCAAGACCAGGTGGCCTGGGTAGAGCGGGTGCGCAAGACCTTACAGGGACTGCATCAGCAGCTTCCCGGCCTGCTGGAGAGCTCTGAGAATCCCTCTCAGCGCAAACGGCTGCAGGTGCTGACAATCGACTTGCAGACACTGCTCAAGGAACTGGACGACATGCCGCATCTCCAGGCGGCTCCTTCTTCCAACTGAGCCCGATCCCTTTCCTAAAACACGAGTACCATTCTGGCCCGATAATGGGGGTGCTAGGATTCTGGCGCTGGCAGGATAGTTGCACTCCCATGGATAGCCTACGGTCGAACCCGGCCGCCCGGGCCCGTGAGTCCCTCGCGAAATGAGCCAACCGCTGATCCTGCTCGTCGACGACGATCCGGACATCCGCCAGTTCTTGGAGCGGAGGGTGCTGGTCCCGGCCGGCTATTCGGTTCGGGCAGTCGAGGACGGTAAATCCGCCTTAACCCTGGCTAAGGAGCTCCATCCGGACCTGGTTGTGGTCGACTACCAACTGCCGGGCCCCTCGGGGCTGGAATTGGCCCGCCGGTTGTGCGCCGAACCGGCCCATCCGCCGGTGATCCTGATCTCGATGGAAAGCGCGGAGGGCCTTGTTTTGGAAGCGATGCGGGCCGGAGCCTCGGACTTTTTGACCCTACCCTTCGAAGCAGAGCTGTTGCTCGCAGCGGTTGGTCGGGCGCTGGCGCGGCAACGGCCCTGGCAAGCGCCGGCCCAATCCCAAAGCGAACCCGAGTCCGCCACCGACGATCTGCAGCGGCGCCTGAGAGAGTTAGAGGCACTTACCCTGGTAGGGCGCACGTTAACGGCCCTGTTGGACCACAGCGACGTGCTGACTGCGGTGGTCGAGGCGGCCGTGCGGCTCACCGGAGCCGAAGAAGGCAGCCTGCTGCTGATTGATAATGACACCGGCGACCTGTACATGCGGGCCTCAAAGAACTTCGATGATGAGTTCGCCCGCGCTTTCCGCCTGCCAGTCGATGACTCGTTGGCCGGCCAAGTGCTCGAGAGCGGCGAACCGGTGCTGCTGGACGAGCGGACCCCGCAGAAGATCAAGACTGCTTACCTGGTGCATTCCTTGATCTACGTACCGCTGCGGGTCCGCGGCCGGACCATCGGAGTACTGGGCGTAGACAATCGCCAGGCCGGCGCAAGCCTCACTCGCCAGGATGTCTCGATCATGGTGGCGATGGCGGACTACGCCGCAATTGCCATTGAAAACGCCCGCCTATTCAGCAGCAGCGAAGCGCAGCGCCGCAAGATGGAAACCATTCTGGCCCGAGTCGAAAACGGGGTGATCGTGGTAGACCCGGAGAATCGGCTGCTGATCATGAACCGCTCGGCCCGGGAGGCTTTCGGAGTCGACGGAGAGTGGCCGGGACGCCCGGTGTCGGACATCATCAAGGAGCCGAAGCTGCTCTCGATGCTTCGAATCTCGGGCAAGGTCCCCAAGCGAGAAGAGGTGGAGTTGGGCGATGGCCGGGTTTTCAGTGCCCAGCGAACTCCGATCGAAGGCATCGGCCAGGCGATCGTCATGCAGGATATCACCCATCTCAAGGAACTGGATCGGATCAAGTCCGACTTCGTCACGGCTGTCTCGCATGACCTGCGCTCGCCGCTTACGGCCATTCTGGGCTATATCGAGCTGATCCAGCGAGCTGGGCAGTTGAATGCGCAGCAGGCGGAGTTCATTCGCCGGGTGCAACTCAGCGTCGGGCAAATCACCGACCTGGTGAGCAACCTGCTCGATTTGGGCCGGATCGAGGCCGGGCTCGACACGGCCAAAGAGAAGACACCGGTTTCGGTGTTGGCCCGCTACGCGCTGGAAAGCATTCGGGGGAGTGCCAGCAACAAGGGCCTCCAGCTGCAATCCGATCTCCCGGATGACCTGCCGCTGGTGATGGGGGCCCCGATCCGGCTGCGGCAGATGATCGGCAACCTGCTGGACAATGCCATCAAATACACCCCGCCGGGCGGACAAGTCCGGATCGAGGCAAACTCAGAAGGCGACCAGATCATCCTACGAGTGCATGACAGCGGACCCGGAGTGCCGCCGGCCGATCAGCCTTACCTGTTTGACAAGTTCTTTCGGGGCAGCAACGTGCCGCAAGATCTGCCGGGGACCGGCCTTGGACTATCGATCGTGAAGTCAATTGTCGACAATCACGACGGTCGGATCTGGGTGGACTCGGTTGCCGGCCAGGGGACAACCTTCACGATCGTACTCCCGATTAGCGAAGGGCCGTAGTCAAAAATTGCCTCCACCGGTGCGGTGAGGGACAACCCGGTGGAGGCCTTCGCCAAAGGAGGAGACAGCGGTGAGCGTAAAGATTCTGTCTCCCGTCCTATAATAGCCCCTGAAATGAGCCGGCCGGAATTGCAAAACGTCATTCCGGCTGGGTGACTTTCGGCGCAATCCCAACCAGGGCCAAAGGCGAATTCAACGAAGATGGACCGAAACCTGAGGCGCCGCCTCGAGCGACTGGAGCGGCGGGGCAGCCGACAACGGACGCCGGCCAAGGCCCCGCGGGCGGAGCGCTCGAAGCCCTCCGGGCTGCCTCCGGGGGAAGTGGTAGAGACCCCTTTAGGTCCCGTTTACCGACTCGAGAGCCGCTTTCCGCTCAACCACCGGCATGGCCGGGTCGCCTTGCGGGACCTGCTTGCGTTCGAGCCGGCCCTGGCGGCCGATGTGGCCGGAGACCGCAAGCTGCGTACGACCCAGCTGGCAGGCATGGCCTTCGTCGATCTGGAGACGACCGGCCTGGTAGGCGGAGCAGGCACGCTGGGATTCTTGATCGGGATCGGGACCTTCCAACCTGCCGCCTTCCGGCTGCGCCAGTATTTCCTGCGGGACCCGAAGGAAGAAGCGGCAATGCTGCGCCTGCTCAAGCAGGAGCTAGAGCAGATGGAAGGCATTGTGAGCTTCAACGGGCGGGCATTCGACTTGCCGCTTCTGGAGGCGCGTTCAACGATCGCCCTGCGTGAGCGTTGGCGGCTGAACCAGTGGCCGCACTTCGACTTACTGTACCCGTCCCGCCGGTTGTGGCGCAGAAGCCTCGAAGACTGCCGCCTGGGGACCCTCGAACGGCATGTCTTGGAGCTGACCCGCGCCGAGGAGGATGTGCCCGGCGAGCTAATCCCAGGGATGTACCTGGACTATCTCCGGACGGGTGACGCCTCCGACATGCGACGCGTGATCTACCATAACTCGGTCGACATTCTCTCGCTGGTTGGTTTAGCGTCGGGAGTCCTGGATCGCTATCGGCGGCCGGACCCGGGGGAGTTATCGGGCGAGGAGGCGCTGGCCGTCGCCCGTTGGCATCAGGCCTCCGGTCGATCAGGCGCGGCCGAGGCCGCTTATCGGACTGTGGTGGAAAGACCCGGCAAGGTGGGGCTGAGGGCCGAGGCGCTTCGGCGCTACACCGGGCATCTTAAGCGGGCAGGGCAGCGCAAGCAAGCGCTGGCTGCCTGGCAAACCTGGCACAAGTTGGCGCCGGACGATCCGACGCCCTGCCTCGAACTGTCGAAGTACTTTGAGTGGGAAGCCGGATCCTATCAGCAGGCGCTGGACTGGGCGGAGCGAGGGCGAGCCTCGTTGGCGCGCCGTCCGGCGGACTGGCGGCGGCGCCAGGCAGAAGCGGAAATCGATCACCGCCTCCGACGGCTGCGCAGCAAATTGGGCAGGGAACGGGCCGGGCGTTCATAGCGACCGCCGCATCACCAGGGCGCTGCCGCCGAGTCTGACGGACTACTCGTGGGCGCCGTCTATTTCCTGCCGAACGGTGCGGTAAAGGTGCTCTGCCTTGAGTTGTTGCAGCGAGTAGCATGGCGCGTCCAGCCGATCGGCGAGGGTATGAGCCAGGCCCTGGTCGAACGCAGCATGCTCCATGTTGATCACCACCGAGCGGATCTCGTTTTCATTGAAACGGTCGGCAATCAGTAGGGCCTCCTCTTGAGGCGACAAATCCCCCATAGACACATTTCCTGCGCCGTCCGTGAGCAGGATCATCAGCGGCAATACCTCTGGATGACTCAGCCGTTCGCGCTCGAAGACCTCCAGCGCCAAGCTGAGCCCGGCCGAGAGCGGCGTCTTGCCGCCGACCGGGATGTCGGCGAGTGCCCGATGGGCGAGCTGAATCGAGTTGGTCGGGGGAAGGACCGTGAGGGCGCGGTCCTTCTGAAAGACCACCAGGCCCACCCGGTCGCGCCGCTGGTAAGCATCGGTCAGCAGCGACAATATCGCTCCCTTGGTGGCCGACATACGTTCGGCGACCGCCATCGACCAGGAAGCGTCGACGACGAAGAGGATCAGATTGGCCGCCTTACGCACCCGGACCTTCCGCTGCAAGTCGGTGGGCTGGATCGCGAAGGCGACCTGCTTGCGTTGCTCGGCCCTGCGTTTTTGGTGTGGGGCCGCGGCTCGGATGGTCGCGTCGAAAGCAATGTCGGTGGTTGACTCGGTGACCGGCCGAGCAGAGATGTAGCGGCCGCGCTTCCGCTCGGAACGGGTCTGGGTCCGGCGCCCGCTCTGCTTGCGGGTCAATCGATCGATTGGGTTTTCGAGGCGGCGGGGAATGAAGGAGTCGCCGATTCTGACCTTGTCGCCGCCTTCCCACCAGCGGGCCTGCAGCGAGTCGACGACGGTCTGCTCAACCGGCTTGGTCTGGCCGAGGTCTTTGGTGTGCTGTTCGGTGTCGCGGGCTACGCCCGGGCGCCGACTTTTTTTCGGGGCTGCTCCTGCTCTTCCTTCGGCTCCGGCTCGGCGGGCAGGCCTTCAGCCCGGATCTGCTCGAGCCGCTCTTCCAGGTCGGCCAGTTTGAATTCCGCTTGCTGGAAGGGTCCTCGCCGCAGGCGATGGGGGAGGGCCAGTTCGGCGGCGCGGGCAATGTCGGTCTCCTCGATCGCGCTCCGACCCTCAAAGCCAGCGTGGGCCTTGGCCGCCTTCAAGATGACCAGGTCGGCCCGGTGCCCGTCGACCCGCAGGGAGGAGGTCAAGGCAGCGATGGCATGCAGATCTCTGCCCGCGTAAGTAACCGAGTCCACCAGGCTGCGGCCGGCTTCGATCTTGCCGGATAGCGCGAGTTCCTTTTCCATCCATTCGTCCCGGAACCCTTCCGGATCGGTCTCGAACGCCAGGTTGCGCTCCATAATTGCCACCCGATCCCGCGGGTCGGCCAGACCACGGATATCGACCGAGAGCGCGAAGCGGTCCAGCAGCTGCGGACGCAGGTCGCCTTCCTCCGGATTCATCGTGCCGACCAGGATGTAGCGGGAGGGGTGGGTGAATGAGATCCCTTCGCGCTCAACGATGTTCATCCCCAGGGCGGCCGAGTCCAGCAGCAGGTCCACCACGTGGTCGTCCAGCAGATTGACCTCGTCGATATAGAGCAACCCCCGGTTGGCCGAGGCGAGCACGCCCGGCTCGAAGTGCCGCTCTCCTTCCTTGATGGCTCGTTCGATATCCAGTGTGCCCACCACCCGGTCCTCGGTGGCGGAGACCGGCAGATCGACAAACGGGGTGCGGAACACGGCCATTGGAAGCCGCTCGCCTGCCGCGGCCCGTTCCCGGCACTCCGTGCACCAAGTCATCGGCTGGTCGGGGTCGCATCGGAAGCGGCAATCCGCCACAACCTTCACTTCGGGGAGCAAAGCGGCCAGTGCCCGGGCGGCGGTGGATTTGGCAGTCCCCCGCTCGCCTCGGATCAGCACTCCGCCGATCCGCGGGTTGACGGCGTTCAAGATGAGCGCCCGGAGCATGCGCTCTTGTCCGACAATGGCACTAAAGGGGTAAACCGGCGCCACAGCTAGCTTGTTTCTTGGCCGTTTGGACTTGGCCGCGCGGCATTATACCCCCTCGAGAATCGGGATTGGTTGCCAAAGCTCATTCCTAGCCTTTATAATCGACCGTCTGGATGCCGTTGAGCAATGATGCAGGACGCTGAACAGAAAGGAGCCGCAGGAGCGAATCCGGTGGAGCAGTCTCCGGTCCACCCGATGGATGCCCTGCTCGAATCCAACGATTACGAGCTGGAAGCGCCCCGGCGCGGCGAAATCCGGACTGGGACGATCGCCAGGATCACCGAGACCGACGTGCTGGTGGACATCGGGGCGAAATCCGAGGGCGTGATCTCGGCCAGGGAACTGGAGCAGCTCAGCGCGGATCAGCGGGCCATGCTGGGGGTCGGGCAGGAGATAAACGTGTATGTGCTGCGCTCAGGCGGCGGCAATGCGCCAGAGCTTTCGCTGGCTCGAGCGGATGAGGAACGGGATTGGCTGACGGCCGAGGAGCTGTTGAGCAGCAAGGCCATTTTCGAGGGAGAAGTCTCCGGGTTTAACAAGGGGGGGCTGATCGTGAATTTGGGTCGGCTGCGGGGCTTCATGCCCGCCTCCCAGGTCAGCCTGCCGCGCAGACGGCGGGCAGAGGGAGAAACCCCGGACCAGCGCTGGGGCCAGATGATTGGCGAGCAGATCGTCAGCAAAGTGATCGAAGTGGATCGACGGCGAAACCGGTTGATCCTCTCCGAGCGCTCGGCGACCCGCGAGGCGCGGGAGGCCCTCAAGGAACGCTTGATCTCAGAGTTGACGGTGGGCGAGGTGCGTACCGGCCACATTATCAGTCTGGCCGATTTTGGCGCCTTTGTAGATATCGGCGGAGCGGATGGTCTCGTGCACGTTTCGGAAATTTCTTGGAAACGGGTAAACAACCCACGGGAAGTGCTCAAGATCGGCGATGAAGTCAAAGTTAAAGTCCTCGCCGTGGATCCTGAGCGAAATCGCATCAGCCTATCGATTCGTGAGTTGGAGGCCAACCCCTGGGAGTTGATCCGGGAGATGTACGGGGAGGGAAAGCTAGTGCAAGGCAAGATCACCAAGCTGACGAAGTTCGGCGCTTTCGCCAGCCTGGCCGGCCTCGAAGATTACGGGATCGAGGGATTGGTTCATATCTCGGAGCTGTCCGATCAACGAATCATGCACCCCAGCGAGGCGGTGCAGGAGGGTCAGGATTTGACCCTGCGGGTGCTGCGGGTGGAGCCGGAACGCCGTCGAATCGGGCTGAGCTTGCGGCGGGTGGACTCGGCCGAGTACGTCGAGCTGGATTGGGCGTCGGCAGTCCAGGGTCAAAGGGAAGAAGAGCCCGTCATGGATTTCGACGCCGAACTGGAAGCCGAGGCTGAATTGGCCGGCCTGGAGGACGAACCTGTCCAGGAAGTCGCGGCCAAGCAAGGTGAGCAGATCGCCGCCGAGGGCGAACAGGAGTTTCGTCCGGATAGGAACTAGCTCCTGAGAGTGCCGAAAGGGACTCTTTGGTAGAATGCGATCAACCGGGAACGTCTAGGAGAAAACAGCACGTGGCCGACAAGATGGAGCGCTTCACCCAGCGGGCCCGCCGGGTGCTCAGCCTAGCGCACGAAGAAGCTGAGCGGCTGCATCACAACTACATTGGAACAGAGCACCTGCTCCTTGGGCTGATCCGGGAGGAAGGGGGCGTCGCCGGCCGGGTGCTGCGCAACCTGGGACTGGACCCAGCCCGAGTTAAGGACATGGTCGAACGGCTGACCGGGGTCGGCCGTAACGCAGGCAGCCGGATTGAGCTGGCTCCGGGTACCGAGCAAGTGCTCCAGATGGCTATTGAAGAAGCCCGCCGGATGGGGCACCATTACATCGGCACCGAACATCTGCTGCTGGGCATGATCCGCCAGAACGAAGGCGTGGGGATGGACGTGCTGCGCCGATTAGGGACCAGCCCCGAGCAGATCCGGCGGGAGACCCGCCGCGTGCTGCAGGAAGCACCCATTCGCCGAGTCACCCAGGCCGCCGGTCGAGAACGAAAAGAGCAGCAGGTCAAGACGCCTCTGGTTGATCAGCTGGCGACTGACCTCACCGGGATGGCCGAAGAAAGCAAGCTCGACCCGGTGATCGGGCGGCAAATGGAAATCGAGCGGGTGATCCAGATCCTGGCCCGCCGGACCAAGAACAACCCGGCCCTAATCGGCGAACCGGGCGTCGGCAAGACCGCGATCGTCGAGGGTTTAGCTCAACGGATTGTGGCCGGGGAGACCCCCGAACCGCTGCTCGGCAAGCGGGTGCTGCAATTGGATGTGGGCTCGTTGGTGGCAGGCACCATGTATCGCGGCCAATTCGAAGAGCGGCTCAAGCGAGTGATAGACGAGCTGAAGTCCTCGGGTGCCATTTTATTCATAGATGAAGTTCACATGCTGGTCGGCGCCGGCTCGGCGGGGTCCTCGGTGGACGCAGCCAATATCCTGAAGCCGGCGCTTTCGCGTGGCGAGCTGCAAGTGATCGGGGCGACGACCCTCGATGAGTACCGCAAGTACATTGAAAGCGACTCTGCGCTGGAGCGCCGGTTTCAGCCGGTGTACGTCGACGAACCAACCATCGAGGAAACGATCGAAATCCTGCGCGGGGTGCGGACGCCCTATGAGAATCACCACAAGCTGGTGATCACTGACGAGGCGTTAGAGGCCGCCACCCACCTATCCTCCCGCTACGTGACCGGTCGTTTTCTCCCGGACAAGGCGATTGACCTGATCGATGAGTCGGCCTCCCGGGTGCGCATGTACAAGAGCCCGGTGGCCCGCTCACTGCAGGAGACTCTGCTGCAATTGCGGGAGACCCGCGAAGCCCATGCCCTGGCGATCGAAGAGGCCCGCTACGACGATGCCCAGGAACTGATGCAGCACTCGGACGAGCTCGAAGAGAAACTCACTCAACTGCGGGCGGGCTGGGAGCGGAGTGAAGACAGCCCGCGGGTCACTGCCGATGACATCGCCGAGGTCGTCGCGATGTGGACCGGGGTCCCGGTGATGCAGATTGCCCAAGAAGAATCCGAGCGATTGCTCCAAATGGAAGAGGTGCTGCACCAGCGGATCGTGGGGCAAAACGAAGCCATCGAGGCGATCTCCAAGGCCGTGCGCCGAGCGCGGGCTGGCCTCAAGGATCCGCTCCGGCCGGTAGGCTCGTTCATTTTCCTGGGCCCCACCGGAGTTGGCAAGACCGAGTTGAATAAGGCCCTGGCTGAATTCCTGTTCGGCAGCGAGGACGCCCTGATTCAGATCGACATGTCGGAGTTCATGGAGCGGCACAGCGTGAGCCGGCTGGTCGGGGCTCCCCCCGGCTACGTGGGCTATGACGACGCCGGCCAGTTGACCGAGGCAGTGCGGCGACGGCCGTACTCGATTGTGGTGTTTGACGAAATCGAGAAAGCTCATCCCGAAGCTCACAACATGCTCCTGCAGATCATGGAAGAGGGTCACCTGGCCGATGCACGGGGCCGCAAGGTCGATTTCCGCAATGCGATCATCGTGATGACTTCCAACTTGGGGGCCGAACTGATCATGCGTCAGGCCGAATTGGGCTTCGCGGTCAAGCGGGATGAAGAGCAGGAAGAGCGCATGGCCTATCAGGAAATGCACAAGAAGCTGACCGACGCACTCCGCAAGGAGTTCCGTCCGGAATTCATCAATCGTGTTGACTCGATTATCGTGTTCCATGCACTGTCGATCGATCAGATCAAACAGATCGTCGATCTCGAGCTTGCCAAGGTAGCCGCCCGGCTCGAGGCGTACAGCATTTCGCTGCAGGCCTCGGAAGCGGCCCGCGGGCTGCTCGCCGAGTTGGGCTACGATCCGGAGATGGGCGCCCGGCCGCTGCGCCGGGTGATCCAAAGCAAGGTCGAAGATCGCCTTTCCGACGCTCTGCTCACCGGCGAGTTTGAAGATGGCGACTCGATCTCGGTGGATGTCGCCGACGGCGAATTGGTGCTCACCGCCGGCGAGCCGGCCGGAGAGCAGGAACCAGTAGTGGCCGCTCCCTAGCCCGGACGGAGATTGCAATTGGGCTGCCCGGTAAGGGCAGCCCTTTTGTTTTTTGTGGCCGCTGCCAGCCAGCTATAATCCGAACAGCCCCCGAGCGTTCGACCTCCAGGAACACCCATGGCGAAATTGAAGACCCAGTATGTCTGCCAGCAGTGCGGCCGGACGGCCGCCAAGCCGCTGGGCCGCTGTCCTCAATGTGGTGAGTGGAACAGCATGGTCGAGGAGGTGGTGGAGTCGCGCCCGAGCAGCTCGGCCACGGTATACGGCCAGACGCCCGTGCGGCTCGACCAGATCGCGACCGGAGCTGACGACCGGCTGCCGCTCGGCATTGCAGAGTTCTCCCGGGTATTGGGGGGCGGGGTTGTCCCGGGGTCGCTCGTGCTGATCGGCGGAGATCCCGGGATCGGCAAATCCACCCTGCTGCTGCAGGCAAGCACCGGAATGGCTGCCCGCGGTCCGGTCTTGTATGTCTCGGGCGAAGAGTCGGTCGGCCAAATCAAGAATCGGGCGGTGCGTTTGATGGACGGTTCGGCGCCGGCAGACGAGTTGTATTTGCTCACCGAGACCGACCTCGGGCGGGTGATCAGCCACATTGAAGAGCTGCGTCCGCTGCTGACAGTGATTGACTCGATTCAGACTATGCAGTCCGATGAGATCGATTCGGCGGCCGGATCGATCTCCCAGGTCCGCGAATGTGCGGCCAGGCTGCAGGCAACGGCCAAGTCTTCCGGAGTGGCGATCTTCCTGGTGGGACACGTAACCAAGGAGGGTGCCATCGCCGGCCCACGAGTGCTCGAGCACATCGTGGACACCGTGCTCTACCTGGAAGGGGACTCCTTTCACAGCTACCGTCTGCTGCGCTCGGTCAAGAATCGCTATGGCCCTACGAATGAAGTCGGTGTCTTCGAAATGGGAAACGCGGGGCTGGTGGAAGTAACGAATCCCTCGGAGGCGTTCCTGGCTGAGCGAAAGGCGGACGCCCCGGGGTCGGCGATCGCCATCACCATGGAGGGCACCCGCCCGTTGCTGGTGGAGGTTCAAGGCCTCACCAGCCCGAGCGCCTTCGGTTATCCGCGGCGCACCGCAAACG
>JAHFAU010000117.1 GCA_023250385.1 Anaerolineales bacterium
GGTGCCGCGCGGGCGATCTCCCGAGTCATTCCGGAGCTGAAGGGCAAGTTCGATGGTTTTGCCATGCGGGTACCGACGGCCACCGTCTCGGTCGTCGACTTCGTCGCGACCCTCGAACGCCAGGCGACCACCGAGTCGCTGCACAACGCCTTCCGGGCGGCCTCGATCGGCCCCATGGAGGGAATTCTCGGCTTCAGCGAAGAGCCTTTGGTCAGCAGCGACTTCAAGAT
This sequence comes from Anaerolineales bacterium, assembly GCA_023250385.1. Lineage (GTDB taxonomy): Bacteria > Chloroflexota > Anaerolineae > Anaerolineales > E44-bin32 > JADFRG01. The sequence goes on from JAHFAU010000117.1 coordinate 231, forward strand.
GGATCCCCGCTCCAGCATTGTGGACGCCCAGTTCACCATGGTCCTGGGTGGAAATATGGCCAAAGTAGTGGCCTGGTACGACAACGAATGGGGTTATTCCACCCGCACCGCGGACCTGGCCGCCCTGATGGCGCGCAAGCTCTAGCCCCCGGTCAATCGTGTCCAGCCTGAGAACGGTCCGCGACCTCGACGTTCGAGGACGCCGGGTGCTGCTGCGGGTGGACTTCAATGTCCCGCTCGGAGACGGTGCGGTGCTTGACGACACCCGCATTCGAGCAGCGCTTCCGACCATCCGCTATCTGCTCGAGCACGGCGCGAGTGTGATCCTCTGCTCGCATCTCGGCCGGCCAAAAGGGAAGGTGGTCCCCGGCCTCTCGCTTCGTCCGGTCGCGGCCCTGCTCGCCAAGTTGCTGGACGCTCCAGTCGAGTTCGCTGAGGATTGCGTCGGGCCTGTTGTCCAGGCCGCGGTCGAGAGGCTGCGGCCTGGTGGCCTGCTAATGCTCGAGAATACTCGGTTTCACCCGCAAGAGACCGAGAACGATCCGGAGTTCGCCAGACAGCTCGCCGAGCTGGCCGAGCGCTACGTGAACGACGCCTTCGGCACCGCCCACCGGGCGCACGCCTCGACCGAAGGAGTGGCCCATTACCTGCCCAGTGCAGCGGGGCTGCTGGTAGAGCAGGAAGTCAAGTTCCTCGAGCAGGCGCTCAAAGCCCCCGAACGGCCGTATGTCGTGGTCCTGGGAGGAGCCAAGATTTCCGACAAGATTCGCCTGATTCGGAAGCTCTTGGATGAGGCGGATGCCTTGCTTATTGGAGGTGGGATGGCGAACACGTTCCTGGCCTGCCAAGGGCTCAATTTGGCGGACTCACTCGTGGAGCGCGATTCACTGGCGATTGCAGCCGAGCTGCTCGCCCACGCAGCGACTCGTTTGCACTTGCCGATCGACATTGTGGTCGCTTCTGAGCTGTCCGAGCAGGCCGAACATCGGGTAACCAGTGTCGACCAGATTCCTGCCGGCTGGCGGGCCGTGGACATCGGGCCTCACACCTTGGCGCAGTTCACCGCAGTACTGCTCCCGGCCAAGACCATCCTGTGGAATGGGCCGATGGGCGTTTTCGAAATTGAAGCATTTGCGGTCGGCACGCGCGGGATAGCGCAGGCGATCGCTGCCAGTCGGGCACTGAGCATCGTCGGCGGCGGTGATTCGGTCGCGGCCGTTCAGCAGGCCGGCCTGGCAAGCCAGTTCTCTCACCTCTCCACCGGAGGGGGCGCCACCCTCGCTCTGCTGGAAGGGCAGGTTCTTCCCGGCCTTGCAGTACTTCAGGTCTGACCTACACTCACCGGACAATTTACTCACTGTTTTCTAGGGGTTGTTTTTCAGATAATCTGGTGATCGTCTAATCGGAGTTGTAGAGAACCCCATGACGTTCCAGCCCGGCGAGAGCGTCGGTCCCTATCGAATTATCGAGCAGCTCGGTCAAGGAGGGATGGCCACTGTATTCAAGGCCTATCACCCCTCACTCGATCGAGACGTGGCTATCAAAGTAATGCATCAAGCGTTCATGCAGGACCCCCAATTCCTGCGGCGTTTCGAACGCGAGGCGAAAGTGGTGGCCAAGCTCGACCATCCAAATATCGTTCCGGTCTACGACTTCGCCGAACATCTCGGCCAGCCGTACCTGGTAATGAAGTTCGTCCAGGGCGAGACGCTCAAGGCGGTGCTGGACCGGGGCTGGCCGGCCAAAGAGCGGATCCTCGAAATCGTCCGAGCGGTGGGGAATGCGCTGAGCTATGCCCACGGCCAGGGCGTGTTGCACCGTGACATCAAACCCTCGAACGTCCTGCTCAACGACAGCGGAGGGGTTTTCCTGACCGATTTTGGTCTGGCCCGCATGGCAGCGGCCGGCCAATCGACTCTTTCCGGTGATCAGTTGCTGGGAACTCCACACTACATATCACCCGAGCAGGCCCGCGGGGAGCAGAACCTGGACGAAGGGACCGATATCTATTCGCTCGGCATCGTCCTCTATCAACTCTGCGTAGGACGGGTGCCGTTCAGCTCAGACACACCTTTTTCGATCATTCATGACCATATCTACACGCCTCTGCCGCTGCCGCGCAGCATCAACGCCAAGATCCCCGAGGATCTTGAGAAAGTGCTGCTCAAGGCATTGGCCAAGGACCGCCAAGACCGATTCAAGAACGTCGCCGAGACGGTCCAGGCGTTCGAGCGGGCCGTCCAAGGGATCTCCCCCTGGGCGCCGGCCGAGTCAGCGGCCGTAAGGCCCAATGCGGTCCGGGCGCCGACCGAGTCAGTGGCCGTAGGGCCCACTGCGGACCGGGCGCCGGCCAAGTCAGCGGCCGCAGGGCCCACAGCGACCGGGGTCAAGACCGAGTCAGTGGCCGTCGGGCCCACCGCGGCCCAGGTGCCGGCTCAACCTGCGGTCACCGCTGCGCAGGCTGTGCCAAAACCTGCTCGCCGAACTGCGCGGTGGGTTTGGGTGGTCGGCGGGCTGCTTATGACCACCCTGTGCCTCGCAACTTTTCTCATCTCGATGGCGGGCGCCCTGGACGGAACTGCCGCCGCGGCGCCGCAGACCGCGAGCGTGCCGATCCAATCCCAGGCAATCGCAACGCCGACTCTGGAATCGGATCCGATGGCGGCCGCCGAGCACTTGGTCGGCATCGAACCGAACAGCCCTGAGGCCCACCAGGAGCTCGCCACGGCGTTACAGGCGGCGGGTCAGGTGGAACGAGCCGCTGGGGAATACACCAGGGCGGCCGAGCTGTACCTCGATCAAGCCGACTATGCTGGGGCGGTCAACGCGCTGTTGGCCGGCCTTGCACTCCCTGGCGCGAACCTCAGCGGCGATCCGGGGGTCGCCGGGCTGCTGACCCAGGCGCTGTTCCTCGGGGCTGAGGGCGGCCAGATGATGCCTTCCCTGGAGACCGTCGAACAGCGGTATCCAGGGTGGCCACCGCTCCCGGCGCTCAAAGCTCGCAGCCTGCTTTACACGGGAGAGTTGGACGCGGGCAAGGCGCTCTTGGATCGCGCGCTCAAGGCCGCCCCGGACGACCCGATCGCCAATGCCGTGATGATCGATGGGCTGCGTCTAGCCGGCGACCTTGCCCAAGCTCGAGAGTCGACTGCCCGCCTTTTGGAGCGGAAACCTCTTCCGCCGTGGCTCGTGGAGCATCTCCACGCGGTCCAGGCCGCGCTCAGCTCCTAGCTGTTCGGATTGTTCGGTCGGACTATTGGGGGCGGGACCTAGGCGGTCCCGAATTGCCGATCACCGGCGTCGCCCAGGCCCGGGACAATAAAGGCGCGGTCGTTCAAGTGATCATCCACCGCGGCCAAATAGACCGGAACGTCCGGGTGGTGCTGTTCCATGTTGGAAATTCCTTCCGGTGCGCCGATCAGACCAACGAACTTGATCCGATTCACCCCCCAGCGTTTGAGGATGTCCACCGTCGCGACTGCGGATCCGCCGGTCGCCAGCATCGGATCCAAGACCAGGCAAACCGAGACCGTGGGCTCGACCGGCAGCTTGTTGTAATACTCGACCGGCCGGAAACTCTTTTCGTCCCGATAAATGCCGATATGCCAAACTTCGGCCGAGGGCATCAGCTCCCACACCCCTTCGACCATACCCAATCCGGCCCGCAGGATCGGCACCAACCCAATCTTCTCGGCCAGGACCGATCCCTCGGTCTCCTCGAGCGGGGTTTGAACCCGGATCTGATTCGTCGCCAGATCCCGAGTGGCCTCGTAGGTCAGCAAGGCCGACATTTCCCGGATCAGCTCCCGAAACTTCTTCGGATCGGTCTGCTTGTTGCGGATCCGCGCCAGTTTGTGCGCGACAAGAGGGTGGTCGGAGACGTGGACGGTCACTGGGTCCGCTGCAGGACGTAGCCGGCAAGGTCGCCCAGCGCCTGATGTTCCGGTCGGTCGGAGGGGAGCTCGCCCAACAAAGCCAGACAGGTGCCGACGTAGCCCTCCGCCTCCGCCCGGGCCGCGGCCACGCCTCCGGAGTTTCGAATGGCCGTAATCAGCCGACCCTGAGCTTGGTCGGAGAGTTCTCCTCGCAGCAGCAGGTCGACCTCTTCGGCATCCGACGGATTCGCCTCGATGTGGCAGAGGGTCGGTAGGGTTATCAGTCCGTTTCGCAAATCGCTGGCGACCGGCTTGCCGACTTCCTCGGCCTGGCCGGCAAAGTCCAGCACGTCATCGACGATTTGGAACGCGATCCCCAGATTGCGTCCGAAGTCCCGCAGCTTGCGCTGGGTCGCCGGGCGGGTGCCCGCGATTTGGGCGGGGGCTTCTGCCGCGAGCTCGAAGAGCGATCCGGTCTTGGCGTAGACCCGCTCGAAATAGGCGGTCCGCAGATCGGTCGAATTCGAGCCAAGCAGCTGATTGAGCTCCCCCTGCACGATGGTAGTGAGTGTTCCAGCGAAGCTCTCCATGCAGCGTAGGGACTGGGTGGCCGCAGCTAGCTCGGCAGCCCGGGAAAACAGGTAATCCCCGATCAGGACCGTGGCGCCGCCCTCCCAACGGGCATTGAGGGTGGGATGCCCTCTGCGCAAGAGCGATCCATCGATCAGGTCATCGTGCACCAGGGTTGCGGTGTGCAGTAGTTCGATCGCTGCAGCCAGGTCGACCGTTCGGGCTTGGTCGGCTCCGAGCAGGCCGGCGCTCAGCAGTACCAGGGTCGGACGCAGCCGTTTGCCGCGTGAGCCCAACAACTGATCCAATGCGGCGTCCAGCTCGGGATTCTCGGCGGGCGTCGCCTCCCGCATCCGGGCTTCAACGGCCGCCAGCCCAGACGCTACCAGATCACTGAAGGTGAGAGTGGCCGCTTCCATTGTCCAGCTCAAACAACCGATTGGCGTTTTGGGAGGTCAGCCGGGTGACTGCTTCGATGCCAGACGAGTGCAAGTCGGCCAGAGCAGTGGCGATTTCAGGCAGTAGGGCGGGTTCGTTCCGCTGACCGCGATGGGATTGGGGTGGAAGGTAGGGTGAGTCGGTCTCGAGCAGCACTCGCTCAAGCGAGACGCGCTGCACGAGCTCTCGAAGCGGACGGGCGTTAGGATAAGTCAGAGGGCCTGCTACTCCGATAAAGAAACCCGATCCGATGGCGCGGAGGGCATGCCTAGCCTCACCTGAGAACGCGTGCAACACTCCGGCCCGGGACCGCAGCCCAGG
>JAHFAU010000029.1 GCA_023250385.1 Anaerolineales bacterium
ATAGTCGCGTCGAACTCGCCCTTGCGAACCTTCTCAATCCGAGTCTCGACGTTACCCCGAATTGAGAAGATCCTCAGATCTGGGCGTGAGGCGAGCAGCTGCGAACGCCTGCGCAGGCTGGAAGTTCCCACCATCGAACCTTCTTTGATGGCATCCAGGCCGCCTCGGTTGGAAGACACGATCACATCCCGAGGGTCCGCTCGTCTCAGGATGGCACCAATCGAAAGCCCGGGCGGGTCCTGGATAGGCAGGTCTTTCAGCGAATGGACAGCCAGGTCCGCCTGGCCGCTTCGCAATGCGGTTTCGAGCTCCTGGGTGAAAACGCCCTTTCCGCCGAACTCGGGTAATGGGCGGTCCAATGCCCGGTCGCCCTCGGTGGAGATCAGTCTCTTTTCAAAGGAAATGTCAGGCCAGGCGCGAACCAGGGCTTCCTGGACTGCTTCGGTCTGCCTGAGTGCAAGCGGCGACAGCCGAGTTGCAATGGCAACGGCACGTGTTCTATTTGGAGCCATCATGCCTGTGAATCCGGCTGCGGTTGACTACTATCGTCCGGTTTGTCGGCATCGAGCCCAAAGAGTTCTCGAGTGAGTATGGCCTCCGGGACCAGCTCACCGGATCGAGACTTCTCCTTCAGATAAAGCGTTGGAAAATGCAAGAGCTTCTTCACCAAGGCGCGGGTCAGAGCCTCTATTCGCTGCTTCTCGGCTTCGTCTAATCCAGGCGTGCGGCGCAAGGTCCTGGCCAGCTCCTGCCGCCTGATGCGCTCGGCCTGCTGATGGAGCTCGCGTATGAGAGTGATGATTGATAGGGTGTCAAGCCAAGACGAAAATGACTCAAGTTCTTCCTGGATCACAGCCTCAGCTCTTGGTACCTTGCGCATTTGATCCTCGAGCGACTCACCAGCTTGCCGAGCAAGATCATCGATGTCGTAGAGGTGAACGCCCGGCAGCTCGCTGACTTGCTCGTCCACGTCTCTCGGAACCGCAATGTCGAGGACGACGAGCTGGCGGGCTCCGCGCTCTCGCACCAGCTTCTCCAAGGCCCCGCGCTGAAGAATGGTATGGGGCGCGCCGGTCGAGCTAATGGCGATATCCGCGTCGCGCAGCTCGTCCAGCATTGCTTCAAAGGGTCTCGCCACTGCCCCCAAGCGCTCGGCTAGCTCCTGCCCTCTGGACATGGTTCGGTTGACCAGGGTGATTCGCCGAGCGCCGCGCTTTCGGAGCGATTCGATGACCAACTCCGCCATCTCTCCGGCGCCGATGACGACGATCTTGGCCTCGGCGAGCCCGCCGACGATGTCCGTCGCGACCTTGACGGCGATCGAACTCACCGTTGACGGCCTGCTTGAAATCCCCGATTCGCGCCGGGTTCGCTTCCCTGCGTGAACGGCGGCCTGAAAAAGACGAGACAAGACCGGCCCGCTGGAGCCCATTCGCAACGCGGTCAGGTGGGCTGCGGCAACTTGGCCCAGGATCTGTGGCTCGCCCAGCACTTGAGAGTCGAGTCCGGCCGCGACCCGAAAGAGATGGCGTGCCACCTCCCGACCCCCAAGCTGATACAAGTGCCGCTCGAACGCCGTTCGGCTTACTCCGCTCGCCTCCTCGAGCAGTATTGTGAGTGGCTCGTTATCGCTTGACGCCGACATGCCATAGAGCTCGACGCGATTGCAGGTGGACAGGATGGTTAGTTCCGAGAGAATTCCCCCAGATTCCGCTCGGGCGCGCCCATGCCGAGCCAGTGTGGCATGGAGAGTCTCTTCGCTAAGAGAAAGAGTCTCGCGCAATGCTATCGGCGCTGACCGGTGGTTTACGCCGATGCAGAGGATGTGCCTTTGCTTTGCCAGAGGAACCCCTAAATGTTGACCAGCACCGCCGCGGGGCGAAAGTTCCGCCCACGGTCGATGCTGGAAGCCGAGCCGGTCAACACGCGTCCGATTGCCTTGATCTGCCGTAGGTCCGGATCAGTGAGCTGATGAGACTAGGATGTACAGAATTCTACAGATTCCTGAGGCTAAACCGCAGAAATACTGTATTTTACTTAGATTAATAACGACTGAACCCATGCTTAGTATCCGGTAAGGGGAACCCTGAGAGACCGACCTGGGGAAACGCCAATTGATTTGCATCAAGGGACGGCCCGATGGATGACCAGGTGGTGTTGCCCGCACCGCAGCTTAGAAACCCATAGATGCGAGTCTAAGTCTCGGCGGTGTTTCGGTGCGTCGAGCTTGTTCCAAATGAATCGCCCGTGAGAAATCATGGACAAGACCGAGCTTCCGTGGAATAATCCGGTTGTTGAGGCCAACGCCAGCGCACCGGCAGCGAGGCTTGGTCAGTACGCTCAACCCCCACTGAGGAACTTCGGCTCGATTGACCCCTACAATCGAATATCGCGGGAGGCGAAGGACATGATTCCACCCCCATTTGAATACCAAGCCCCGACTTCGGTCTCGGAGGCATTGGCCCTCTTGGGTAAGAATCCAGAGGCCAAGGTCCTAGCGGGCGGCCAGAGCCTGATTCCACTGATGCGATTCAGGCTTGCGTCGCCCGCTATGCTGGTCGACCTCAATCGCATCGGTGACTTGGCCTACATTAAAGAGGGCGAGGGTTGGCTCCGGATCGGGGCGATGACTCGAGAGAGCGATTTGGATCAATCGGATTTGATCGCCAAGAAGTATCCGTTGCTGGCTGACACAACCCACGTCGTCGCCGATCCGCTGGTCCGGAACCTGTCCACCCTCGGCGGTAATCTGGCACATGCCGATCCGGCCAACGATCATCCGGCGACGATGATCGCCTATCGGGCGCAGATCGTCGCCACCGGTCCCAAGGGCGAACGCACCATCCCGGCGTCCGAATTCTTCAAGGGTCCCTTCGAGACCGCGCTAGCCCCGAACGAACTGCTCACAGAGATCCGCATACCGGCTCCCGGCAAGGGTTCCGGTGGGGCCTATGTCAAGATGGAACGCAAAGTCGGCGACTTCGCCACCGCCGCGGTGGCGGTCCAGGTCAGCCTGGCGAAGGACGGGACTCTCGAGCGGGTGGGGATCGCCCTCACCAATGTTGGCCTCGTACCGATCCAGGCGTCGGCCGCCGAGAAGGCGCTGACCGGCAAGAAGCCGGACGATGCCGTCCTCAGGCAGGCCGCCGATCTGGCGGCGAAGGCTGCCAAACCCGAGAGCGACGCACGGGGGTCGGAGGAGTACAAGCGGGCGTTGGTCAAAACCCTGACGGTTCGGGCCCTGCGCAAGGCAGTAGCGCGGGCGCAAGGAGGTTAGCCATGAGCACCCATCACATCCAGGTCAAAGTCAATGGAGCGGTCAAAGCAGCCGAGGTCGAGTCCCGCCTGCTATTGGTCCATTTCCTGCGAGAGAGCCTCAACCTCACCGGCACCCACATTGGCTGCGACACGACCTCCTGCGGCGCCTGCACGGTGCTCTGGAATGGAAGGGCGGTCAAATCCTGCACGCTCTTCGCAGTTCAGGCCGATGGGGCGGAGCTGCGCACGGTCGAGGGGCTGGCCCAGGATGGCAAGCTTCATCCAATTCAGGTCGGCTTTCATGAAAAGCATGGTCTGCAATGCGGGTTCTGCACTCCGGGGATGATGATGGCATCGGTGGCGCTGCTGGAGGCCAATCCCAAGCCCACCGAAGACGAAATCCGCTGGGGGCTTTCCGGAAATTTGTGCCGCTGCACTGGCTACGTCAACATCGTGAAGGCGGTCCAGCAGGCCGCCGAGCAGATGCAAGGCTAGGAGGACACTATGGCAGCAGTCGCAATCCAAGGCTTGGGTCACCCGAGAAAGCGGGTCGAAGACGCCCGGTTTATCCGCGGCAAGGGCAACTATATTGATGACATGAAACTGCCGGGCATGCTGCAGGTCGACATCGTGCGCAGCCCGTATGCCCACGCCAAGATAAAAGCTATCCGAACCGACAAGGCACTTGCAGTTCCAGGCGTCCTGGCAGTCATCACCGGCGAAACCCTCAAGCAATACAACGTCCACAACATGCCGACCCTGATGAGCGACACCCAGATGGTCTTGCCGCTCGACACCGTCAAATACCAGTTCCAAGAAGTGGCTGCAGTGCTGGGAACCGATCGGTACACCGCAGCCGACGGGGTCGCGGCGGTCGAGGTCGACTATGAGCCGCTGCCGGTTGTCGTCGATCCGTTCAAAGCACTCGAACCCGGCGCCCCCAAGGTCCGGGACGACAAGGAGAGCAACCACATCTGGCACTGGGAGTGGGGCGACCGGGCCGCGGCCGACAAGGCTTTCGACGCAGCCGAGGTCACGGTCAAAGAGAACATCTACATCCCCCGGATCCATGTTGCCTCGATCGAGACTTGCGGGTGCGTGGCCCAGTGGAACGCCACCGAAGGCCATCTCACCTTGTACATGACGACCCAGGCCCCGCATGCCATTCGCACCGTCGTGGCCCTCATCACCGGGCACTTGGGATTGTCGGAAGAGAAAATCCGGATCGTGTCTCCGGATATTGGAGGCGGCTTCGGCGGCAAGGTTCCGGCCTATCCGGGTTACGTGATTGCAGTGGCCCTTTCGATCGTCACCGGAGCCCCGGTGAAATGGATCGAGGATCGAACAGAGAATATGGCGGCCGATTCTTTCGGGCGGGATTACCACATCAGTGCAGAGTTGGCCGGCAAGAAAGACGGAACCCTGACCGCGCTGCGGTTTAAGACGATTGCAGACCACGGTTACACCGATGCGGCGGCCAACCCCTCGAAGATGCCGGCCGGGCTCTTCCACATTGCCACCGGCTCGTATGACTTCAAGAACGCCTTCGTCGAAGTCGACGGGGTATACACCAACAAGCCGCCGGGCGGGATCGCTTATCGCTGCTCGTTCCGGGTCACCGAGGCGGTCCATACGATCGAGCGGATGGCGGATCTGATGGCGCATGAGGTCGGCCTGGATCCAGCCGACTTCCGGATGAAGAACTTCATCAAACCCGAGCAGTTCCCCTACAAGTCGGCCCTGGGGTGGGAATATGACAGTGGAAATTATGCCGGCGCCCTGCAGAAGGCCATGGATATGGTCGGCTACAAGGAGCTGCGCAAGGAACAGGCCGAGAAGCGCAAGCGTGGTGAATTCATGGGGATCGGGATCTCGTCTTTCACCGAGATCGTCGGCGCCGGGCCTTCCAAGGACTTTGACATCCTGGGGCTCAAGATGTTCGACTCGTGTGAGATCCGGGTCCATCCCACAGGAAAGGCGATCGCTCGCTTCGGGACCAAGTCGCAGGGGCAGGGCCATGAGACGACCTATGCCCAGATTCTCGCGGAGGAGTTGGGAATCCCTGCCGATCACATCAAGATCGAAGAGGGTGACACCGACACCGCCCCCTATGGGCTGGGAACCTATGCCAGCCGCAGTACTCCTACTGCCGGCGCAGCGGCCGCCATGGCGGCCCGCAAGGTGCGGGCCAAGGCCAAGAAGATCGCCGCCCACCTGCTGGAGGCAGCCGAAGAAGACTTGCAGTGGGAGCAGGGAAAGTTTTTCGTCAAAGGTTCCCCCGACCGGGCCAAGACGATCCAGGAAATTGCCTTCGCGGCCTACACTAACCACCCGCAGGGCATGGAGGCCGGACTGGAGGCAGTTTCGTACTACGACCCTCCCAATCTGACTTTCCCGTTTGGATCGTATATATGTGTGGTCGATATCGATCGCGGGACCGGCGAGGTCAAGGTGAGGCGCTTTGTTGCGGTGGATGACTGCGGGGTGCGGATTAACCCGATGATCGTCGAAGGCCAGATCCACGGCGGTCTCGCCATGGGCTTCGCTCCAGCGCTCATGGAGGAAATCTCGTACGACGAGAACGGGAATATCCATGGCAGCAATTTCACGGATTACCTGTTGCCTACCGCAGTCGAGACGCCCAAATGGGAGACCGGCGAGACGGTAACGCCATCGCCTCACCACCCAATTGGTGCGAAGGGCGTCGGCGAGTCGGCCACCGTCGGTGCGCCGGCCGCCATCGCCAACGCGGTCGTGGATGCCCTCTGGCACCTGGGGGTACGACACGTGGATATTCCGATCACGCCGCCTAAGGTCTGGGCCCTGCTCAAGGAACACGGCGCGGCGCTCGAAGAGTGAGCCTTAGCGGATTGGAGGGACAGCCGGCACTTCGTCTGTCCCTCTCTTTTTTCGCATGCTGACCGAACTCCAAGCGACCGCCCGCGACCTGCAGGATCAAGGAAAACCCTTCGTCCTTGCCACGGTCGTGAGGGCCGAGCGACCGACCTCGGCCAAGGTCGGCTCGAAGGCGATTTTCACCGCCGAGGGGCTCCTGACCGGATGGGTCGGAGGCAGCTGTGCCGAACCGACCGTCAGGCGGGAGGCCCGCCAATCCCTGCGCGACGGCCAGCCCCGGCTGCTGCGCCTCTGTCCTCCGGAACAGTTGGGGCGGGGCCCTCTCGAGGGCGTCGTCGAAGTGGCATTGACCTGTGTCAGCGGAGGTACACTCGAGATCTACTTGGAGCCCCAACTGACTCAACCGCACTTGGTGATCGTCGGACACCAGGCAACTGCTCAGGCGCTGGTGGTAATCGGCCAGGCGTTGGGATACCCGGTCACTGTGATCAGTCCGGAAGCAGATCGAGATCGCTTCCCTGATGCCGATCGGGTGTTCGACCACCTCGATCTCTCCGTAATTCATTTCACCCCGCATACTTACGTCGTGGTCGCTAGCCACGGGAACTACGATGAGCCGGCCCTGGAGGCCGCCCTGCGAAGCGATGCACCCTACGTTGCGCTCATCGCCAGTCAGAAGCGGGCTAGCGCCGTTCGAGCACAGCTCAGCCAGGCCGGGCTCTCCGAGGAGCAGCTCGGCCGTTTGCGGTCGCCGGCCGGGCTCGACCTGGGAGGCGGCGCGCCGGAAGAGTTGGCGGTGAGCATCCTGGCCGAGATCATTCAGTTCCGGCGGCGGGCGCCAGCGCCGGAACCGGAACTTGCCGTCGAGCCGGTCCGTGAGGCGAGAGATCCGGTCTGCGGGATGATGGTCGAAATCGACGCGGCCCGGTACACCGCGGTTCATGCCGACCAGACCTACTACTTCTGCTCAGCCGGCTGCAAGCACAAATTCGCGGTTGAGCCGGAAGCCTACCTGATGGCAGGCTGAGCCAATGCAGTTCGCGGGAACTGTGACCATTGATGCGCCGCGAGCCGAGGTGTGGAAGTTCCTTACCGATCCACACGCGGTGGGTCGCTGCGCCCCGGGTCTCGAATCGCTCGAGATCGTCATCCCGGATAAGCAGTTCAAGGCGGTAGCCGCAGTGGGCTTCGGGTCGGTCAGCGTCAAGTTCAGCGTGGACGTGGAGTGGGTCGAACTCGATCCTCCAAACCGGGGCAAGCTCAAGGGCCGGGGTTCCGCGCCCGGGAGTGCGGTAGAGGGCTCGAGTGAGATGATCCTGCGGGACTTGCCGAACGGATCCACCGATATGGATTGGTCAGCAGATGTAGTAGTGTTTGGCACCATCGCCAGCCTGGCCTCCCGTCTGATGGGAAGCCTGACCCGGCGTCTAACCGGCGATTTCTTCAACTGCGTTAAGGCGAAAATCGAGGGATGAAGTTCGGACCCGTCCTGATCGAACAGGCGGCCGGCAAAATCCTCGGGCACAACATCTCGGCCGTGGACGGGCGGCGAGCGCTACGCAAGGGTCGGCTGCTGGATGCGGACGATCTGATGATCTTGCGTCAGGCCGGCCGCAGCACCGTCTACGTGGCCGAGCTGGAGGAGGGCGATGTACCCGAGGATGCCTCCGCCCTCCGGATCGCAACCGCGGTCGGTGGCCTGGGATTGCGCCTCTCCGGGCCGGCGGCAGGGCGAGTCAACCTCCGCTCCGATTGGCTGGGCGTGCTGCGGGTGGATGTTTCGAACCTGGACGCCCTGAATGAGCTGGAAGGGATTACTCTCGCCACCCTGCCCTCCCACTCAACCGTCAGGCCCAACCAAATCGCCGGCACGGTGAAGGTGATCCCCTTCGCGTTGTCCGCCGACTTGGTCCGCCGGGCGGAGGAGTTGGCTGGCGATCGAGGGCCCCTGCTGCGGGTCGAGCGATTGGAGCCGCGCAAAGTGGGATTGGTTCTCTTGGCAGCCCCGGGAACCCGGGAGCGGATTGAAACCCAATTTGCACCACTAAAGGAACGAATCGAGGCGCTGGATTCGCAGCTCGCTCGAATCGACTACGTCGACCCGGGTGAAGATATCGCGGAGAGCGAGTTGGCGAGTGCACTTGCCGGCCAGGTGCGGGCCGGCCTGGACCTGATCGTGCTGGCCGGGGAGTCGGCCATCATGGATCGAGCCGATCTCGCGCCGCGGGCTGCGGAACAGATTGGCGGACGGGTGGAGTGCGTCGGCGCGCCGGTCGACCCGGGCAATCTCCTGATGCTGGCCTATCTGGACCGGGTGCCAGTCTTGGGGGCACCGGGCTGCGCCCGCAGCCGGAAACTCAACATCGTGGATTGGGTACTGCCGCGCTTGCTGGTGGGTGAGCATCTCACCCGTTCCGATATCGTGGCGATGGGCCATGGCGGGCTGCTGGACGATCAGCCAGAACGCCCGATGCCCCGTTCGAGCATCTGAGGTTGCATTCCCCGGATATCACCCCCCAGCCATCCGGCCAGCTGGTAGCCAACCTTGTCAAGTTCGGCCGCCTGCTTCGTACTCTGGGGATGGACGTGCATCCCGCCAGCGTGATGGATCTCGTCCGGGCCCTCGACCTGGTGAGCATTCGGACAAGAGACCAGGTCTACTACACCGCCCGCTGCTTGCTGGTCACCCGTCGGGAGCAGCTGCCGCTGTTCGACCGGGCATTCGAGTTGTTTTGGCGGGCGCCCGACGAGCGGGAGCGAATGCAGACTGGCGAAAAGCTCCCTCCCGTTTCCCGCCGGAAGTCGCCGGCGGCGGACGTATTGTCCATCGTTGATCTTGAGGCTCTATCGCTTGGCCCGGCAGGAGTTCCTCCGCCGGCCGAGCAAGAACCCCAGGTCATGCACGCCGCTCAAACCTACAGCCCGGCGGAGCTGCTGCGGCGGAAAGATTTCGGATCGCTGTCGGCCGACGAGCTGGAGGAAGTCAAGCGATTGATGGCGAAGCTGGTGCTGGATCTGGGAGCGCGCCGGAGTCGCCGCGGCCTACCGGGCGGGACGTATCCCTTGGACCTAAATGCCAGTATTCGCCGCAGCCTGCACGTGGGGGGAGAATTGTTCGAGCTGATCGGCCGCGAGCCAAAGTGGAAACCGCGGGCGTTGGTGGTCATCGCCGACATCAGCGGATCCATGGAGCGCTACTCCGGCCTGCTCCTTCGATTCATCTGCGGGATTGCCAGGAGCCAGGCGCGTCTGATCGAGTCCTTTGTTTTCAGTACCCAACTCACTCACATCACTCGCCACCTGCGCGGCCGGGATGTGGAGCGAGCCGTGGCGGAAGTCACCAAGAGCGTGCCGGATTGGTCGGGCGGGACCCGCATCGGTCAATCGCTGCGGACGTTCAACCTCTACTGGGCGCGTCGGGTGCTTAGCAGGGGTGCGGTAGTACTCCTGATCAGCGATGGCTGGGACCGCGGGGACATTGAGCTGCTTCGCCGCGAGATGGCTCGGCTCCAACGCAGCAGCCACCGCCTCATCTGGCTAAACCCTTTGCTCGGTTCTCCGGAGTACGAGCCGCTTACCATGGGACTACGGGCGGCCCTGCCCTACGTGGATGATTTTCTGCCCATTCACAATCTGGAGAGCCTGGAGCAGCTCGGCGCAGAGCTGGAGCGGCTCAGCCCTACCCGGCCGTCGAGACGGCAACAACGGGCGGAACTCATTCCAGCTGCAGTTGGGATGCGAGCTCGATGAGTTGTCGACGATCGGCCGGTGCCAGTGAGTGTGCGAAGTCCGGGAGCGGACTGAATGCAGACTGACGATCTTGTCGGGTGCGTTCTCGCCGCGGGCGGCTCGACCCGATTTGGGCAGGCCAAACAGATGCTGCCCTTTCGCGGCGATACCCTGCTGGGGTTCGTGATGCGGCAGGTCAACCGTTCGAAGCTCGGGCGGATCGTAGTCGTGCTCGGCCGGGAAGCCGAGCGGGTGCGAGGATCAGTCGACTGGGGCCGCGCCAGGGTGGTGGACAACTTGGCATATGGCACTGGCTGCGCCTCCTCCCTGCTGGCGGGCCTGGACACGGCCGGGGAATGCGGGGGGATCATGTTCTTGTTGGGGGACCAGCCGGGTGTCGGGCCGGAGCAGATCGACTGGGTACAGGAGCGGTGGTTGGCGAAGCGACCCTGGGCGAGCGCGACCCAGTACAACGACGGGCTCGGACATCCGTTGGTCTTCGCCCGGGAGGCCTTCGGCGCACTGCGTTCCCTGCATGGAGACAAGGCAGTCTGGAAGCTGATCGAGGGTTTCCCCGATCGGGTGGCCAAGATCGAAATCGACTCGCCGCTCCCCCCAGACCTCGACACCCCGGAAGATTACGAGCGGTTGCAGGCTGCACTGGGGTCCCATCCGTAGCACGCGGCCCACCGCCTAGACCCTGCCGCGCAGGCCTATCCGTTCCGCCGGTTTGAAGGGACGCCCACACGACGCCCCGTTGGCTGCCCCGGCGAAGCCCAAGAGACAAATTAGGCTATCCTAATTTAAGATTTCGGCATATAATATATTGTTCTTAACTGCTGACCACACCCAAAGAGGAAGGCGTCCATGCCTGAAGCGATCCGACTAGAACGGCTTAGCAAGTCCTACGGTAAGCAGCGGGGAGTGCTCGACCTCGACCTGGAAGTCCAGCCTGGTGAGGTCTTCGGGTATCTCGGCCCTAATGGCGCAGGCAAAACCACCACGATCCGCTTGCTGCTCGATCTGATCCGCCCTTCATCGGGCCGAGCGTCGATCTTCGGGTTGGACTGCCAGGCGCAGCCGATCGCCGTCCATCGGCGAGTCGGCTATGTGCCCGGGGAGTTGGCGCTCTACCCCAAGTTGACCGGTGAACAGACCGTGCGGCACTTTGCCGCGCTGCGCGGCGGGGTCGATCCGGCCTGGGTCAATCAGCTGGCGGAGCGGCTCGATTTCGACCTGAAGCGCCCTGCCCAGACGTATTCGAGTGGGAACAAACGCAAGCTGGGCTTGATTGTCGCCTTGATGGCCCGGCCGGACCTGCTGCTGCTTGACGAGGCTAGCGCCGGACTCGATCCGCTCGTCCAGCAAGCCTTCTACCAGATTCTGCGTGAGCTGCGCGCGGCCGGTACGACGGTTTTCCTCTCTTCACATAACCTTCCTGAGGTGGAGCGAGTGTGCGACCGAGTCGCGATCATCCGGGAGGGGAAGCTGGTCGCGGTCCAGGAAATCAGCAGCCTGAAGGCCAAGGCCTTGCGGCGGATCGAGATCGTGTTCGACAACCACGTCCCGGTCGCCGAATTCGAAGGTCTCGCCGGCGTGCGCGACGTGAGTGTGACCGATCGACGACTGACCTTTACCGTGCAGGGGTCGCTGGACTCGATCTTCAAGGCGGCCGCCCGGCACACCGTCCAGAACGTCATCAGCTATGAGCCGAGTCTGGAAGAAGTGTTTCTGAGTTTCTACGAAGGGGAGGTGCAGCATGCTGTCTAGCGTGTTTGGCAAAAACCTGTACGACATGCGGCGGGGGCTGATAGGGTGGTCGATTTCGATCCTGTTGATGAACCTTTGGATCGTCACTTTTTATCCGGCGATTCGGGATAGTGCCTTTGCCCTCGATCAGTACCTGCAGAATCTGCCGCCGGCATTTGCCGCGCTGTTGGGTGAAACGGCCAGTTTCAACACGATAGAAGGATTCCTGACCGTGGAGCTGTTCACCTTCTTTTGGCCCGCGCTCACCCTGGCCTTCGCCATCGGTTCCGGGGCCGGCACCATCGGCGGTGAGGAAGAAAGCGGGACGCTCGATCTGCTGCTGTCCCACCCGGTTCCGCGTTGGCGTGTGCTGTTGGAGAAGTTTGCCGCGCTCACGGTGTTCAGTGGGATTGCCATCGGCGCCGGCTTGCTTGGCCTGATCCTCGGGACTCTTTTCGTGAATGAGGCCATCGACCTCGGCAAGCTGGGGGCGGCGATATTGAGCATCTGGCTTCTGACTCTACTCTTCGGCACGTTGAGCCTCGCCCTCACCGGGGTGGGGCTGCACCGGGGTGCGGCGGCCGGAATCGGGGCAGGAGTGGCGGCGCTTTCCTTTCTGATCAACACGCTCGGTCCCTTGGCAGATCTACCCGAGAGTTTGCGGCGGGTGAGTCCCTGGTACTACTACGACGGTGGAGTGGCTCTGACCGAAGGGCTCAAACTTGGAAATGCGGCATTGCTGGCCGGGCTGGTGATCGTCTTCCTGGCGGTCGCCCTCTTTGGATTTCAACGGCGAGACCTCGCGGTCTAGGTCAACGCTTATGGCACGACCATGACAGGGCGCCAACCGCGGCGCCCTGCTTGCTGCAAGCCGGGAGACTTGCGGAAACCGACCCCGAAAGTAAGATTCTTGCCCTGACCAGGGTAGCCACGGCATGACTGCAAGCAGAGTGTGGGGCGCGGCAGCTCTTTTTTCGCTGGCTGCGCTGGCGTCCCCATCCTCAGCCGCGTTGGCGCAGCCGGGCGGACGTTACTACTCCGAGACGGGCCACACCCTCAGCCCAACCTTCGAGCTGTTTTACGACACGCGCGGGGGCGCTGAG
Source organism: Anaerolineales bacterium (assembly GCA_023250385.1). Lineage (GTDB taxonomy): Bacteria > Chloroflexota > Anaerolineae > Anaerolineales > E44-bin32 > JADFRG01. The sequence continues at coordinate 12,696 of JAHFAU010000029.1, forward strand.
ATCCTCGGTTACCCGATCACGGAGGCCTTCGTCGATCCGTTCTCGGGATTCTTGGTCCAGTACTCGGAAAACGCCCGGCTCGAATTGGCCCCCGACCCGCGATCGGAGGAGCTGCAGGTCCGGGCTGCCGATCTTGGGGTGCTGATCGGAGGATGGGATCTCCCGCTCCCGGCCAGTCGGTTCCCCATCGGCCACTCCCCCGGGTGCCGTTACTACGAAGATTCCGGGCATCAGGTCTGCCACTCCTTCCTGGACTTCTATGAAAGCCATGGAGGGCCGGGGGTTTTCGGGTTTCCAATCAGCGAGTTCCGGATCGAACAGGCGCGGGTGGTTCAGTATTTCCATGATTTTCGGCTGGACTGGTATCCGGAGGCCGAGGATGGGCGTCCGATCCGGATCGCTCCGCTCGGTCGGGCGCACTTTGACAGCATGGGTTACTCGCCCGACCTGCTCGCGCCGGTGGATCCGGCGGACCAGCAGCAGTACTCGGTGCTGGCGCTGCGGTCGAGCGCCTCGGTGTTGAAACCGCTCTTAGGCACCGGCGAGACGCAGCGCGCCTACCTGATCGTCAGCGATCAGAACGACCGACCCGTCGCGGGTGCGGCCGCATTGCTGACCGTCTACCTGCCGGACGGATTGCAGTTCAGAATGATGCCCTTGACCGACCGCAACGGGGTAGCCCAACTTGAGCTGCAGCTGGAGAGCCTGCAGCCGGGAACGCGGGTGGCGTTGGAATACACGGTCGTCTATGGTGGTCTGTTCGCCTTGACCCGCGACTCGTTTTACGTCTGGTGGTAACCGCGCGCGTCCGCGACCCCTTCTGCGTCGGTTCGTAGCCGCCCTCGCCTCACTGGCGGGGCCCCGGCCCTTTCCTGGCCTTTGACCCACCCCCGCTTGGTTGGCGGGCCCCGACCCCTTCCGGGATGTTGACCCGCCCTCGCAATTTGTGATACGATCTCCCCTACCTACCGTTCGGTAGGGTGTGGGGAGGGGAGCTCCCGTTCGATGCAGCGGGAAGACATCATTTTGGCGGCCGCCCAAATATTCGCGGAGAAGGGCTACCACGCCGCCTCCATGCAGGACATTGCCGAATCGGTCCAGCTGCAAAAGGGCAGCCTCTACCACCACATCCGCAGCAAGCAAGAAGTTCTGCTGGAGATCCTCGATCGGGCCCTGGACGCCCTGATTGCAGATCTCCAGCCAATCGCCGAATCGGACCTCCCTCCGCCGGCGAAACTTCGGGCCGCCATGCAGACCTACATCGAGCGCCTGACTCGGAACTCGGACCTGGCCGCCGTGTTGCTGCTCGAACATCGCAGCCTGCAGCCCGCGCTGCGCAAGGCCCACGTCGCTCGCCGGGACCGCTTTGAATCCCTCTGGCGCCAGATTGTCCGAGAGGGGATCCAGCAAGGCGACTTTCACCCGATGGACGAGTCGGTCGTGACCTTCGCGTTGCTCGGCGTTCAGAATTGGCTGATCACCTGGTACCAGAAAGGCGGGCGATACCAACCGGATCAGCTGGCCAAGCAATTCACTCAGTTGTTTCTCACCGGACTCGCCCGGAACTCCAAATCAGGATGAACTCTCCGATGCAGGCGTTCGTCACTCAGGCCGGCGCCCGGATCTACCGGATCCCGCTGGAGCTTTTCCCTCAACTCGAAGGATTCGCGCATGTGGTGGTCACCGAGCACCTGATTGCTCTGGTGGATGTCGGTTCCGGTTTCGGTGACTCAAACGAGCAACTGGAGGCTGGCCTAGCAAGCCTTCGCTCGCAGTATGGGGAAGCCATAGACTGGTCCAATCTGACTCACATCCTGATCACCCACGCCCACATCGACCATTTTGGCGGGCTGCCGTATGTGCGGGAGCGGACCGCCGCGCCGATCGGAATTCACGAATTGGACCGACGGGTTCTCACTGGTTACGAGGAGCGGCTGGCCACGGTCGCCGGTCGGCTGACCCGTTTCCTCGCCGAAGCCGGGCTGGAGCCCGAGGAACAAACCGACCTGATGGATCTTTATCATCTCGGGAAGCAGCTCTTTGCCTCGATGCCGGTCGAGTTCACCTTCGAGGCGGCGGGGATGGACCTGGGTCCGCTCGAATTCGTCCACGTTCCGGGGCACTCGCCGGGGCAGGTCTTGATCCTGCTCGACGAGCTCATGTTCTCAGGCGACCACATCCTGGGCCAGATCAGCCCGCACGTCGCTCCGGAACGGCTGAGCCTCAACACCGGTCTCGGTCACTACCTCGATTCGCTCAAGCGCACCCGACCGCTGGCCGATCGGACCCGTCTGGTGCTCGGCGGCCACAATCCGCCCTTCACCGACCTGGCTGGCCGGGTAGACGAAATTTGGGAGCTGTACCGAGGCCGACTGGCCCGAGTGCTTGAGATCACCGGCTCCGCCCGCTCGGTGGCCGAGATCGCACACGAGCTGTTCGGCCAGACCGGCGGATACCACCGGCTGCTGGCCCTGGAAGAAGCCGGCGCGTATGTTGAGTACCTGCACCAACGTGGATACCTGGCAATTCCGGACTTTGAACGCCTGGAGCGGGAGCAGACCGGTACGGTGCGCTATCAGCGGGTGGAAGGCGAGGCCTACCGGATGCCCGGACCCGCCTCCACGGCTGCCGAGATCGGAGAACGCCATCTACGGATTTGATCCGACCGACGAACAGCGCATGCTGGTCGAGGCGGTTCGGCGCTTCGCGGTGAATGACTTGCGGCCGGCCGCCCATGAGGCCGACGAGCGCGGGGAGCTGGCGCCCGGGTTGATCGGCAAGGGTTGGGAGTTGGGGCTGTTGCAAGCGAGTGTCCCGCAGACCTACGGTGGATTTGGGGACCGCTCGGCCGTCAGCGGCGCACTGGCCGCTGAGGAATTGGCCTGGGGTGATCTGGCCGGGGCGCTGGCGATCCTGGCCCCCAGCTCATTCGCCCTGCCAGTGCTGCTGGGCGGGAGCGACCCGCAGAAACAGCGGTGGCTCCCGGAAGTGATCAGCGCCAGGTGGAAGCCATTCGCAGCCGCATTCCTCGAACCTCATTTCGACTTTACCCCGGGCGAGATGCGCACCCTGGCCACAGCCGAGAATGGCGGCTATGTTCTGTCGGGAAGCAAGACTCACGTCCCCTTCGCTTCCCAAGCCGAGCAGCTGCTGGTCTATGCCGACCTGGACGGCTCGCCTCAAGCCTTTGTCGTGCCCCGGCCGGCGGACGGCCTGCAGATCGGGGCGCGGCAGCA
>JAHFAU010000118.1 GCA_023250385.1 Anaerolineales bacterium
TCCCGCCGGTATTCCTTCGCCGTGCGAACGATCACCGCCTTCACGATGTCGGACTTGCGCACCGCGCTGTTCGGCACGGCGGATTTGACCGTACCAACCACCAGGTCCCCCACCCGGCCGTAGCGGCGCTTGGACCCGCCCAATACTCGGATCACCTCCAGCTCCCGTCCTCCGGTATTGTCGGCGATCTTGAGCCGGCTCTCTTGCTGGATCACTCGACCATCCCCACCTGCGATCCACGACGTCGCAGGATTTCTTCGACCATCCAGCGTTTGCGTCGGGAAATCGGCCGGGTCTCCACGATCTTGACCTGATCGCCGGGCAGGCAGCCCAGCTCGTCGTGAACGAGATACCGAGTGCTGCGCCGCAGCACTTTCTGATACAGCGGATGCCGAAAGGTGCGATCCACCCGCACGGTGACTGTCTTCTGCATCGCCGCCCGCATGACCTCCCCGGTCAGCCGCCGCCTTCGATTCCTCATTCTTTTGCGAGCTCCATTTCCTGCAAAACCGTCGTGATGCGGGCGACTTCCCGGCGAGCGATCTGCAGCTGCGCCGTGTTAGGGAGCTGGCCGGTGGAGAATTGAAACCGCAACTTGTAGTAGGCTTCGCGGGCCTCTTCAAGTTTCTCGGCCACCTGCTCGACGGGCAACTCCCTCAATTCTTTCGCTTTCATCTCTATCGGCTCTGTCCAGATCCGCTGCGGGCTACTCCGCCGACCCGGTTTCGATGCGCGCCGCGAACTTGGTCTTGAGCGAAAGCTTGTGCGAGGCCAGTCGCATCGCCTCCTGCGCGGAGGTCCGGTCCAGGCCGGAAATTTCGAACATGATCCGCCCCGGCCGCACGACCGCCACCCAGTGATCGACCGCACCCTTGCCCTTACCCATGCGGGTCTCGGCTGCCCGCTGGGTGACCGGTTTGTCCGGAAAGATCCGGATCCACACCTTGCCTCTGCGCTTCATGAAACGGACCAGCGCCCGGCGGGCGGCCTCGATCTGGCGGGCCGAAACCCATCCGGGCTCCATAGCCTGGAGTCCATATTCTCCGAATTCGACCTGAGTGCCGCGGCTGGCGGTGCCCTTCATCCGGCCCCGCATCTGCTTTCGCCATTTCAACCGCTTGGGCATCAACATCCGGCCGCCCTCACTCGCTGACGTACACGTCCATGGTTTGGGGCTGGCCCTCGGCCTCGGGCAGGATGTCGCCCCGGTAGATCCACGCTTTTACTCCAATCCGGCCGTAGGTCGTTAAAGCCTCCGCCCGGGCGAAGTCGATATCAGCTCGTAGGGTCTGGGCCGGAACGCGGCCCTCTCGGACCCAGTCGCGGCGGGCCATTTCACTGCCTCCCAGCCGTCCGGCGCACATCACTTTAACTCCCTTGGCTCCGGCTCGCATCGCGCTGTCCACTGCTCGCTGCATCGCCCGCCGATGGCTGATCCGGCGCTCAAGTTGATTGGCGACATTCTCAGCGACCAGCTGGGCATCCAGGTCGGGATCTTGGATTTCGGCGATGTCCAGTTTGATGGTGGTGCCGGTCGCTTCCTGCAATCTCGTCCGCAGCTCCTTGACGTTCGCGCCCTTGCGCCCGATGACGATGCCTGGCTTGGAAGTGTGGACCGTGACGTGCACTGCATTCGGGAACCGTTCGATCTCGACCTGCGAGATTCCAGCCCGCGGAGTGGTGTGAGTCACCACATCCCGAATCAGCCGGTCCTCGTTGAGCTGGGCCGTATAGGCGCGGGGTCTGGCAATCCAACGTGAATTCCAACTCCGGTTAATCCCCAATCTGAATCCAATTGGATGGACTTTACGGCCCATCGTTGCTCCTTAACCTATGCACACGCACTTCATTCGTTCCATTCTGCCGCTAGGACGGCTGGCTGCCCCGGTCGCGCAACACGAGGGTTACGTGCGACTGCCGCTTTCGGATCGGCTTCAATTGCACCCGGGCGCCAAATCGGCGCCAGCGCCGGATGGGTCCTTCGTTGGCAAAGGCCTGATGCACATACAGGTTGTCCCGGTTCAACCCGAAGTTCTGCTCCGCATTTGCGATCGCCGACTTCAGCAGTTTGGAGAGCGGGTCGGCGGCTGCCTTCGTGGTGAACTTGAGCACTTGCATCGCCTCGACCGCCCCCTGCCCTCGGATTGTATCGAGGACCAGGCGCACCTTTTGGGGCGACATCCTCAAGTAGCGGTGAGTCGCCCGCACGTCGATCCCATCCGTCATGTGACGACCTCTTCGGTCGTGGTCGTCTTTTCCCGGCCGGAGTGGGCCCGGAAGGTGCGGGTCGGTGCGAACTCTCCCAGCTTGTGCCCGACCATGTTTTCGGTGATGTAGATCGGGATGTGCCTCCGCCCGTCATGGACCGCGATCGTGTGGCCCACCATCTGGGGAAAGATTGTGCTGGCTCGGCTCCAGGTGCGGATGACCTTCTTCTCGCCCCGCTGGTTCATCTCTTCGACCCGCTTCAGCAGCTTCGGCTCAATGAACGGCCCCTTCTTCAATGATCTGGACATCTCACTCCCTCGAGCTAGCGGCCCTTCTTGGCCCGCCGGCGGATAATCTCCTTTTCGCTGCGCTTGTTGCGGCGCGTCTTCTTTCCCAAGGTCGGTTTCCCCCAAGGGCTCTTCGGTCCCGGAAGGCCAATCGGGGAACGACCTTCGCCACCGCCGTGGGGGTGATCGCGGGGGCTCATCGCGGTTCCCCGAACGGCCGGGCGGAACCCTAGATGCCGCTTCCGTCCGGCCTTGCCCAACTTGATGTTCGCGTGATCCGGATTTCCGACCTCGCCGATGGTGGCGTAGCAGTCCTGCCTAACTCGCCGGACCTCGCCGGAGGGCAGCCGAATCGCAGCGAACTCACCTTCCTTGCCGAGCAACTGGGCGGCCGCCCCGGCCGAGCGCGCCATCTGCCCGCCCCGACCCTCCCGCAATTCAATATTGTGGATCAGGGTTCCCAGCGGAATGCTCCCCAGAGGCAGGCTGTTTCCTGGTCGAATATCGGCGGTCGGCCCGGCCATTACCGTGTCGCCGACGCCAAGGCCGGAGGGGGCCAAGATGTAACGTTTCTCGCCATCGGAATAATGCAGCAGCGCCAGCCGGGCCGATCGATTGGGGTCGTACTCGATTGCCGCGACCCGAGCCGAAACGCCCCGCTTCTCGCGCTGAAAATCCACCTTACGCAGCTGGCGCATGTGACCGCCTCCCCGATGGCGAACGGTCACGCGCCCTTGCCGGTTGCGCCCCCCCCGGCCCTTACGCCGCTCCATCAACGAGCGCTCCGGGGTGCTCTTGGTAATCTCTTCGAAGAGATCCCCAGTCATGCCGCGGCGGCCTGGCGAGGTCGGCTTGTATTGGATAACTGCCATCAGGCTACCCCCTCGAACAGATCGATCCGCTGACCGGAGGCCAAGGTCACCACGGCCTTCTTGTAGCTTGAGCGCCGGACCAAGAGCCGCCGGTTCCTGAGGCGGCGAGTGCGCTTGGCCGGGCTGTTGAGCACGTTGACTTTGACGACGTTCACGTCAAAGAGCGTTTCGACTGCCTCCTTGATTTCCGCCTTGCTGGCCTCGGTCGTGACTTCAAAGACGTATTGACCGAGCTTCGAGCTCAGATAGTTGGACTTCTCGGTCACGATCGGCCGGTGCAGCACTTCGTACAGGCCGGTCATTCGGACTTCACTCCCGGATCCAGGAAGGCCTGCAGCATGCCGACTGCCTGAAGCGGCAGGATCAAGCGCTCGAACTGAAGCAGGTCCCGCACGTTCACGTACTGGGCCCGCACGGTCTTGAATTCACGCAAGTTTCTCACCGACTTCTCGACGGTCTCGAGCTTCTCGGGCAGCAGGATCAGAGCGCTTTGACCGCCGCTCAGGTTTCGCAGCAGACCCGCGATTTCCTTCGTCTTCGGTCCGCTCATTCTCAGCTCGTCCAGCACCGTGATCTGCTGGTTGCCGGCCTTAAGCGAGAGGGCAGACCGCAGCGCGGCCCGCCGCATCTTGCGCGGCATGCGCTGTTCATAATCCCGCGGCCGCGGCGTGTGAACCTTGCCCCCGCCGACCCAGATCGGGGAGCGGATCGAGCCGTGTCGTGCCCGGCCGGTGCCCTTCTGCCTCCAGGGTTTGATCCCGCCTCCCGCGACTTCCGAACGAGTCTTGGTCTTGTGAGTTCCCAAGCGGGCGTTAGCCTGCTGCCTCACCAGCGCTTGGTGCATCAAATCTGGCTTCACCTGTACTTTGAAGACCGCCTCCGGCAATTCGGCGGTGTCCACTTTCTCCCCCTTCAGGTTGAGCACGTCAATCTTCATTTAAGGTCTTTCGGCTGAGGCGGCCCGGCAAACCGAGATCCGCCTATTGCTTCCGTCGCTCACTGATGATCACCACGTCGCCCGTCGCACCGGGCACGCTGCCCCGCACTCCCAACAGGTTGCGCTCCGGATCGACCAGATCCACCCGCAAGTTCTGCGAGCTGACCCGCACCGAACCCATGTGGCCCGGCCCGCGCTTGCCTTTGAATACCCGTCCGGGCGTCGTAGTCGAGCTGCTCGACCCGGGCGCCCTTTCTCGATCGGACTGTCCGTGGGTCTTCGGTTGCCGGCTGAAGTGGTGGCGCTTGATCACGCCCGCGAACCCACGCCCTTTACTGATTCCGACGATGTCCACCCGATCTCCGATCTCGAACACCCTAACCGTAAGTTCAGCCCCTTCCTGCAGATCTTCCAGGTTCTTGACCCGGAATTCGCGCAGGTAGCGCAGCGGCGCAGACCCGCCACGCTTCAAATGTCCCAACTGACCGCCGGTCAGCCGCTTCGGCTTGGCCGAACCGAAGCCGAGCTGTACCGCGCCATAGCCTTCCGTCTCCGGCCGGCGGATCTGGGTCACGAAACAGGGGCCGGCCTGGATCAGCGTTACCGGAATCGCCGCCCCGGTCTCATCAAAAATCTGGGTCATGCCCAGTTTCTTACCGATAAGTCCCTTCATGGCTAGATCTTGATCTCGATGTCGACTCCGGCCGGCAGGTTCAGCCGCATCAGGGTGTCGATCGTCTTGCTGTCCGGCTCCAGCACATCGATCAGGCGCTTGTGGGTCCGGATCTCGAAGTGCTCGTGCGAGTCCTTGTCAATGAAAGCCGAGCGCCGGACGGTGAATCGTTCGATCCGGGTTGGCAGCGGAACCGGGCCGACCACTTTGGCCCCTGTTCTTTCGGCGGTCTCCACGATCCGCTGGGCAGACTGATCCAGGACCCGATGGTCGTAGGCGGTCAGCCGAATGCGGATCTTTTGTTTCGCCATGATTAGCGTCCTATTCCAGGATGTTGGTGATCACTCCGGCCCCCACCGTCAGGCCGCCTTCCCGGATGGCGAACTTGGACCCCTTCTCCAGCGCCACCGGCGTGATCAGCTCCACCGTCAGGTTC
>JAHFAU010000119.1 GCA_023250385.1 Anaerolineales bacterium
CGCGGCGCAAGACATGGCGGCTCACTGTCGGGTGCTCGTCGTGACGGAGGCGCCGCTGGGTGCCCGGGTATACACGCAGGGGCGGTCCGACTCGGTGCCAGCCCCAGCCACTCAGGAAGTTGACCCTACCGGCGCGGGCGACATCTTCGCGGCCGTGTATTTCATTCATCTCCAGAAGTCGGGCGATCCCTGGCAGGCAGCGGAAGTCGCTAATCAGATTGCAGCCAACTCGGTCACCCGGCGCGGGCTCGCCAGTGTGCCGACCGCACCCGAGGCGCGAGCCGCTCTCCACAGACTTGAAGGCTGATGCCGACCTACGCGCTGGTCAACCAGAAAGGTGGGGTAGGCAAGACCACCACCGCGGTGAGCCTCGGCTCCCAGCTGGCGCTGATCGGAGGGAAAGTCTTGATCGTCGATGTCGATCCGCAGGCCAACGCCACCGCCTGCCTGGGGATCGAGCCCGAACAGGTCAGCCGCGGAACGTACGAGGCCCTGATTGATGGCGTCCCAGCCCAAGACTGCGTGCTGCACAGCCCAAAGCTGAAACTGACCCTACTGCCTTCCACACCTGCGTTGGCCGGAGCTCAGATCGAGCTGGTCGAGCTGCCGGAGCGCGAATTCGCCTTGCGGCGGGCGCTTCAACCGCTGGCCGGCCGATTTGACCACGTGCTCATCGACTGCCCGCCCTCGCTGGGACTGCTGACGCTGAACGGATTGATCGCCGCCCAGGATGGAGTCATCATCCCAGTCCAATGCGAGTATCTCGCCCTGGAGGGACTTTCGCAGTTGATGCGCACTCTCGAGCGGGTGCGGAGCAGTCTTTTTCCGGAGTTAAGGGTTCGGGGGATGCTGCTCACGATGTACGATTCGCGGACCCGGCTATCCGACGAAGTCGCCGAAGAGCTGCGCAAGCACTTCGGAGACCAGGTCTTCGACACGGTTATCCCGCGGAGCGTGCGGTTGGCAGAGGCTCCCTCCTACGGGCTGCCGATTGCCCTCTACGCACCCAATTCTCCAGGGGGGGAAGCTTACCGCGCCCTGGCCGAGGAATTGTTGACCGCGGATCGCGGCCCGGTTCCGCTGGCAGTCGAATCGTCGCATGGCGCGTAAGCGAGCTCTGGGCCGGGGTCTGGAAGCGCTGATCCCAGCTGGATCGGCTCAAGGCATTCTCGAAGTCCCGCTCGATCGCATCCGTCCCAATCCACGCCAACCCCGCTCGCGTTTCCCCGAGCAGGAGTTGCGCGAACTTGCCGATTCCATTAAACGCCACGGCCTGCTGCAGCCGCTGCTGGTGGTGGCCACCCCGGACGGCTACCAGCTGGTCGCCGGCGATCGGCGGCTGCAGGCATCCCGCTTAGCCGGACTGCGAGCCGTTCCGGCCCTGGTCCGCCAGGCGGGAGAGCAAGCCAGCTTGGAGCTGGCGCTGATCGAGAATCTACAGCGGGAGGACCTCAACCCACTGGAGGAGGCCGAGGGTTTCCGCCAGTTAGCCGAGGACTTTGGCCTCTCCCATGACCAAATCGCCGGCTTGATCGGGCGGAGCCGGAGCGACGTGACCAATACGCTGCGGCTGCTGAAACTCGCGGGCAGTGTTCGGGAAGCGCTGGCAGTCGGGCAAGTCAGCGCGGGCCACGCCCGGGCGCTGCTCGGATTGAGCACGGCCCAAGACCAGACGGCCGCCTTGCGGACCGTGCTCGCCAAGGGACTGAACGTGCGCCAGACCGAGGCCTTGATCCGCCAGCTCGGCGAAGAACCCCGTCGGCGGCGAGTACCCGCTGCTCAGGGTCCGGAGGCTGCCGCGCTGGAGGGCCGGTTGGAAGCGGAGCTGGGAACTAAAGTCAGAATCCGGGGCGGACGGCGCGGGGGTCGGGTCATCATTCACTACTATTCCGACGAGGAGCTCAACGCGATCGCCGATCGACTACTGAGCGAAGAGCGCACGCGCAAATGAGCCGGAGGATCAGCCCAAGGGCGGAGGGTATAATGCGCTCCGCACTCGGGACCTTAACGTGAAGTTCGAAGGCAAGGTGGCCGTAGTTACCGGCGGGTCGCGCGGCATCGGCCGGGCGATCGCCGAGGAGCTTGGCCGCGGCGGAGCCAGCGTCGTGGTCAATTACCACTCGGGCGCCGACTCGGCCGCCGAGGTGGTTGACTCCATCACGCAGGCCGGGGGCCAGGCCGCTGCCCATCAGGCCGATGTCGGTGACCCGCAGCAAGCCCAGGGATTGACCCAGTTCGCCATCACGCACTTTGGCGACCTCCATATCTTGGTAAACAACGCCGGCATCATTCGCGACGGGCTGATCATGACGATGAAGGAGTCCGACTGGGACGATGTGCTGCGCACCAATCTCAAAGCGACCTTCAACTGTTCCAAGGCCGCGGTGCGCCACATGATCCGCAAGCGGTACGGCAGGATCATCAACATCACCTCCGTCGCGGGCCAAATGGGCAACCCCGGGCAGACCAACTATTCGGCCTCCAAGGCCGGTCAGATCGGGTTGACCCGGGCCCTGGCGAGGGAGGTCGGCTCGCGCAATGTCACCGTCAACGCGGTGGCCGCCGGCTATATTGAGACTGATATTTGGAAGGACACGCCGGAGGCGGCGCGTCTGGCGCTGCTTGGATTGATCCCGCTCGGACGGGCCGGCCAGCCGGCGGAGGTCGCCAAGGCGGTCGCTTTCCTTGCTTCCGACGACGCGGGCTACGTAACCGGCCATGTCCTGGCCATCGACGGCGGGATGGCGATGCGCTAGGCCATGGGCGACCCACCTGAGGAAGTTCGCCGCGCGCCAGGCCTGACGACCATCGCCCCCGGAGTCCTGGTCAGGATCGCTCAGCTCACCGCGATTTCGGTGCCTGGCGTCTCAGGCCTGGCTGCGGTCCCCGCCTCCGTCGATCGCTTATTCCGACGCGGTACCGGCGAGGGGGTGCAGATCGAGGTTGAAGACGGTCGGGTATCGGCCGAGCTTTACCTCTCCTTGGATCACGGGGTCGATGCTCGAAAGGTCGGCCGCGAGGTGCAGCAGGCGGTCGCCCGAGCCATCGAACAGATGGTGGGGATGGAAGTTGGGCAGATCGATGTTCACATTGAAGAGATCGACTTCGAGCCGGCCGGTGGTGAGAGTTGAAGCACGAACGCCGCCGGCTTCGGGCATTGGCCCTCCAGGCTCTCTATGAGGTGGATAGCGTCGGCCATGCACCGGAAGAAGTCTTGGAGCGCTACGAGGAAAACCTGACCCCGGAGGGGAAGAGTTTCCTGCGCCAGGTTGTGACCGGCACCCTCGAGTCGGCGGCCGAGATCGACGCGCTGGTTGCCGCCAATGCCCCCGAATGGCCGGTCGCCGAGCTGGCATTGATCGATCGCAATATCCTGCGCCTTGCACTGTGGGAGCTGCTCTACTGGGGCGAAACGCCGCTCAAGGTGGCGATCAACGAAGCGGTTGAGCTTGCGAAGACCTATGGCTCGGACAGCGCGCCCCGCTTCGTGAACGGGGTGCTCGGCACCCTCGCCAACCAGAGGCCATCCAAGAATCCATCTCCGGTTGAGTAGGCCTGCCCATGGAAATCCTCGGCATAGGCCCCCTGGAAGCGATATTCATCGTGCTGCTCGCCTTGATCGCGATCGGTCCCCGGGACCTTGGGACTACCGCCCGCTCGCTGGGCCGCGCCTTGAATCGGCTGTACCGCTCCGAGGCCTGGCTCAGCCTCACCCAGGCCTCCCGGAATCTGCGCGGACTCCCGAACCGCCTCGCCCGTGAGGCGGCCCTCGAGGAACTGAACCAGGTCCGTCGAGAACTGAAAGACGGAACTCCGCCCCCGAACCTCCCCGGCCGTTTGTCGCAGCCTTCCGCACCTGCCGGCGGCGCGTCGCTACTGCCTTCGCCGAGTGTGGCCGACCCTCGGCAGGTCGGATCCGAGCGTTCCGATGTCCCGGCACCGGAGCCGGCGGCTGCCAATGCGGGTGCGAAGGCCGTGCGAAAAGTTCGCCTGACGAAACGAGCCTCCGGCGCAGTCGGCCCGCGGCCGGTCACCCGCAGTCCGAAACGATCTTCCCGTGCAGGTGCTGGACGCCGGGTACCCCCTGCTAAGAAACGACCACCCGGTACGTCCCGCCGCCGCGGGCGCCCGAGCTAACCGATGGCTGGGTTTGGCCGCCGGCTCAAGCGGGTGCTGACCGCGCCGTTCCGCCTGCTCACTTGGCCAATCCGCGCCGTCCGCAATTTTCTGAACTACGAGCCCGAAGACTCGCCGACCGCCGATGTGTTCAGCCGCGCCTTCGAGCAGCCTTCGGTATTGATCGACCACCTGGACGCACTGCGCCGGCATTTGCTGCGGGCCCTGATTGTCCTCGCGGTAACCACGGCGGTCAGTTTCGCCGTGGCCCCTCAGATCATCGATTGGATGTCCAAGCCGATCGGCGGCAGAGCGGCGCTGCGGGCGATTGAAGTCACCGAATCGATCGGCGCCTTCATGCGGGTTTCCCTGCTCAGCGGATTCACGCTGGCCTTCCCGTACCTCTGCCTGGAGTTGTTCGCCTTTGTGAATCCGGGGCTGAAGAAAAACGAGCGGCGGCTAGTGATCTTTGCGGTGCCGCTGGCCGCCCTGTTGTTTCTGGGGGGGCTGGCATTTACCTATTACGTGGTGCTGCCGACCGCGCTGCCATTCCTACTCAATTTCATGAGCATCCCCACCACCCCCCGCCCGCTGAATTACATCCGCTTCGTGACCAACCTCATGCTGTGGATCGGGATCGCGTTCGAGTTTCCCCTGGTGATCTACGTGCTGGCCGGGCTGGGATACGTGCGGGCCAGTTCGCTGCTGCGCTCCTGGCGTTTCGCGATCGTCGGGATCGCGGTGCTGGCGGCCGCCGCCACCCCGACCGTCGACCCGGTGAACATGGCTTTGGTCATGGCGCCGATGATTGGCCTCTACTTCGTCAGCATCGTGCTGGCCGCGATTGCCCAAGCCGGCCGGGGACGGCGATCTCAGCGGCCGTAGGTCCCCATCAGCTCGGCCTGGGCCAAAATGTGACCCTGCATCGCGGCCTCCACATCCCCCTTCGCGGCGCCGACCTCCAGATCTAAGGACGTATCTAAAGCGTACAGCTTGAAGAAGTAGCGGTGCGTGCCGCCCGGCGGGCAGGGGCCTCCGTAGCCTAAGGAGTTGAAGCTGCTGGTGCCGTGGACGCTCCCGTCCGCCAGGGTCGGGTCGGCCGATACCGCCTCCGGGAGTGATCGGGCGGCCGGCGGAATGTTGTACACCACCCAGTGCACCCAGGTCCGGCCCGGGGCATCGGGATCATCAAAGATCAGTGCAAAGCTCTGAGTCCCAGCCGGCGGCTCACTCCAGTTCAGCGGCGGTGAGATGTCCTCCCCGTCACACGAATACCTCGAGGGGATG
>JAHFAU010000120.1 GCA_023250385.1 Anaerolineales bacterium
CAATCCTACCCTGTGAACCCGGCAGACTACGTCGATCTCGCCCGGGCCTCCCGCCGGATCGTCGGCTCGCTGTTCGTAGCCTAAACCCTGGTGGCCGCATTGAACCACCGAGCTGCCCAGCAAACCTAGTGCAGCCCGGTGTCGATGGTTACGTCTAGCTGGAGCGTCTCTCCGACCGCTAGCTGCACGGTCTTCGGCAGCCCTTCCGCCAAGTCGCCTCCGGCGTAGTTGATGTCGATGACGTAGAGCCCCGCCAGCAGCACGATCGAGTAGTTCCCCTGCGGATCGAGGTTGGCCCGGGCGACCTCGACCAGACCGTTGGCGGTCTTGATCACAATTTGCCGGGCCCCGTACTCGTCCGGGGTCGGCGTTGGCTGCTGGGCACCATTCTGGACAACCTTCAGCAGGGTAACTTTTCCTTCCAGTACACCCGTGTCTTTCGGCGCGCAGCCGGTCACCAACAGCGAGCATGTCAGTACGCCGACCAAAAGCAGATACTTTCTCATGGTCTCACCTCTCCGTCGAGAATCAGCCAGGGGACCCGGCAAATCAATAGGAAGTCACGGCCTCGTTCGCCGCCGAGCCGTTCGCGGCGAACGTTCGCGGACTTCGTCCGCGCTCAGCCGAGGGGACTGGTTTGGGGAAGCCGTCCGGTGCCCAATGGGTCGGTCCGGCGGCGTGGGCTGCCCCCTGCCGGCGCCGGGCGGGAACTGGAGCGATTGGCTTCCTGCAGGGCGAGCCGAGCGAGGCGCATTCCGGCGTCCGCTGGCGGCCCGTGCGGCCAGAGCAGTTGGGCTGCGGCCTGAAGCAGTTCGATCTGCGAAGCGTACTTGCGCTTGTTGACCCGCAGGAAGCTCAGGATATCTTCGTCAGTGAGCGCTCTTTCCATCGGACCTCGTTCGTTGGGCGAAGTGAGCACACTCGCCGGCAGGATGCTGTGTGAATCAGTGTAGATAAGAAGCCAGATCGGCCGCCTTGCAGTTTGCTTACAAACTGCGAGAACCGGTTCCGTTTGCCTTCTCGACCAAATCAAATGGGTCTGGGACTCCGACCCGGATCAGGCGCCAGCCAGTTTAGCCAGGTCCGCTGCCGACAACTCGAAATCGAAGACTCCGAGGTTCTCACGCTGCCGCTCGGAGCTGGTCGATTTCGGAATGGCGACGACCTTCGGCTGCTGGATGCACCAGCGCAGCGCGACCTGGGCGGCCGTCTTCCCATATTGAGCTCCGATGGCCTTCAGCTCCCGGCTCCGAGCCAGCCGGCCCCTCCCGAGTGGACTGTAGGCGGTGAGCAGGACGTCGTTTTGCTGACAGAATGCCAGCATGCTCGGGTCCGACCGCCCAACTTCAAAAGGAATCTGGTTTGTGAAGAGTTTCACAGAAGAGGTCTCCTGGGCCTGCTCAAACTGCCCCACGCTGAAGTTGCTGACACCGACCCGGGCGATCGCATCCTGTTCGACAAGGGTATTCATCGCACGCATGGTGTCGGCGATGGCGAACTTCGAGTTGGGCCAGTGCACGAGGTAGAGGTCGATTTGTTCGACGCCTAGTCGCTCCAGGCTCCCACGAGCTGCGTTCAGTACATCTCCGTAGGCAAGATGGTCGCTCCAGACCTTAGTGACCAGGAAAATTTCGGATCGGTCCACGCCCGAATCGGCGATCGCCCGGCCCACCGGTTGCTCATTCCCATAGATCTCGGCCGTATCGATGTGGCGATACCCCAGCTCAAGCGCGCTGAGCATTGCCCGGTAGCACGTCTCCCCTTGCAGCTGCCAGGTTCCAAAGCCGATCATAGGGATGGACACCCCCTGAACTCTTACGTATTCCATCTCTCGCCCACCCTCGGCCTCACCGGATTGTACTGTGCCCAAGCGGCGCGGTACCTGCGCGGCAAACTCCCACGGTCGCTGCTCGGCGGGCGGCATGGGTATAGAATCTGCCGCGCAGGGAGACTGGTAGCGGTTTTCATGCGATTCCCGAGATTGCTCGTCGCGGCGCTTTTCTTGGTTGGAGCATCGGCCTGCCAGCTCTTGCCGGTCGCCGCCCCCACGCCATTCTCGCTCGAAGCACCCACTGCGACGGCCTCATCTCCACCACCAACCGCGGCTCCGACCCAAGCGGCAGCGGCCGGCTCGATCGGACCGGACACCGCGGCTGGCTTATTTCAGATCGGGGTGCTCGATGGCGATCTGACCGGCGAACTGGCCTGGGCCCCGGATGGGCTCAGCTTGGCGCTGACCACCATCCACGGAGTCGGGATCTTTGACGTCTCGACCCTCGTCAAAGAGCAGCGCTTCGACAGCGATGTGACCCCGCTGAGCCTCGCGGTCTCGTCGGACGGTGCAATTTTGGTCACCGGAGGACGGGACCTGCCGGAATCCGAGCAGGACACAGTGACGATCTGGGACTTGGCGAGCGGCGACCGGCTGCACACATTGACCGGCCACACCGACTGGATCAACAGCGTCGCTGTTGCGCCCAATGGACAATTGGCCGCCTCCGGCTCGGACGACACGACCATCCGACTGTGGCGGGTTGACATTGGGGCCGAGTCGACTGCCTTGCTTGGCCACACCCAAGCCGTCACCAGCGTCGACTTCTCGCCCGATGGGGAGATCCTGGCCTCCGGATCGCTCGACGGCTCGGTCCGGCTCTGGCGGGTGAGTGATAGTTCGCCCATCCGTGAATTGCCAAACGAATCGATCGGAGTCCGCAGCGTTGCGTTCTCACCGGACGGCGTCACCTTGGCGGCGGGAGCTGTAGACGGTTCGATCCGCCTGTGGGCGGCTGGCACCGGAACGCTGCTCCATGTCCTGGTCGGGCACCTCGGACCGGTCGGCCGGATCGCCTTTTCTCCGGACGGAGCGCTGCTGGCCTCGGCAGGATCGGATCAGACTGTCCGAATCTGGAATGTGATTGATGGGGCTCTGCTCAACACCCTGGAAGGCCACACCGGCCCGGTGATCAGCGTTGCCTTCGCTCCGGACGGCACGCGTCTCGCATCCGGTTCCCTGGACGGCACCGTCCGGCTCTGGGGACTGACTGCGCCTCAGCCGGCCGTCGCCACATCGGAAGCGGGCGTCGAGACGATCGCCCATTACGCCCCCGGGAGCCCGGTGGTGTTGAGCGAGATTCACATGCTCACCGACCTCATGGGATGGGCACTGTCCGCGGATCCGCCCCATGTGCTCCGGACCCAGGACGGTGGCGTAACCTGGATCGACGTCACCCCGCCGGAGCGGGCGGCTTATCCGGATGAGGCTGACCGGTCGGCCGCCGGGTTCTTCTTGGATCCCTATATCGCCTGGGTCGTGTACTTCCCTGAACAGTTTGTCGGAGGCCCGCAGACTTTGGATGCCTTGTCTCCCTGGTGGACGACCGACGGTGTTCATTGGCAAGCCTCGACCATTCGCGCTCCAATGGACATCAATGAAGGAAGGCCGATCGTTCAGTTTGTGGATGAGGACCACGGTTGGATCCTGGTCGCGTTCGCAGTCGGCGCCGGGCAGCGCGCCTATACCCTGCTCCGCACTACGGATGGCGGCCTCGGCTGGGATGCGATTCAGACGCCGCCCGACACCCTCTCCTCCTGCGACAAGACGGCGATCGCATTCGCAGATGCGGCAGCCGGTTGGATGACCAACGAGTGTCCATTCGAGTTGGCCGGGGGAGTATTCGTTGACCGCACCGAGGACGGAGGCAGCTCTTGGCAGCAGCTGGAGCTCTCCCCGCCGGCCGGCCAAGGCCCGTTCGCCGAGACCTACTCGCTCTGCAGGACTCACTCGCCAAATCTGCGCTCGGCCACTCAGGGTGCACTGATTGTCGAATGCCGGCGGCAATCGGGCGGGTTGGTGAGTTTCCTGTATTCAACCGGTGACGCGGGGCAGAGCTGGCGGATTAGTGCCTACCCGGGCGGCGCCCTGCTGCTGCTGGATGACTCGACGGGCTGGGCGCTTTCGCGGGAGATTCACAAGACGGAGAATGGCGGCCAGACCTGGAGGCTGGTCAAGACGGTTAACTGGGAAGGACAGTTCAGCTTTGTCAGCGGAGAGCTGGGCTGGGCGGTGGCCCGGTCCGAAGGCGCGATTGCGCTCGTGCGCACGACCAACGGCGCCCGGACTTGGGCGCTGCTCGAACCGGTCATCGGCCCATGAGGCGCGACCGCTCCCGATCTTGGGCGCTGCTCGAACCGGTCATCGGCCCGTGAGGCGCGACCGTACCCACACTTGAGGGTTCTGCCAATCGACTGAGATGAATTGAGGAGGAATAAACCATGGAATTCGGAAACATCAACGTTCTAGCGGTGGTCGTCAGTGCCGTTGCGGCTTTGGTGGTGGGTTTTGTTTGGTTCTCACCACCGCTCTTCGAAAAGATGTGGCTGGCCGCCATCGGGAAGACCCGGGAGGAAGTGGCCGGACAATCGCCCTCCCGCTTCCTGATTGCCTTTGTGGCCGCGCTGCTCGAAGCCTACATTCTGGCGGCGCTGCTCAATATTGTCGGCGGCCCGACGATCGGCTCCGCTCTACAACTGGCGTTCATCATATGGGCGAGCTTTGTGGCAGCCACCAGCGCGGCCAACTTCGCCTTCGCCGGCCGCAAGCTCACCTTGTGGCTGGTCGAGAACGGCAACCACTTGCTGGTGCTGGTGGTCATGGGAGTGATCCTGGGGGCCTGGAAGTAGCGCGATCCAGACAAGCTGAGCCGAGAACTCTCCGCGGCGCGGCAAGCCAGACTTCGCAGCCGGAAGGTTGACTCTCCTGATCGACGGCCGCTAGGCCAGGTCTCCATGTGAGCTGGCGCCTCCGTCAACGGTGATGACTGCACCGTTCACGTAGTCCGCCATGGTCGAGGCAAGAAACAGGGCCGCCCCCACAACGTCCTGGGGCTGACCAATGTAGCCGAGCGGGGTGCGAGAGACGATCCGCTCGGCGATCTCCGGAGTGTCGACCAGCACCTGGCTGAAGCGGGTGTCGATCGTACCCGGGGCAATCGCGTTTACCCGGATCTTGGCTGGCCCGAGCTCATGGGCCAGCACCCGGGTCAGCATATTGAGCCCGGCCTTGGAGACGCTGTAGATTCCCAGATCCTCGGCGGGCCGAATTCCCGCGATCGAGGACATGAAGATGATCCGGCCTCCACCCTGCCGCTCCATGATCGGCGCCACCGCCCGACTCAGCAGGAAGGCTCCCCGCAGGTTCACCTCCATGATCTTGTCCCACAACGCGGTCGTGGCCTGCAGCGTTGGCCCAAAGTGCGGGTTGGTCCCCGCATTGCCTACCGCGATATCGATCCGGCCAAAGGCTTCGAGGCTCCTCTCCACCAGGTTCTTCACCGCCTGTTCCTCACCCGCATGCGCGGCAATCGCCAGCGCCTTCCCTCCGGCCGCCG
>JAHFAU010000030.1 GCA_023250385.1 Anaerolineales bacterium
CGATCCCCATGCCGGTGTCCTCAATCTCGGCAGTCACCCAGCGCCGATCGGACCCGGAGCGGGATTGAGTGCGAACTGCGATTCTTCCCCCTGCCGGTGTGTAGTGCATCGCATTGGTCAGCAGGTTGGTAAAGACCTGCCCGAGCAGCCGGCGATCGACGCTGGCCTTGGGCAGCCGCGGCTCAGCCTCGATCGTGAGCTCCAATCCTCGCGAGCCGGCCAGGCTGCGGCGGTCTTCGACCAGCGCCGTGAGCAGCTCGCCAATGTCGAGGGCTTCTGGGTTGAAGGGAGTCGCCCCGGCCTCCAGGCGTGAGAGCGAGAGCAGATCATCGATCAGGTTGGCGAGCCGTTCGCTCTCGCGGGTAAGGGTCTGCAGGTAGCGGGCGGATTTGGCTCGATCGTCAGTGGTTTCCAAAAGATCCAGATAGAGTCGAATGTTGGTGAGCGGAGTGCGGAGTTCGTGCGACACGTCCGAGACGAACTGAGACTTGAGGCGATCGACTTCCTTCAAGGCGCTGATGTCGTGCTCGACTCCGACCAGGTTGATCACCTGCCTGGAGGCGTCCAAGACTGACTGGACGGTGACGACTGCGTCGTAGGTCGAGCCGTTCTTGCGCCGGTTCACCACCTCTCCGCTCCAAGTGTCGCCGCTCAAGATGGTGTCCCACATCTGGTCATAAAACTCGCGGGGGTGATGGCCGCTTTTGATGATCTTGGGCGTCTTCCCGACCGCCTCCAGGAACCCATACCCGTTAAGCCGTTCCCAGGCTGAGTTGACGAACTCGATCTGCCCGTGCCGGTTCATCACGAACACCGCGTCGCCAACGTTGGCCAGGATAGCGCCCAGCCGGTCGCGCTCGGCCGCCAGGGCGGCCTCCAGGGCCTTCCGCTCGGAGATGTCGAAGACCAGGATGCTGACCCCTGCAGGCTTGTCCTGCTCGTCGGTGACCAAACTGACCGCCGCGATGGCCGGAATATGGCGATCGAACTGACTCAGAAATGCGGTCTCGTAGGCATCCCTGGCAGGCAGCTCGCCGCGCAGCCGCGCTTGATAGCGCTGCAAGAACTCCTGGCCGGCCTCTTTCGGGAGGCAGACCGTGACCGGTTGACCCAAGAGCTCTTCCGCTTTGTACTCGACGATATCGGCGAAGGCCTGATTGACATATACGAAGCGGGCCTCCAGATCGGCCTGGAAGATTCCGCCAACCGCAGTCTCGACCAGGGCGCGGTAGCGGGCTTCGGACAGAGCCAGGTCGCGAGTGCGCTCGTTGACTTCGATCTCCAGGCGATGGGCCTGGGAAGCAATCTGGCCGTATAGATGGGCGTTCTCCAAGGCAACCGCGGCCTGGGCCGCAAAGGCGATCAGCAAGTCCAGATCGCGATCGCGGAATGGGCGCTGGGCGCCAAGCCGGCGAACCGTCATGACCCCCATCGTCCGCTGCCGCACCTTCAGGGGGGCCATCATGAGCACCTCGGGTTCCTGCTCGGGCGTCCCGGGCACTTGAAGACCACGCGGATCGGCCGGCGGGTCGTTACTGATTAGCGGCTTGCCACTCTCGACAACATGGCCGACCAGTCCCTCGCCGGGCTTGAGGTCGAGCGCCTGGAAAGCCGAGGCAGGCTCGTCGAGCGCGATCACGCAACGCAGACTGTTGGTCTGTGGTTCGTGCAAGTGAATCCGGCTGCCGTCTGCCAGCAGCAGGTCTTTGGCCTTCTCGGCGATCAGCTTAAGCACCGTCTCCTGGTCGAGGGAGGCCGAGATCGACCGGGCAGTGAGGATCAGGGCCTGAGCCTCCTCCGCCCGCTGGTTGGCCTCGTCGAGCAGGCGGGCGTGCTGGACCGCAATGGCGGCCATGGTGGCGACCGCCTGAGCCCGCTCGACCTGTTCCTCGGGGAAGGTCCGGGATTTGTCCTTCATAAAGAGACCCAGGGCGCCGATGGGCCGATCACCGGCGATCAGCGGCACACCCAAATAGGCTCGAACGCCCGTCTCCACCCAGGAAGGCAGAGCACTCGGATGGTGGGAGTACTCATGGAGCAGGAGCGGCTTGCGAGTCTCGATCAACCGCCAGGCCAGCCCCTCGCCTTTCGGCGTGGTTTCGTGCCTGAGCGAACCGGGCAGGCCGACCAGATAGGGATAGGACAGCTTCTCACCGTCGGGGTCAAGTAGCGCGATTGCCCCGGCTTCCGCGTCCACCACCTCGACGGCCATGTCCAGGACTTTCTTTAGCACGTCGGAAAGATCGAGCGAGCTGGCCACTGCCTCGATCACCTGGCTGCGCAGCCGCTCCCGCTCAAGGGCCTGCCGCATCTCGGCCCGGGCCCGCACGTGACCGAGGGCGATCGCCACATGGTCGGCGAGGGTGGCCACCATTGGTCGGTCTTCCGCAGTCAGCCAGGGGGCGGTCACGCTCAGGGCTCCCAGTGGGCGATCGTCAAGCACCAAGGGACTGACTATCGTGGGATGGTCCCCCAGGACCCGCATGACTGGACCGAGCAGCGCCCGAAGCCGCGCAGGCATGAGCTGCTCCACGACCTGGGCTCGGTCCTCTGTGAACACCGGCTGCCGGGTTTCGAGCGCACGGCGGTAGAGATCGACCTCCCGAGGGTCGAACCGGTAACCATCGATTGACTCGCCGGTCAGCCGTTTCAGCTGACGTTCGATGGAGGAGTTAAGGAAGAGGCCCCGCACGACCATCTGCCCATCGGGCTGTAATAAGGAAACGCCGCCATACAGCTCCAGCCGGCGCAGCTCCTTGCTGACTGAATACACCAGGTCCTCTTCGCTGGCCGCCGCCTGTCGCGCCACTCCAGCGGCCGCGGCGAGGGCAGCCTGCCAAACTTCTCGGGTGTTTGGTTTGGTATCTTGGATTTGGACGACCACTCGCAAAGCCTCGAGGGGGCGGCGAGTCTAGCATGGAACCAGCCTCGCCGCCGGTTGCCTTTACACCATAATCCCAAGGCGGTAGACTGGCTGTGACCTTTAAGTCCCAGAGGTGGAGAGATGTCTGTTCTCGCAAATTGGAAAGAGGTGATGGACACCGCAAACCTGTCTCCGGACAAGGAGATGGACCCGGTCAGCAAGTGGCTGATCATCACCCGGGCGGCCGTGTTCACGATGACGGCGACCTCCGGCATGATTGGAGGACTGCTCGCCGCCGCGGTCGCTCAGAACCCGGACTGGCTCAATTTCGGCCTGGCGTTTGTTGGGCTGGTCATCGCCCATGCCGCAAACAACATGAACAACGACTACTTCGATCTGGAAGGCGGAGTAGACACCGACGACTATGCCCGGGCGCAGTATGCCCCGCATCCGGTTCTTTCTGGAATGCTGACCAAGCGTGGTTTAGGCAGCGCAGTGCTGGTGTTCAATGCGATCGACCTCCTGATTCTGATCGTGCTTTACCTGCGCACCGATTGGCCGGTGCTGGTCTTCGCTCTGGCCGGACTATTCATCAGCTTCTTCTATGTGGCGCCCCCGCTCAAACTGAAACACCATGGATTCGGGGAGCCGGGGGTGTTCTTGGTGTGGGGGCCGCTGATGATCGGGGGGACCTACTACGTAACGGCGGGTAGCCTCCCGCCGGCCGGTGTGTGGCTGGCGACTATTCCCTATGCTCTGGCGGTAGCCACGGTGCTGATGGGAAAGCACATCGACAAGCGAGAGGCCGACCAGGTCAAGGGCATCCACACTCTTCCAGTGATCCTCGGAGGGCAAGCTTCGCTACAGATCAATATGGCCTTGATGGTGGCATTTTATGTGATTGTGGTGGCGCTTGTGCTGACCGGCACGCTTGGGGTCTGGGTGCTGCTGGTGTTTCTTGCAATCCCCCGCCTAAAGACCGCGCTGGAAATCTACAGCAAACCCAAACCTGAGCAGCCGCCGGAAAACTATCCGGTCTGGCCGCTGTGGTACGTCTCGTGGGCCTTTTACCACAACAAGCGGGCCGGGTTGTTGTTCGTGATCGGGTTGGTCATTAACTTACTCGTTCCAATACACTTGAGTATCTAGCTTCAGGCGTGCGCCCGGTTGGGGGCGAAGGCCTCCCGCATCCAACCTGGGATGCGGCGGGGACGGCCAGTCCGCAGGTCGACCGTGAGCCAGAGGGTTTGGGCCCGCGCCAGTAGCCCCTGTTGCGAACCTCTGAAGATGGCATAGTGCCGCTCGGCAGAGGCCTGCCTCACCGAGCCCAGCCAGGTGCGGACCTCGAGCTCATCGCCAGCCTGAGCCGGCTGCAGGTATTCGATCCGGCTGCGTTTGACGGCCCACCCGATCCCCGCCTGAGTTGAGCCGGCATGGGTGACCCCGTAGCGCGCCCCGGCCTCGATGGCCGCCTCCTCAGTGTACGAGAGATACACTGCGTTGTTGAGATGGCCCATGGGGTCGATGTCGCGCCACTCGACCCGCCGCCGCCAGCTGACCGCACCGGGAGGAGGTGGGGGCGGATCGGGAAATGGAGCACGTCGGAGGACCTGCGGCGCCTCCGATCCGCCGAACAACGCCTCGATGATCTCGGCGGGGATAGTGGCCGGAGCTGCGGCCGCCAGATCGAAGAATACCCAGTCGGTGTGGGCCTGGGCAGCCAGCTCGGCCGAGCCTGAGATCCGAAACTCGTAGGCCCGCCTGGCAAGCGCCCGGCGAGTGGCCGGGACATACGTCGTGACTTCCAGCAGGTCGCCGTAGCGGACTGGGCGCAGGTACTCGATTTCGGTGTCGCGTGCTAGCCATGCGCGCTGCATCGCCGAGTAGTACTCCGGCGTGTACCCGGCGGAGATCGAGTGCCGCCAGGCCACCTCCTGCGCCAGCCGCAGGTAGGCGGCATTGTTCAACACCCCGTAAGCGTCGCACTCATCGTGTCGGATGCGAAAGGTTTCGCTGTGTGTGCTGACCATCTCCGGTGGGGAAGATCTGGGAGGCAGCACGCGCCGCCCGCCTAGAGCCAGCCCTCGGTCCGGTACCAGTCGGCGGTCTGCCGCAGCCGGGCTGGCAGCGGCTGAGCCGGCCGAAACCCGAGCTGCTGCTGGGCCTTGGCCGGAGAGCACGACCAGGATCCGGCGAATCCTTCCCTGGCTTTGTCGATGTTGATGATATCCGGCGGCCGCCCGGTTAGCCGCGCCAAGACCTCAAACCCCGCTGCGACGGTAAAGGTCAGGAGCTGCGGAATGCGGAGGTTGACATCCCGCCGACGGCCGAGCGCGGCGGCCAGTTGGGCACCCAATTCTGCGTAGGTCAAATGCTCATCGTAACCGGCGTAGTACAAGCCGGAGGCCTCTGATCCAGGAACGGCCCGTTCGCCGCGGTCTGCGGCACGAATTAGCAGGCTCGCCAGATCGGCCGCGTGGATGAGCGAGTAACGTTGCTGTGGCCGGACCGGGATCAGGTGGACCCCGAGCTTCACCAGTCGAAACATCTTGTAGACATCCCGATCCCATTCGCCGAAAACAATCGGGGCCCGCACTATAGTGAGCGGGACCTTCGTGCCAGATGCACGGGCGGCCCGCTCGCCGGCCAACTTGCTCCGCCCGTAGTTGGAGACCGGCGCGTCCGGGTCCTGCTCGTTCCGGGGCTGATCGTCGGGGTTCGGTCCGCCGGCTGCCAGCGAGGAGAGGACCACCAGACTCGGCGGTGAGCCGGCACGGGCACAGGCTTCGGCCAAATTGCGGGTTCCGGCTTCGTTGACCAAGTGGAAAGCTTCCCGGGAGCGGGCGGTGAGCGCCCCCGCCAAGTGGTAGACCACACCCACACCGGCCAGCGCCGGTTGCAGGCTGGCGGGATCGGTGATGTCGCCAATTGTGAGGGTGACCTGGTCGGTGGACAGCCGACGGGTGTCGGAGGTCGGGCGGACCAGGCAAGTGACCCGGTCGCCTTTCTCGAGCAGGGCGTGGACTAGGTGATGGCCGATGAAACCGGTGGCGCCGGTGACCAGCACCCGGTCATTCAATCAGGCCCAGCTCTCGCCCGACCCCTCCCAGGATATTGAGTGCCCGATCGATCTGCTCGTCGGTGTGGGTGGCCATGTAGCTGGTGCGCAGCAGGCACTGATCGGGGGGCACGGCCGGCGCCACCACCGCGTTGGTGTACAGGCCGGCCTCGAAACACATCTTCCAGGCCAGGAAGGTCTTCTGCATCTCGCCAATCGCGATGGGGATAATCGGGGTAACACTGGGACCCATTTGGAAACCCAGACTCTTCAGCCCCGCACGCATGCGCTCGGTGACCTGCCACAAGCGATCGATCCGCTCCGGCTCACTTTCCATGATGTCTAATGCCGCCAGCACCGCCGCCACGTTGGAGGCCGGCATCGATGCGCTGAAGATCAGCGAGCGGGCATGGTGCTGGATATAGTGAATCACATCTTTGGCCCCGGCGATGAATCCTCCCAATGAGGCGAAGGACTTGCTGAAGGTTCCCATGATCAGGTCAACCTTATTGGTGACTCCAAAGTGGGCCGCGGTACCGCGGCCGCCCCCCATCACTCCGATGCTGTGAGCGTCGTCCACCATCAGCCGGGCGCCATGCCGCCGACAGATCTCGATCAACTCGGGCAGCGGGGCCAGGTCCCCGCCCATGCTGTAGACGCCGTCCACCGCCACCAGGACACCCGCGCTCTTGTCAATCTTCCCCAGAACTCGATCGAGGTGGTCCAGATCGTTGTGGGAGAAGCGGCGGGTCTCCCCAAGCGCCATCAGGGCGCCGTCGACGATGCTGGCATGGTCGTCCTTGTCGAGCACGACCACGTCGCCCCGGCCAACCAACGAGGAGATGACTCCGAGATTGACCTGATAGCCCGTGCTGAAGACCAGCCCGGCTTCCATGCCGACGTAATTCGCCAGCCGGACCTCGGCCTCCTGGTGCAGCGCCAGCGTACCGTTAAGGAAGCGGGATCCGGTGCAGCTCGTACCATAGCGCTTGACGGCTGCGATAGCGGCCTCCCGCACCCGCGGATCGGTGGTGAGGCCGAGGTAGTTGTTGGAACCGATCATGAGGATCTTGCGACCGCCGATCACGACCTCCGTTCCCTCCGTGTCTTCCAAGGGGAGGAAGTAGGGATAGAGGCCGAGCTCCATCATCTGCTTTGCCTCGGTCCAGTTGGTTGCCTTCTCGAAGATGTCCATGCCTGGTCGCTACCCCGATCCTGCGAGAGGATAAGCCCCGCGAATGCGATTGTCAAACCCTCGGCCCGAGCGAGACCCGTTTGCTTGACAGCGGGGTCCGGCCTTCTATAATGGTCGAGTGTCTGGCGCGCCCCGGGTCAAGCGATTGGGGCGCGCGCTCGTTTATTGCGGGAGGCGGCGATGATCGACATCCAATTGATCCGCAAGGAACCGGATGCCGTCCGGTCGGCCATCGACAAGTTGGGAGCCGAGGCGCCGATCGACCGGATCCTGCAGCTGGATCAGGATCGGCGGGAGCTGCTTCAGCAAGTGGAGAGTCTGCGGCAGGAGCGCAACCAGACCTCCGAGCAGATCGGCCGGATGCCGGAAGGACCCGAGCGGCAAGAACTCATCGAAAGAATGCGCGGGGTCAATTTGAAGATCGGCGAACTCGAGGGGCGGTTGAAGGGAATTGAGGCGGAGCTCGAGACCGCGCTGTACCAGGTGCCCAACCTGCCGCATGAGAGCGTGCCGGTCGGGGCGGACGAAAGCGAAAACCCGGTGCTTCGCCAGGAGCGTGAGCCGAAGGAGTTTGGGTTCCGGCCGCTTCCCCACTGGGAGCTCGGACCCCGGCTCGGGATCCTGGACTTCGAGCGAGGGGTGAAACTCTCCGGCAGCCGCTTCTACGTGCTGAAGGGCGCTGGCGCCCGCCTGCAGCGGGCGCTGATTTCCTGGATGCTCGATCTGCACGTCTCCCAACACGGCTACACCGAGATCTATCCACCGGCGTTGGTCAAGGAGCAGTGCATGTGGGGCGCCGGCCAGCTGCCGAAGTTCGCCGAGAACATCTACCGCGACGCCGAAGAGGATCTCTGGCTAATCGGGACGGCGGAGATCCCGCTCACCAACCTGCATCGAGACGAGGTGCTGGAATTCGATCAGCTTCCGCTGAGCTACGCGGCCTACACTCCCTGCTTCCGGCGAGAGAAGTTCTCCGCGGGACGGGACGTGCGCGGCATCAAGCGCGGCCATCAGTTCGACAAGGTCGAGATGTACAAGTTCACGGCGCCGGAGGACTCGTACGCTGCGCTCGAGCGCATCGTAGAAGACGCTAGCGACGTGTGCCGGGCCTTGGAGATTCCGTTTCGAGTCGTTCAAATGGTGACCGGGGATCTGGGCTTCACCGCGGCCAAGAAGTATGACCTCGAACTATGGGCGCCCGGCTCGCAGGAATGGCTCGAGGTGAGCTCGGTGAGCAACTGCGAGGCCTTTCAGGCCCGCCGGACGAACATTCGCTTCCGGCGGACTCCCAAGGCCAAGCCAGAATTCGTCCACACCCTAAACGGCTCCGGCCTGGCGTTGCCGCGGACGCTGATTGCGGTGCTGGAGAACTATCAGCAGCCGGACGGCAGTGTGCTGGTGCCCGCGGTGCTGCGGCCGTGGATGGGCGGCATCGAGCGGATCGAGGCTGCACCCTGACGTGGCCGACGTGACGAGCCTAGCCAGCGCGGGCTCTGCGCCCTCGCTCCGCGGAGCAGGCGGCCCGGCCTGATGGAAAGCCTGCTGACGATTGTGGCCGGCATCCTCATGCTGGTCGGGCTGCTCGGGATATTCCTGCCGTTCGTGCCGGATATCCTGTTGATTTGGGGGGCCGCACTCGGATATGGGCTCCTCGTCGGTTGGGGAGAGTTGGGCCCCTGGCTGTTCGGCTTGATCACCCTGCTTGGCCTGTTGGCCGCGGCCGCGGAGGCCTGGGTGAGCGGGGCGGGCGCCTACAAGGCCGGGGCCTCACCCTGGTCCATCCTGGCGGGGCTGGCCGGCGGGGTTGCGGGATTTTTCCTGCTTCCACCGCTCGGGATGGTCATCGGCCTGCTGGCCGGGACTTTCCTCGTCGAGTACCTGCGCCGCAAGGACGCCAAGCAGGCTGGCCGGGCCATGGTCGGAATGGGGCTGGGGTATGGAGTTTCATTTGTGGTGAAGTTGGTTTTCGGCCTGACGATGGTCGGCGCCTGGGTGGCATGGGTGGCGCTCGGTTAACTAGGGCTCGAAGAACACCATTCCGACCCCGAGCCGCTCCAGTCCAATCTCAGCCAGGTGCACAACTACTGCCGAAGGATCACTGAGCGCCGCGAAGAGGGCGGGGATCGCGGAGCCGTCTCCGACTTCGCCGAGGGCACGGGCGGCTTCAATCCGGGTCCTCGGATCCTCCGAACGCATCGCGAGGGTCAGGGCTGAAACGGCCTCCGCCCCGAGCGCGGCCAGTGCGCCGGAGGCCAGCCGGGCAAACAGCCGGTCTTCGGCGGCCAGGGCCTCGACCAACTCAGGGATCGCCTCAGGCGCCGGCAGCCGGCGCAGGCCGGCAGCCGCACACTGCCGTACGCCAGTATCGGAGTCCTTGAGCGCCTGAATTAGGCCAGTGCGGGAACGGGGGTGATCGATGCTGGCCAGGGCCGCGGCCGCCCACCAGCGGCGGTCGGTCTGGGGGGAATCAAGCAAATCGAGCAGGTAGTCGAGGGCCAGTTCACCGTGTTGGGGGAGTTGAGAAAGCGCCCGGGCCGCCCGGGCGTCGTCAGCTGAGGCTAGCTCGGCAAGGAGAGTCTCAAGGCTTTCCACTAGCTCTCAGGCGGCGGGACCGGAAGATCCGCCTCCGCAACCGAGACCCACTTGTCTCCCTCTTCGATCAACATCACCGGGATATCGTCTAGGATCGGATATTTCCGCCCACAGGTGTCGTGCGGCTCCTGGCACACCAGCCAGGTGTCCTTCACCAACTTGAGCATGCCCTCCCGTTCCTGAACGCAGTTTGGGCACCGCAAGATCTCTAGCAGATCCTCGCTAATCATCCTTCACCCCGGGACAGGGCGCCGATTCTACCATCGGGGTCGAGCGAGCGAAAACAGCATCAATTCGAAGGCCTGGCGGGTGGCACCCGTCGAGCGACCCGCGATCAGGGCTTGTCGTCGACGATCACCCCCTCCGGCAGTTGAGTGCCGGGGCCGTATTCGAAGATCGCCTGCCAGGGCAAGTAGTGAGTCTTGAACGTATCGTGGTGCAGCGGCTGGCCGTTGAGCGTCACCGTTCGGGTGAACACTACGTCCATTCCGTCGGCTTCAAAGTCAACTTGTTTGATTTCGCCTTCGGCCAGATCGGGGTTCTCTTTGTACAGCGGCTTAGGCGCCTCGATGATGTCGGAGACCTGAGCTGCACTGACCTGCACCTGGCGGCCGTCGGAGGTCGAATAGAACTTCCACAGCAGTTGGTTACCATAGACGTAGGTCTCGGAGAGCAGCCAGTAGGGCGTGTCGTTGGTGAATTTGAAATCGACCAGCGGCACAAAGACCGTGGCGTCGAAGCCGGGGCCGGGCGAGCCCCTCCCCTGCTCGTAGTAGCCCACCCGGTAAGCGTGCGGGTGGCGCTCGACGATCTCGAACCCACCGTAGAGGGCGGTCCTGAAAAAGGTCGTGCTGACCTGGCAGACCCCTCCGCCGACCCCTTTGATGGTGCGGTCACCATAGATGATGAGCGCTTCGGCGTATCCCTTGTCAAGGCTGATATCCCCCAGCACATCGGCCATCGACAGGGTTTCGCCGGGGGCGATCAAGAGCCCGTGGAAGGCGGCGGAGGCGGTGGCAATGTTGCGGATGCGTTCGGGACTGGAACCGGCGAAGTAAGTAGACACCACGCTCACCGCTTCGCGGATCCCGAGTTCAGCCGCGGTAGCCTCGCTCCCAACAGCTGGTGGCTCAAGCAGGAAGACCAGCGGAATCGCGTGCTGGCCGGCGGCCGTCGCCTGCTGGATGGCCTGGAGGCTGGCCTCCAAATCCAGCGTGCGACCGATCACCGCCTCCTGCAACAGGTCGAGTTGTCGGGAGTCGTCGTTGAATATAAAGCGGGCGTTCTGAGGATCCCGTTCCAGCTCGGGCGCCAGCGGCTCGAGGAAGGCGGCCAGGCTGCCTGGATCGAGGCGAACCTCGTAGCCACCCCCGGACCCGAGCTCGACGCGGAGCATCCCAGCCAGAGTCTCGGGCTCGATGGCCCAGGGCCCGCTGCCCTCGGCGGTGAGCGTGAGCGGTTGACTGAGAATTTGCGCCGCGAGGGCGGCTTGCTCGCCGACTTCTAGCACTTGCGGTGGATGCTCCTCGACCACCAGCTCGAGCTGGGCGTCGTGGAGCTGCTCGAAAGCGACCTGCAGAGCGGAGAGCGTCGCGGGGACGTCAAGCCTGCGGCCAACCTGGCCGGGCCGGGCTTCGACTTCGAGGCCGTTCAGGCTCAATCCGGCCTCAACCGTCGGGCGGTCGATCTGCGCAGCCAGCTCGCCCAGATAACCGGCTGCGACGCGTTGGTCAAAGATGACCAATGGTGCGAGCTGGATGCCCTCGTTCCAAGCGGCCACCTGATCAGATAGATTGTGAAAGACTCCCCCGCCGCGCCCAGACGCCACGGCCTGCTCGCTCATCAGGGAGATATCGATCGCGACTCCGAGATCGGAGGGCCTGGCGATCCAGTGGGAACCGTGATCCCGGAGCAGGATGGTGCCGGTCTGGGGATAGGTGAGCGCCCGGGACAGGGCCGACTCGACTTCTAGCCGACTCAATCCCCCCAGGTCCATGCCAGCCGCCTGAACCCCCGGCAGCACCCGCCCGGCGAACACCAGCCGGGACCCGAGTCCGGCCAGCGAGAGAGTGGCGATCACCGCCAGCGCGGCGGCGAGGCCCGTGATGGCCAGGGCCTGACCGATTGATAGTCGCTGGCTTTGGGTAGACATTCGGATTCGGGACCGACCGGACGGGCAGTATATCACCCGGGCACGATTCGCCCGATCCCTGCCGAATGAGATGGGATGGCCGCCTCGCCCGGGCCTTGGCCGAGGGTCGGTCGTCTGGAGAACCGGCTTTGCTTGACAGCGGCACTACCCGGGAGTAGCATGCGCGACTGCCCGCGGCCGCCTCAGCTCGAGCCGCGGGCAACTATGACTGCCCTCGATCAAGACTCCGGCACGACCGTCCTGCGCCGCAAACTTACCATTCAGCCGGCTCGCAACTGGCTGACCTGGCTGATCGGGCGTCCGCTGCCAACCGCCGATGCTCCCCATCAGACGATCGGCAAGACCATCGGCCTCGCGGTCTTCGCCTCCGACGCGCTGTCCTCGACCGCTTACGCAACACAAGAAATTCTGGTCATTTTGGCGGCTGCCGGCACGGCCGCGCTCGGCTTTGCCCTCCCGATCGCCCTAGCCATCGTGGGCCTGCTGGCCATCGTGACCATCTCCTATCAGCAGACGATCCATGCTTACTCGGGCGGCGGCGGTGCGTACATCGTCGCCCGCGACAACCTGGGCGAGCTTCCGGCTCAAACGGCAGGCGCCGCGCTGCTCACCGACTACATTCTCACCGTCGCGGTCTCGGTGTCATCGGGCGTGGCCCAAATCGTATCCGCGTATCCCTCGCTCTTTGAATACCGAGTCGTGATTGCGGTGGGAATGGTCTTGCTGGTCATGTTTATCAACCTGCGGGGGGTTCGGGAGTCGGGACGGGCGTTCGCACTTCCGACGTACTTCTTCTTGCTGATGATGGTGCTTACGCTGGGGATCGGTCTGCTGCGGGCAGCGGCTGGGTCACTGCCTCCGGTCAGCGACCCCCCTGCGTTCGAATTCCCGAAAACTTTGCTGGCGATCACGCCATTCCTGATCCTGCATGCCTTCTCGAGTGGGACGACCGCTCTCACCGGGGTGGAGGCGATTTCCAACGGCATCCCTGCTTTCAAGGAGCCGCGCAGCCGCAACGCCGGAATCACGCTGATCTGGATGTCGGTCATCTTGGGGACGCTGTTCTTTGGGATCACCTTCCTGGCCGGGGAAATTCATGCTCTCCCTTCCGAATCTGAGACGGTAATCTCCCAGCTGGTCAGGACGGTCTTTGACGGTCGGGGCACGTTGTATCTTATGGCGATCGGCGGAACAACGATCATCCTGATTATGGCCGCCAACACCTCCTTCGCCGATTTCCCCCGCTTGAGCGCCCTCGTGGCAGGGGATGGCTTCTTGCCCCGCCAGTTCACCTATCGCGGCAGCCGGCTGGTGTACTCGCGTGGGATTGTGACCCTGGCTCTGGTCGCCTCTCTGCTGATCATCATCTTCCAAGCCAGGGTGACTGCATTGATCCCGCTGTACGCCATCGGCGTGTTCCTGTCCTTCACCCTCTCCCAAGCCGGCATGGCACGGCGCTGGTGGAAGATCGGCCGCCTGGAGTCGGGACAAGTGGTCAAGGAGCGGGGTTCCGCTCTACGCTACGAGCCAAGTTGGCCAATTAAGATGCTGATCAACGGATTCGGTGCCGTGTGCACCGCCGTTGTGACGCTGGTCTTTATCATCACGAAGTTCGGGGAGGGCGCCTGGGTTGTTGTACTCTCTGCACCGACGCTGGTGGTGATCTTCACGGCTATCCATCATCACTACCGGGACCTTGCCAAGAAGCTGACGGTGGAGGACTCAGGGCCTCCACCCCCGATCAGACGGCACCGAGTCATCCTGCCGCTTAGCGGAGTCCACCGCGGCACGTTGGATGCGCTCCGCTACGCGACCTCACTGTCGGACGATGTGACCGCAGTTCATGTCTCCATCGATCCAGAGGAGGCGGAGCGGGTTCGCCTCAAGTGGGAGACGTGGGGGGAGGGTGTGCGGCTGGTCATTCTCGAGTCGCCCTACCGGCTCTTTCTCGAGCCGTTGATCAGCTATATAGAGGAAGTCATGGCTCAGCGCCAGAAACACGAGACGGTCACGATCGTCGTCCCGCAATTCGTCTCTCGTCGCTGGTGGCACAACCTGCTGCACACCCAAACTGCGCTGTTCCTCCGCCTGGCGCTGATGTTCCGACCCGGGATCGTGATTACGGATGTCCCGTACCATGTAGAATGATCCGGGCCGAGTTCGGGAATTAAGGGCATGACCTACATCGTGGTTGGTTGCGGCCGGGTGGGCGCCGAACTGGCGGACCGTCTCTCGCTGCGTGGATTTGAAGTCTCGATTATCGACCAGGAGCCCGCCTCCTTCCTGAGCTTGCCGGCGGAATTCAAGGGTCGGACCCTGGAGGGCGATGCCCTGGATCGACACTTGCTGGAGCGGGCCGGGATCCGGGAAGCTCAGGCCTTGGCGGCAGTAACCGACTCGGATGCGCTCAACGCGGTCGTGGGCCACGTTGCAAGAGCCGCTTACCAAGTGGCACACGTCGTCGTCGGGAATTTCGACCCGAAGCACCGCCCGATGTTCGAGGCCTTTGGTCTGCAGACCGTTTCAGCCGGGACCTGGGGCGCCCAGCGGATCGAGGAATTGATGGTGCATAGTGGACCACAGGTTGTTTACGAGGCCGGCAACGGCGAGATCGGGGTCTACGAACTCAAGATCCCTGCGGGCTGGGACGGCCGGTCGCTGGAGGAACTGCTGGCCGGCTCTCAATCCCTTCCAGTCGCCGTGACCCGGGCTGGAAGGGCCGATCTGCCCGCGGCCGGAACCCGCCTGCAGGCGGGGGATGTGGTTCACGTGAGCGCGACCCTGGAAGGGGCCCAGGCCATCGAGGCCCGGCTGGCGAGGAGCTGAAATGTTGGTCGTCATCGCCGGCGGCGGCCCGACCGGCGCCAGGCTGGCCGCCTTGCTCGTTGATCAGCAGCACCGGGTGAGGTTGATCGAAAATCGGCCGCAGCTGCTGCGTAGCTTGCACCGGGCCTTGCCGACCGAGGTGATCGTCGAAGGGGAGGCGATCGACCCGAAGGTCCTGGAGCAAGCCGGGGTGCAGCAGGCACAAGTGTTGGCGGCCTGCCTGGACGGGGATGCCGAAAACCTGATGCTCTGCTTCTTCGCTCGCAACCGTTACCAGGTTCCGCGCACAATCGCCCAGGTCAACAACCCAAACAATGCCTGGCTCTTCAGCTCGCTGTTTAACGTGGATGTCGCTCTCAATCAAGCCGAGATCCTGGCCAGTTTGATCGAGGAAGAAATGTCGCTGGGCGACATGATGACCTTGCTCAAACTGCGGCGCGGTCGCTACTCGCTGGTGGAAGAAAAACTTCCGGAAGGCGCCGCGGCGCTCGGGATGGCGATCAAGGATCTCGAGCTGCCACCAGATTGTGTGATCGCCGGCATCATTCGGCGGGGAGAGCTCATTATCCCGCGGGGAATCACCACGTTCGAAGTCGGCGATGAAGTCCTGGCAGTTGTGGGATCGGATGGGGCCGATGAACTGGCCGGGCTGTTCGGCCGGCCGCAGCCCGCTCCCTCCGGATTGATGGACTCGACCCAAGCCTCCTGATTTAGGCCGGAATCCAACTTGCTCATCGGGCCCGATCGGCTTAGCCCGGACGGACGGGCTATGGCTGCAGCCAGATCTCCACGCTGGAATAGTGCAGAGTGCCGGGGATCCCGGCGCTCTGCTCATAGAGTGCCAACCGGGCGAATTGCGAGAATGGAATCTGATAGGCAAGGTCGACCGAGAAGGATCCTGCCTGACCAACCACTGGAG
>JAHFAU010000031.1 GCA_023250385.1 Anaerolineales bacterium
TTGTCGCCCTCACCCTCGGACCGGCGCAGACCAATGCCTACCTGATCGGGGATCCAGAGCTCAGCGTGGCGGTGGTCGTCGACCCGCCCTCGGATGGGAAGCTGATCCAGGCCGAGGCGGTGCGCCGCGGTTGGCGGGTCACCCAGATCTGGCTCACCCACGCTCACTTCGATCATTTTGGAGGCGCGGGCGCGCTCTCGGACGCGTCTGAGTCTCCGGTCCCGGTTGCACTGCACGCCAACGACCAGTCCTTGTGGAGGATGCGGGGTGGGGCGTCGGCATTCGGCTTTCCCAGTTTCGACCCCGGGCCCGAACCCACGATCTCCCTCGAGCACGGGATGCAGCTGGAGCTCGGCCGCAGCCGATTTGAGGTGCGGCACACCCCTGGACACACGCCGGGGCATGTGGTCTTTCGGGAGCAGGCCGCCGGCTTGGTCCTCTGCGGGGACCTGATCTTTCGGGGGAGCGTCGGCCGAACCGATTTGCTGGGCGGAGAGACTGCGGCCTTACTCTCCAGCATTCGGGACGAGATTCTGACCCTGCCGGACACGACCCGCCTGTTTGCCGGTCACGGCCCGGAGACGACGGTTGGCGAAGAGCGCCGATCCAACCCGTTTCTTGGCGGACTGGCCGGCTAGCCGCTAACTCCCTTCGGCCTGCAGCCAGGCCAACCACTCGCGTACGACGCCAACGGGCTCCTGAGGTGCGAAGCCCAGAACTTCGACCTGCAGCGGATAGCGGTCATCTCCGGCCGCCGGAGCGACGCCGCCGACCTGAAGCAACAAGACCCCTTGGCCCACCGCCGAGAGCGGAAGAATGCCGATTGCTCCGGGAGTCTGCCGCACCAGCTCCAAGGTCGCCTCCGGGTTCGGCCCCAGCAGCGCCTGAGTAGTAAAGCGCAGCTCCCCCAGCAGATCGACCGCCAGGGCTTCGCGTAGCTCATCCCCCCGAAGCGGGATGATCGGCGTTATGCCGAGGTCTGGCCCGTCGAACTCGCTCCAGTTGATCGCCTGCCCGCTGAATATCCTCGCCAGTTCTGCGAGTGAGAGATTGTCCACCGGATTGCTGGAGTGGATGGCGAACGCGATCGACTCCCATCCGAGCGGCGTTGCAAACCAGCCGGCCGGCGGCTCCTGGGCTGAGACGACCAATTCGAACTCGCCCGCGTCGACCGCCGTCAGAGCGGCGGGCGGCGCCAGGATCTGCAGCCCAAGCCCTATGTAGCCCGGTTGGGCCGTGGATCCGCTCCGCTCCCTGAAGGCCAGGATCCGGCTGGTGGTCCAGACCTGGAAACTTGGCGTCGTGGCGATCTCTGGGAAGGGCGTGGGGAGAGGGAAGGTCGCGGTCCCGCTCGCCCCAAGCGGCGACGAACCGCAGCCGACCAATAGGATCGCCAACCCGATACTCTGCGTGATTCTAAGCACGGATCAGGCTCAGCAGCAGGCCGGCCGTCCCTACCAGCCCGCAATAGGCCGCGAATCCCTTCAATGACCCTCGTGCTAGGTAGCGGACGAGCCAACGGATGGCGAAGGTTCCAACGACCCCGGCCGCCAGGAACCCGATCGCAAATGATGGGAGGGCTTCCGCCGCACTCGGCTCGCCGGCCAGATCGCTGAGCGCCACGAGCCCGGCTCCAAAGATGATCGGGACCGACATCAGGAACGAAAACCGAACTGCATCCACCCGGTCCAGGCCGCGGAGCAACCCGGCAGCGATCGTGGCGCCGGAGCGCGAAATCCCTGGGAGCAGCGCCACTGCTTGCGCCAGTCCGATCAGCACCGCATCCCGAGTCCGAAGGCCGATCAGCGGCCGGAACCCGGCCGGGTTCGCAGCGTGGACCGAGCGGGACCGCTCTCCAAGTGCCAGCAATCCCGCGGTGCTAAAGAGCAAGCCTGCTGCGACCGGCGGATTGGAGAATGCCTGCTCAACTACCCCACCCACCAGGATCCCGGCCAACGCCCCGGGAAGAGTCGCGAGCAACAACAGCCAAGCCAGAGTCGCCTCCGGGGTCTCGAGCAGGCTGCGGTGGACCAATGCCAACAGGGCGGCCCTCCCGAATCGGTATAGGTCGTCCCGAAAGGCGAAAACTACCGCGGCCAGTGTGCCCCAATGCACGGTGACACTGAAAATGAAGAATGCGTGCGACTCGAGCTGCCAGCCGAGGAGCCAGGGAACGAGCACCAAGTGAGCGGAAGAGGAGATCGGGAGGAACTCACTAGCTCCCTGCACAATCCCCAGTATCAGGGCTTGGACCCAGGTCAAGTTGGGTGCTCCCCGCGGGCCAATCCCTCGCGGAGCCTCTCGATGGTGCCGGCCAATTGACCGATCAGGATCGCTTGACGGATCTCTCGGGTGAAGTCGATCAGTAAACGCAAGTTGTGAATCGAAAGCAGGGTCGCGGAGAGCATCTCTCTGCCGACGATCAGGTGCCGGAGGTAGGCCCGGCTGAAGTGGGTGCAGGTGTAGCAGGAGCAGTCGGGGTCCAGCGGGCCAGAGTCATCTGCCAGTGCGGCCCAGCGGAGATTCATCCGGCCGCGCCGGGTAAGGGCTGCATCGTTGCGAGCTAAGCGAGTCGGTAGCACGCTGTCGAACAGGTCGACTCCCCGGGCGATGGCTTCCAGGAGGTCTCCTGGGGCTCCGACGCCCATCAGGTACCGGGGCCGGTCCGTGGGAAGCGCGGCGTCGAGCAATTCGAGAGTGGCCAGCGTCTCTTCCTTCGCTTCCCCCACGCTCAGTCCGCCGATCGCGATTCCGGACGTTCCGAGTGCAGCGACGAACTCGGCTGACTCGCGCCGGAGATCGGGGAACACTCCGCCTTGAACGATCCCGAACAATGCCTGGTCTGCTCGGGTCTTTGCCTCGAGGCAGCGCCGAGCCCAGGCGTGAGTCCGCTCCAGCGCCCGCTGGTTGTAGTCCCGGTTATATGGTTCGGCGCACTCGTCGAGCGTCATGACGATGTCGGCGCCCAGGTTTTCCTGGATGCCCATGGCCTTCTCAGGAGTGAGCCGGTGCAGGGTCCCATCCAGGTGAGAACGGAACGTGACCCCATCCGCATCTACCTCACGCTGGGTGGCGAGCGAGAAGAGCTGAAACCCGCCCGAGTCGGTCAGCAGCGGGCCCGGCCAGTCCATGAACTTGTGCAGCCCGCCCAGTTGCGCGATCTGCGCGTCGCCCGGCCGCAGGTACAGATGATAGGCGTTCGCCAAGACCAGGCTGGCGCCGAGTTCGCGCAGCTGGGCAGGGGTGAGCGCCTTGACGGTGGCTTGGGTCCCGACCGGTGCGAACAGCGGTGTCTCGAGTATTCCGTGCGGGGTGTGGAACAGCCCGGCCCGGCCGCGGCCATCCTGGGCGATGATTTCGAACGAGAAATCGGTCATCTCTTCGGGGGAAGCCGGGCGGTGCGAGCCAGCGATTATACCTGCGGTAGACAGCCGTGCAGCGGCTCCGTATACTTCGGCCGTGACCGATCCCCGGAATCGGTACTCGACCTGGGTGGAAGTCGACCTGGGAGTCATCGAAGCCAATGCCCGTCAGTTGACTGCGCTCACCAAAGCAACGGTGATGGCGGTCGTCAAGGCCAATGCGTACGGTCACGGTGCGGTACCGGTGGCGCAGGCCGCCGCCCGCGGCGGCGCGAGCTGGCTGGGGGTCGCCCGGGCCGAAGAGGCGCTCGAACTTCGCTCGGCCGGTATTGGCCTCCCGATCCTGATCCTCGGTCCGGCGCCGGTTGCACAGCTGGCCGCGTTGATCGCGGCCGGGGCCTCGCTCACCGTGACCGACGAGGTCCAGATTGACGCCGCCGCATTGGCTGCCCGGGATCAACAAGC
The DNA here is from genome assembly GCA_023250385.1 of Anaerolineales bacterium. Classification (GTDB taxonomy): domain Bacteria; phylum Chloroflexota; class Anaerolineae; order Anaerolineales; family E44-bin32; genus JADFRG01. The sequence continues at coordinate 3,828 of JAHFAU010000031.1, forward strand.
GACGGCCAAGGTCCAGCTGAAGCTCGACTCCGGAATGAACCGCCTTGGGGCGCCGCCAGAAGCCGCGGTCAACCTGGCCCGCCGGATCCAGCAGCAGCCCAGCCTCAGCTTCGAGGGAGTGTTCACCCATTTCGCCCGCGCCGATGAGGGAATGCCGGAACCCGTTCAGCGGCAGGTCGAGCGCTTCGAGCAGGCCCTCTCTGCGCTCGTCTCCGCCGGTTTGCGGCCACCGCTGGCCCACGCCGCCAATTCAGCTGCCGCCCTCAGTTGGCCGGGAACCCATTACGACCTGGTGCGGGTCGGAATTGCGTTGTACGGCCTTCGACCGTCGCCGGCGGCCCCGCTGCCGGCCGGGCTGCGGCCGGCCTTGGAGTGGAAGACTCAGCTGACTCGAATTCGATCCGTGCCTCCCGGTGAGGGTGTCAGCTACGGTCATGCCTACGTGACTCGCAGGACCGAACGGATCGGGACAGTCCCGGTCGGCTATGCCGATGGCCTGCGGCGAGCCGCGGGGAATCAGCTGCTGGTCGGGGGTGTGCCGGTTCCGGTGGTTGGCCGGGTGTGCATGGACTTCTGCATGCTGCAGCTCGACCGAGTTCCCGGCGCCAACGAGGGCGATGAGGCGGTGATCATCGGCGCCCAGGATAGGACTCGTCTCTCGGCCGAGCAGGTCGCCGACCGGTGGGGAACGATCAATTATGAGGTGACCTGTGGGATCGGAGCGAGAGTGCCGCGGACGTACAGCCAATGACCCCGGCGGCAGCTTCCCGGCGCCGATTCAACCGGAAGCGAAACCCAGGCTGGGTGGCTGCCTAATCGACCCGTATGCGGCACTCCACCAGGCTGGCGGGCCGATCGACCCGGCTCATTTGGCCGCGGCATACCGCTTGGAGACTGCTGGGATCAGATAGTCATCAAAGGCGGCCCGCAGTCCATGTTCCGGCGCCCAACCCCAGTCCTCCCGGGCGGCCCGGTCATCCACCTCCGCCGGCCAACTGTCTACGATGGCCTGCCGGCGGGCGTCCGGCTCGTAGCGAATCTCCGCTCCGGGGAAAAACTCCAAGACGATTCTCTGCAGCTCTTCGGCGGAAGGACTAAAGCCGGTAACGTTGTAGACCCGCTGCCGGATGGAAGGTGCCCCGGCCAGCTCGGTCAGGGCCCGTACTGCATCCGGCATGGTCATGAAGGGCATTCGGGTGTCGGGCCGCACGAAACAACGGTATGGCCGGCCCTCGGCCGCGTGGTGCAGCATCTCGGGCCCGTAATCGCTGGTTCCTCCGGTGGGAAGGGTATCCGCGCTGATCAAACCCGGGAGTCGAAGCGCCCGGAAATCGATCCCAACCTCGTCCACTCCGCGGCGCAGCGAGTCGCTGAAGTACGCACCCAAGTGCTCGCAGTAGAGCTTGCTGGCACCATAGATCGTGGTGGGAGTGCACGCGTCCCGTTCGGTTTGCGGCCGCGCGGCGAGCTTGGCTGCCAGACTCGGAAAACCGTACACTGCGACACTGCTGGGAAACACGAAGGTCACCGGTTTGCCACGCCGCTGGGCCTGGTCGAGCGCAAGCTGCAGCAGATTAAACGTCCCTTCGACGTTTACTCGGTGGGCGGCTCTTGGGTTTTGCTCGGCCCGGGTGGACAGCACCGCCGCCAGATGGTAGATCGTCCCAATTCGAAAGCGTCTCCCCAGGTCCGCCAGCAGCGCCTCGTCCAGCACATCACCCTGAAGGGATTCCCGGCAGCAGTCCTGCACCTCCGGCGGAAGGGGCTTGCGATCGAGCGCCAGCAGCCGATCGGCCTCGGCCGCCCCTAAGCGGTTGAGCAGCCCATGGCCGATTTCGCCAGCCGCGCCGGTGATCAGAGTGAGGTCGTCGGCCATCCTTCGCTGAGGGTCATGGGTCGCGCGGAATTTCCCCGTTGGTATCTTGGCACAGGACACCGGAAAGAATCAAGGTCCCAGGAGTTTCCGCCCAGACCTGTCCGCGCTCCATCTTGACTTTGATTGCGGGCGTCCATAGAATGAAACCCTGCACAGGCGGGGAAGAGACCCGGAACACTGGGCACCGAAGGGGCAAGCTCGACCGCCCATGGAGCGGTCAGGCGAATCTCTCAGGTAAAAGGACCCCGGCTGGCCGAACCTCTGGAAAGCGCCCGGCGCACCGAAGGGGCAAGCCGCAAGGCGAATCTCTCAGGTCCCAGACAGAGGGCACACATCGGTGTGCCCTTTTTTGTTCTCGGCTGAGCCGGAGATTGAGGAGGTCAGGATGAACTATCCCGCGGATCTAAAGTACGCCGGCACCGACGAATGGGTTCGGGTCGAAGGCGACCGGGCCACCTTAGGGGTATCGGATTTTGCCCAGGACCAACTCTCGGACCTCGTGTTCTTCGAAGCCACGGTCAGAGTCGGCGAGCGGGTCGCGGCCGGCGAGCAGGTGGCGACCTTAGAGTCGGTCAAGGCCGCGGCCGACGTGAATTCACCCGTTTCAGGTGAGATTCTTGAGATCAACCAGCCACTCGCCGCACGTCCGGAGCTGGTCAACACCGACCCCTACGGGAGTGGCTGGATGGTGAAGCTCAAATTGACCGACAAGTCCGAATTGGCGGCCCTGATGGATAACACTGCCTATCAGCGGAACACCGAAGCGCGGGGCGGCCGATGAGCTACATCCCGCATACGGAGGCGGAGCGCCGCCAGATGCTGGCGGCGGTCGGTGTCGAATCGATGGATGAGCTGTTTGCCGACGTTCCGGCATCGGTCCGCTTCCCAGATCTGGATCTTCCCAAACCGGCCTCCGAGCTGGAAATCATGGAGGAGTTGCAATTGCTATCGGAGGCAAACCTGAACACCCGCCAGGCGGCGTGTTTCCTCGGGGCGGGGGCCTACAACCACTACATCCCGTCCGTCGTCGATCACATTCTGCGGCGCAATGAGTTCTACACCGCCTACACCCCCTATCAACCCGAGATTTCCCAGGGGACTCTGCAGGCGATCTTCGAGTACCAGAGTTTGATGTGTTTCCTCACCGGGATGGAGGTCTCGAACGCCTCCCATTACGACGGCGCGACCGCCCTCGCCGAGGCGGCGATCCTGGCGCTGAACGTCCACCAGGGCAAGCGCGACAAGCTGGTGCTCTCCCCGGCGATCCACCCGCAGTATCGGGAGGTGGTGCGAACTTACCTTCAGGGCCAGTCGCTCGAAATCGTCGGTGATGAGTCGCTCGGCTCGCGCCCGGAAGAGTACCTGGACGAGCGCACCAGCTTGGTGGCAGTTCAATACCCGGATTTCTTTGGGAACCTGCACGACTACGGTTCGCTGGTCGTCGCGGCCCATGCGGTCGGGGCACTGGTCTGCGTCGTGGCCAACCCGATCGCGCTCGGGCTGCTGCAGCCGCCCTCGGAGTTCGGGGCCGATGTGGTGGTTGGCGACGGCCAGCCGCTGGGCATCCCACTCTCGTTCGGGGGGCCAACGATCGGCTTCTTCACGACCCGTGAACAATTCGTCCGCAAGATGGCCGGCCGGCTGGTTGGTGAGACGGTGGACAGCCGCGGCCAGCGCGGGTACGTGCTCACCCTAACCCCTCGCGAGCAGCACATCCGACGCGGGCGGGCGACATCCAATATCTGCACCAACCAGGGGTTGATGGCACTGGCTGTCACCGCGTACCTCAGCGCGGTCGGAAAGCACGGCCTGCGCCAGGTAGCCGAGCTCTGCTACCACAAGGCTCACTACGCCGCCGAGCGGATCGCGGCGGTGGAGGGCTACGGGCTCTGGAATCGGGGTCCGTTCTTCCATGAGTTTGTCATTCGCTGTCCGATTCCGCCGGCCGAGCTCAACCAGCACTTGCTTGACCACGACATCCTCGGCGGGTATGACCTCGGCCCCGAGTACCCCGAGCTCAAGGGTCATATGCTGCTGGCGGTGACCGAGCTCAACCACAAAGAAGACATCGATGACCTGGCAGACGCTTTACGAGAGGCCGCCCATGCTTGAGCCGCTGATCTATGAGCTCAGCACGCCCGGTCGGCCGGGCCATCGGTTCCCCGATCCAGACGTTCCACTCGCCGACCTGCCGGAGGGAATGATTCGGCAGGACCTAATGCTGCCAGAACTCTCGGAGCTGGAGGTCGTCCGCCACTTCGTCCGACTCTCCCAACTTAACCATGCCATCGACACCGGCTTCTACCCGCTGGGTTCGTGTTCGATGAAATACAACCCGAAGGTGAACGAGGACGCCGCCCGACTGCCGGGGTTTGCCCACAGCCACCCGCTGCAAGATCCCTCGACCCAACAGGGCAGCCTGGCGGTGATGTATTCATTGCAGGATTGGCTCAAAGAGGTCGGAGGGTTCGCCGGAATCAGCCTACAGCCGGCCGCCGGAGCACACGGCGAGCTGAGCGGGATCCTCATGATCCGGGCCTACCACCGCGACCGCGGCCAACCGCAGCGCAACAAGATCCTGGTGCCCGATTCGGCCCACGGCACCAACCCGGCGACCACGACGATGAGCGGCCTGCGGGTCGTCGAGCTGCCCTCGGACGCCCGCGGCAACGTCGATCTCGAAGCCTTGCGCGCCGAGTGCGACGAGACCCTCGCCGGACTAATGCTGACCAACCCCAATACGCTGGGACTCTTCGAGGAACGGGTCCAGGAGGTCGTGCGCCTGGTCCACGACAACGGCGGGCTGGTCTACGGGGATGGCGCCAACATGAATGCCCTCTTGGGAGTGGTCCGCCCGGGCGACCTGGGCTTTGATGTCCTCCATTTCAACTTGCACAAGACCTTCTCCACGCCGCACGGTGGCGGCGGGCCAGGTGCCGGGCCGGTCGGCGTGCGTGATCTGCTGGTGGACTACTTGCCTGGTCCGGTGGCGGCAGAACTGGAACCGGAGAGCGAGGCCTTGCCGCCGCTCTATGGGCTCGTGATGCCGACCAAGTCGATCGGGAGGGTGAAGGCGTTCCACGGGCACTTTGGAATGCATGTGCGGGCGTACGCCTTTATCCGCTCACATGGCAAGCCCGGGATGCGGGCGATTGCGGAGCACGCGGTGCTCAACGCCAATTACCTCTTGGCCGGGCTGCGACAGTCCTATCGGGTGCCTTTCGATCGGCGTTGTATGCATGAGTTCGTGGCCGAAGGCCGGTTCGAAGGAGTACCGGAAATCCATGCGCTGGATGTCTCCAAACGGCTCATGGATTATGGGTTTCACCCGCCGACTAACTACTTCCCGCTGATCGTGCGCGAAGCGCTGATGATCGAGCCCACTGAGACCGAAAGCAAACCGACCCTCGACGCGTTCATCGAGGCGATGAAAGCGATCGCCGAAGAGGCCCACTCCGAGCCCGAGCTCTTGAAGGGAGCGCCCCACGGCACGCCCTTCGGCCGGCTCGACGAGGTCCAGGCCGCCAAGCAGCTGGTGTTGTGCTGCCGCCCGGCGGAACTGGAGCGAGCTGCTTTGTAAGCGGGCCAATCCGGATGGAGTCGCGACAGCGCGCCGGAAGTCATGGTCCGGCGCCCTGTCGTCTGGGTTAACTCGCCTCGGGTCCCCTCCAGCCAAGGCCGTGAGCGCGAACTCTGCTCTCCAGTCTAGGCCATCCGGCTCAGTAGATTCTTAACAAAGGCGGCCATACTCTAGCATGCGGTAGAATCGGAACCCTTTTCGCGCAGACATGGCCCAGCAGATTGCGGAGCGAGAGGTTCATGAATCGATTGCCCGGCCTTCGGTTCAGATTCACTTGCCGGGAGGCCGAGTGTTGGAAGGAGAACGCGGGCTGCCCCTGCAGGCGTTTCTGCGAGACGAAGACCAGTCGCAGGCCCCGATCGTTGGCGCGATCGTGAATGGTGAACTGCGCGAGTTGACTTACCCGATCGAGATGGAGTCCCAGGTCCGCCCGGTCAGCATGACCGAGGAAGACGGAACCCGGATTTACCGCCGGTCGCTCACCTTCTTGTTGGCGGCGACTTTCGAGGAGCTTCACCCTGGCGAGCGCCTGGAGGTGGAGCACTCGGTAGCCCATGGGGGCTACCACTGCCAAGTGAAGGGCCGACCGCAGCTGTCGGATGCGGAATTGAGAAGCTTGGAAGGCCGGATGAGAGACTTCGTTCGGCAGGATCTCCCCTTTGTGAAGACCCACGTTCCGCTGCAAGAAGCCATCGACCACTTCGAGGCGAAGGGTTTCAAGGACAAGGCCCGCCTGCTGGCCAATCGACATAAGCCCTACTTGATCATGTATCAGATGGGGCAGTTCCGCGACTACCACCACGGCTACATGGTACCCAGCACCGGGTTCTTGACCTGGTTCGCCCTCAGTCCCGCACGAGAAGGGTTCACCTTGCAGTTTCCCAAGCGCGAGAGCCCGACTGAAGTGCTGCCGCCGCCTCACTATCCCAAGCTGCTGGCGACCTTCGAACAATACAGCGATTGGATCGAGACCCTCGGAGTCTCGAGCGTCGGCGCACTAAACGACGCGATCCAACAGAACCGGACTCGGGAACTGATCCTAGTATCCGAGGCCCTGCATGAGCATCGGATCGGCGAGATGGCGGCCCAGATCCATGATCGCAGGGAGTCTGCCCGGTTGGTGCTCATCGCCGGCCCCTCCGCCTCCGGCAAGACCACCTTCTCGAAGCGGCTCTCGATTCAGCTCCTGGCGTTGGGGATTTCGCCGCTCCCAATCGGGCTGGACAATTTCTTTGTGGATCGGGAGAAGAGCCCGCGGGACGAGCACGGAGACTATGATTACGAGCGCTTGGATGCCCTCGACCTGGATCGACTGAATCATGACCTGGGTAAGCTGATTGCGGGGAAACGGGTCCAGCTCCCTCACTATGACTTCGTCGCCGGTCGCCAAACGGAGGGGGAGGCCGTTCAGATCTCGAAGGAGCACATCATCATCTTGGAAGGGATCCACGGATTGAATCCGGCGCTGCTTCCGGAGATCCCCGGCGAGCACGCGATTCGGATCTACGCTTCGCCGCTCACTCAGCTGAACCTGGATCGCTACAATCGGATCTCGACGACCGACATCCGGCTAGCTCGACGGCTGGTGCGGGACGCCACCCAGCGCGGGAAGTCGGCGGCTGAAACGATTGCCCGCTGGGAGTCAGTCCGCAGGGGAGAGAAGTTGTACATTTTTCCCTACCAAGAAAATGCTGACATGATGTTCAACTCGGCTCTGGTGTACGAAGGCGCTGCGCTCGCTCCCTTGGCCGAGCCACTGCTGCGCCAGGTCGCGTTCGGCACCAGCGAGCACGTCGAAGCCAAGCGGTTGCTCTCTTTCCTGGAGTGGTTCGTTCCGGTCGAATCAGCCCGGATTCCCGACAACTCGATCCTGCGAGAGTTCATCGGCGGCTCGATTCTGGAAGACTTCAAGGTCTGGGGTGCCGGCTAGTTTGCCTGCTGCCCCGCTCCGGCGGGGCGTTGTTTTTGGATTGCCAACCCGATGACCGTGGCGGCAGATTCAGAGCACACGCGAATCGGGGTGCTGGGGGCGGGGACCATGGGGGCGGGCATCGCCTTGGCAGCCCTCTACGCCGGTCAGGAGGTGACCCTGACGGACGTCGCACCGGAAGCCCTGCAACGCGGCCGGGAATACATCGAAGCTCACCTTGGCCGCAAGGGACGAACCGACGCCCTTCGGCAGTTGCAGCTGAGCAACGATCTCCATGCTCTGGCCGGGTGCGACGTCGTCATCGAGGCCATCAACGAAGACCTCGAGCTCAAGCGGTCCGTGTTTGCGGAGCTCGATCGTTTGTGCCCTCCACCCGCGATCCTGGCCAGCAACACCAGTACGCTCTCGATTACCGCCATCGCCGCCGCCACCCAGGCCCCGGGGCGAGTGGCTGGGATGCACTTCTTCAATCCCGCGCCAGTGATGCGGCTGGTGGAGGTCGCCCGCGGCGCTGCGACGGCTCAGGCCACCCTGGATGTGCTGACCCGGCTGGCCGAGTTGATGGGCAAGACCCCGGTCGTCACGCTCGACACACCCGGGTTCATCGTCAATCGGGTGGCGCGCCCGTTCTATGGCGAAGGGCTGCGCCTGCTGGCAGAGCAGGTGGCCAGCCATGAGGCGATCGACCTGCTGGTGACTTTGGGCGGCGGATTTCCGATGGGGCCGTTCGAGTTAATGGATCTGATAGGCCTGGATGTCAATCTTCAAGCCGCGGAGTCGATGTACGACTCCAGCTACGGGGAGCCCCGCTACCGCCCACAGGCTATCCAGCGCCGGTACGTGGAGCGCGGTCGACTGGGCCGCAAGACCGGCGCCGGTTTCTACGAGTACGTGGATGGAGAGAGGCAGTGGACGGCGCCCGAGGTCCCGGACCGCAGTCAGCAGTCCGGCTTCGTGTTGATCTCCGACGGGAGCTGGGGGCCCGAGGTGGGCAGGCTGCTGGTCCAGGCCGGCTACACTCTGAGCGAGACCCACGGCGATCTTCCCCTGGCGGCGGTGATCGTCAATGGAAGGGAGGAGGGAATCCGCGACGTGCTCCGGCGCTATGACCGGGGCCTCGCCCCGGATATCCCGATCCTGTGCCAGACCGTCGATATTGCCCTCAGTGAGGTGGAACAGGGGACCCAGCATCCTCAGCGACTGATTGGGTTCGACGGCTTGTTCTTCGCTGCGGGCCGGGCCGTCACCCTGGTCACTCGCCCAGATCTAACCGACACAATCCGTCAGGCCGCGGAAACACTGATCCGTTCGCTCGGCAAGTTGCCTGTATGGGTAAGCGAGAGTCCCGGCTTAGTGCTGCCGCGGATTGTCTCTTGCTTGGCGAACGAGGCGGCCTTCGCGGTCGCCGAAGGGGTGGCCGCGCCAGAGGCGGTAGACCTGGCGATGAAACTGGGGGCCAACTACCCGCAGGGGCCGCTGGAGTGGGCCGCCAATCTAACTCATGGGAAGGTGGTGGCCGTGCTGGACCACCTGGCGAACGAATACGGAGAAGAGCGCTATCGAGTTGCCCCTTGGCTGCGCAACCGGGCTCGCCGCGGCCAGTAGCCTCAGCTTGCCGAAAAGCCTAGCGTACGAAGGAGAATCAGAGTGACCGAACGAGAATATGTCGGGAAGCCCGCAGCGGAGTTCGGGTTCACTGCCATCCATTATGAGAAGGCCGATTACCGGGCAACGATCACGATCAATCGACCGAAGGTGCTCAACGCCGTCAATCATGCCGTAATAGAAGAGATGAGCGTGGCATTGAAGGACTCCAGCTGGGACGACTCGGTGGCGGTAGTCGTCCTGACCGGTGCAGGCGATCGGGCCTTCTGCACCGGAGCCGATCTCATCGAGCAGGAGGAGTTTCTGCAGCGACCCCGAGACTACTGGAAATGGATGGGGGATTTCATCGAGCTCCACGAACGATTGCGCAACTTGGGGAAGCCGACCGTCGCCCGGCTCAACGGGATCGTCGTCGGCGGTGGAAATGAATTCAATCTGAGCTGTGATCTGGCGGTGGCTGCCGACGACATCTACATTCGGCAGGTCGGGACCAGCCATGGCAGCGTGGCCCTGGCCGGTGCCACCCAATTCCTTCCATTGATCGTCGGCGATCGGCGGGCGCGGGAGATCTTGCTCTTAAATGAAGAGATCCCGGCAGCGAAGGCGCTCGAGTGGGGACTGGTCAACTACGCCGTCCCGCGGGCGGAACTGGACCGCGCGGTAGACGAATTGGTTGGAAAGCTGATTGCTAAGCTTCCAGAAAAAACTCGCTACACCAAGCAGCAGCTAAACTTCTGGCGAGATCTGAGTTGGCATTTGACCATCGGCCACGGTCGAGATTGGCTGGCGATCCATAACACCAGTCCGGAGACCTGGGAAGGGGTACGGGCCTTCACCGAGAAGCGGACGCCGGACTACGACGCCATCCGGCGACGCTGGGCCGAGGACGAGTCGCCGGAGTGGCTTGGCGGCCGGCCTCCCCAAGACGCCCGTTAGTTCATGCCAGTTGAGGCGCCTCCGAAGCTCGACCACCGGCCGCTCTGTATAATTGGGTCGGACACCAGGGCCGGCCTGAGCGCCGACCCGCAGCACTCGAAGTCGGTATGAACGAAGCCGAACGCCTGGCAGCCTTTGAGGCTCGCATTCACCGGGGAGAAAAAATCGAACCCGGCGACTGGATGCCGGAGGAGTACCGCCGGCAGCTGATCCGAATGATCTCGCAGCATGCCCACAGCGAGATCGTCGGGATGCTTCCGGAGGGAGCCTGGATCACAAGAGCTCCCAACCTGCGCCGCAAGCTGGTGCTGCTCGCCAAGGTGCAGGATGAGGCGGGCCACGGGCAGTATCTCTATCACGCGGCCGAGACGCTGGGAGCGACCCGGGAAGAGATGATCGAAGCGCTGCTCTCCGGCCGAGCCAAATACTCGAGCATCTTTAACTATCCTTCGCAGTCTTGGGCCGATATGGGCGTAATCGGGTGGTTTGTGGACGGGGCCGCCATTTTGAACCAGACCATGCTGGCCCGCTGCTCCTATGGCCCGTACTCGCGGGCGAATATCCGGATCTCCGCCGAAGAGAGCTTCCACATGAAGCAGGGCAAGGAGCAGGTGATCTTGATGTCGCAGGGCACCCCCGGCCAGCGAACGATGGTCCAGGACGCCGTCAACCGGTGGTGGTGGCCGACCGTGATGATGTTTGGTCCGCATGACCACGAGTCGCCCAACAGCCCGGTCCTCATCCGCTGGGGGATCAAGACCAAGACCAATGATGAGCTGCGGCAGGACTTTGTCAACCAGGTGGCGCCGGAGGTGCTGGAGCTTGGGCTAAGCTTGCCTGACCCCGATCTTCGCTATGAGCAGGCGTCGGGGAATTGGCTGACCGGTCCGATCGATTGGGACGAGTTCTGGCGGGTGGTCAAAGGCAATGGACCGTGCAACGCGGAGCGGATCGCGGCCAGACGGAAAGCCCATGCCGATGGAGAGTGGGTCCGAGAGGCCTTGGCGGCTTACGCCGAGCGGCAGCCCACCACATGACGGATACCCAGTGGCCGCGGTTCCAGGTGTTTCACCAAGAGCAGCCAGGCCGACCGCATACGAACGCCGGGGCCGTGCACGCACCCGACGCGGAGCTGGCCATACAGAACGCACGGGACGTGTTCGTCCGCCGGCCGGACTGCGTCAGCCTGTGGGTAGTTCCGGCGGATCAGATCTTCAGCTTGACCGCAGAAGAGATCAGTCGATCGGGTCTGCCTCCAGCTCCGGCCGCGGAAGGGGGGCTGCAGCGCTACCTGGTCTTCATTAAGAGGACCCAGGTCGGATCCCATGAGCACGCGGGTGCCGTGTCGGCGACCTCCGGGCAGGCGGCCTTGGCCGAGGCAGTGAGCACCTTTGGGAAGGCGGATGGCCTGGTCTGGTGGGTGGTGCCTGAGAGGCTGGTCAACCGAACGGAGGCCGACCAGATTGGCAGCCTGTTCGGACCGGCCAAGGACAAGCCCTATCGGGACCAGGCCTTCTACCATACGACGACCCTGATGCGGCAGATTCGCGGGCGCCCGAAGCAAGAAGCATGAAAGCCGAATTCCGCGAAGCGCTGGCGAACTACCTGACGGCACTCGGGGATGACGAGTTAATTCTGGC
>JAHFAU010000121.1 GCA_023250385.1 Anaerolineales bacterium
CACCCATCACAGCGGCCAAGGCATACACCGGTATGCTGGGAAACGCCTGGGGTAGCATCAGATTGTAGATGAACCCCAGGAACCCAAGCTGGTAGCCAATTACTCCGAGAAGTATGGCCACAAGGGCCAAAAGAATCGCCCCCAGATACCTGGTCTTGTATGGGATTCTCCGCTCTACCGTTTCCGACATTTCTTAAGCCTTCCCTTTTGCCTTCTTCCGACCTTCCAGCCAGGTGAGTGCCAGCTCGCCTTTGGCGTGAATGCCTTGGTCAATGATGCCGCAAATCGCAGGTCCCTGGGTCAACTGCGGCAATTGCGCTGCCGATTTCTCGCGGAGATGCGCCAGCTCTTCACGGAACTCGTACAGCGAGCCGATGAGGTCATCCAGATATGCCAATTTCTGATCCAAGAGCGCCAAAACGTGGACACAGGGGGGCTGATTGCTCGCATGAAGCGTGAGGATATCCCGGATGTCCTCCAGGGATAGGCCGAGACGCTTTGCTTTCTTGATGAATTCCAACCGTTGGACTTCCTCCGTAGAGTACAAGCGATACCCCGACTCAGTCCGGCGGGGTTCAGGCAGCAGCTTCATGAGCTCATAATAGCGGATGGCCTTGGTCGTCAGGCCGGTTGATCTGGCAAGTTCTCCGATTTTCAAGCCTGCCTCCACAGGAGCCTGCTTAGTTCCGCTCTTGCTAGGCATCTTACACCTTCCAGTCGAGGGTAAGGTCAAGGGGTGAGCCAAGTTATCCGCTGCACGCAACTAGATTCAACTCGCGCAGCCAGGCGACCTGCGACGGTTGCCTAGAGAGACGGCGGAGCGGGAATGCTGGCTGCCCGGAGCGGACCGCATTGGCAGTGTCCACAACCCGCCCGGCAGGGTCAACGAGCCACAGGATCTCTCCCTCGTCTCGCAGGCCGCCGGTATAGAGCAGATCGGCCGGAAGGTTGGAGATGGTTTCATCATCGGTCCGTTCCAATAGGAAGTAGCCGCCGGCGCCGATGGTACCGACAAGCGCGACGTTCAGATCATCCCGGTCGGTGAGCAGCCAGCCCTGAAGATCCACGTCGGTCCGGCCAGGGTTTTGGAGCTCGAACCATTCGTCGCTCGCCGAGGCGGCCGTGCCGGACCAAGCCACCTCATTAATTAGAACGAGCGGGCCCGAGCGATCGGCAAGGGCCGCCCGGTCTACCGCGACGGAATTCTCTCGGCCTGGACTGCCCGAGATCGGGCCGCCCTCCGCGTCGAGACCCTCGCCGGGCGGACCCGTGAAAGTCATCCAGGTCGCCGGCGTGTCGTCGACCCCAATTCGTTCCATGCTGGACCGGAGCAGTCTGCTGCCGGCCGGCCAGGCTGCGCCGGGACAGAGGCGGGGAAAGAACGGGCCCGAGGGAGGAACAGGCACCGGCTCGTCGAACAGCAGGTTCGCTTGCCGAGGCGTTGGCCATAGGCCATAGCGCAGGTGGTCAGACCCATCGGGCAGCCGGCCGAAGGACAGGTTGGCGGCGCGGACTGACAAGTAGCTGATCTCGTCGATCATCCGTTCGTCGGGCGCCAGCAGTCGCACGGTGTCGCCGGTGTCGTTCAGGGCAATCTTAGTTTGGCTGCGGAAGAACACCGCATAGCCCTTGGCTGGGATGGTGACGCCCGGCAGGTCGAAGGGGCTCGATCCGCCACCGGAACTGTCGTCGAGCCACCAGCCTTTCAAGTACACATCCATCCGACCGGGGTTGTACAGCTCGATGAATTCGTCGGCGGTGGTTACCCCGCCAGTCCCTTCCCAATCATGGCGCGGCCGAATCAAGACCTCGTTGATGACGATCCGGCTGGGAATTCCCGTCGGAGTCGGTGTGGGGTAGAACAGCGAGTTTGCCCGGCGGGGAGTTCCCTGGATGGGGTTTCCTGCGGCGTCGAGTCCGTTGCCGGAGTAGCCCGAGAAGGTCGCCCAGTTTCCCGGGAGGTCAGAGCCGCCGCGGCGCTCCATACTGACGCGGGTCTCAGCATCGCCGGCCGGCCAACCGCCGCCGGCCGAATTGGCGGTATCGACGATCTCACCGGCCGGCCCGAGCAACTCTAGACGCTCGCCGCTGTTTCGGAGCGATCCAGTGTAAATCTGGTCGGCGGCAATGTCAGACACGGTCGAATTGTCCGTTCGTTCCATAAGGAAAAAGCCGTACGGTGGGAGGTTACCGCTCAGTGAAGGGTGAATGTCGCCGCCGTCGGTTAGTCGCCAGCCCGCCAGGTCCACCGGCTCCGGGCCGGGATTGTGAAGTTCGATCCATTCGTCGTTCGCCGAGGCGAAGGTGCCCGCCCAGGCGATCTCGTTGATCAAGATGGCCTGTGGCGGGAATGGAGTCGGCGGAGTTGGGGATGGGCTGGGAGTTGGCGTATCCGAAGGCGTCTGAGATGGGGTGGTCGTCAGGGTGGCGGTCGCGGTTGGACTTAGATCGATGGGAGTCGCTGTCGGTGAAGCGCTTGGGGTTGGCGAGGCGGGCGGCTCTTCAGGCGTGAGGCTCGGGATCGGATCCAACGTCGGGGTCGAGGTTAGATCCGATGGGCTGGGTGTGTTGGTGGGGGTGGCCGGAGCTGGTTCAGGATCAACGGTCGGCGTTTCCGAGGCCTCGCTAGAAGACTCAGCGCGGTACAGGGGCTGGCTTGCCGCAGGTCCATCCTGCGCAAAGACGAAGACTATGATCCCCAAGATCGCGCCGACCTGCCTGAGCATTTTGGCCGGCCAAGGGGTCCTCAATACATATCTACTTTCAAGGTTCGGAGGGGGTAGTACTAGAGTACCATAATTCTTGAGCAGGTCCCCCGGCGGCCCTCCGTCGCCAGCCGGCGGTTTCGCCGGCATAGGCACCCCAAAGGCGACCGGTTAGAATGAGGGCCGGTCCGCGGCGAATCTAAAGAGGAGCAGATCGATGGACTTCGTGCAGGCTTTTACGTTTCCGTTTCAAGACCAGGACTGGATCAAGAAGCTGGCGATCACGGGCCTGATCTCGCTGATTCCGATCGTCGGCTGGATCGCGGTATTCGGCTGGTCTTTGGAAGTCGCCCGGCGCCTTATTCGTTCTGAGGCGCCAGTCCTGCCAGATTGGAGCAACTTCGGGGGGAACTTCGGTCTGGGGATCAAAGGCACCGTCATTTCGCTCGTGGTATCGATTCCATTGATCGTGCTCTACCTCCCATTCGGAGCGATGTCATTCCTCAGCGACCGGGAGCAGTTGGCGACCGCGCTCACGATTGTTGCAATCTGCACCGGCTGCCTTGCCCTGCTCTACTCCATCGTGGTGATGTTTGCACTACCGGCGGCCTTCGGACAGCTGGCCGCGACCGACAGCCTCGCCGACGCATTCAAGGTCGGCAGACTGCTGAGCCTGATTCGGGCCGCACCTGCCGCCCATCTGATCGTGATCCTAGGACTGATCGTCTCCGGAATCTTGGCTCCGCTTGGCTCGATCGCCTGCGGCATTGGGGTGTTGTTTACCCTCGCCTACTCATTCGCCGCAAACGGACATCTTTACGGGCAAGCGCACGTTGAAGCTGCCAGGGCCGCGGGGGCTTGAAGCCGTCATCAGTCTCAGGCGGGAGTGGTTGCTGCACTCTGAGTTGGCTGTCCGGCTGCGGACAGCCTTTTTGTGTGGGGAACCATGTCCCGGCAAGTTCGTGATTTGCTCAACGTTCGGCTTCAGACTCAGCGGCCCGGTCTGCCGGCGAACGGACCCCTGACCCCGGCGCTGCGGGCGTTGGCGGAGACCCGCCTCGGTGGGGAACCGATTTCGCCTGCCGGGTCCGAGCTGGCCCAGTCGGTCGCGCCGTTGACGATCCAGGCCGCCTTCCTTCCCACCGGCGGCAGCGGCGCCACGCCTTGGCGGAACTGGCTCGTGCTTGACATCAGCTATCGCGGCCCGGGACAGGCCAGCTTACCAGCCCGGGTCGGGCTGGTGGCGCACGAGCTCACGCATGTCCTGCAGCGCCAATTGCGCGACCCTCAGTTCTGGCCGGAAGGCACGTTGAGGCCCTCCCGTTCGCGAAGGTGGCTGGGGGACTCGACCAACTATATGGAAGTGTTGGCCTATATCATTGGAGCCAGCGTCGAGCTGGATCTGCTCGAGGCGAAGGGGATGCCGGTCGGCCAGCGGCTGTTGGATGACCTGGCGACCTTCACCGGCGAGGACGCGGCCAACGCCGCCCGCTATGTGGCAAAGCGCTTTCCAGGCAACGCGACCTATCGGAAGAACGAACGCGAGGAGGCCCGGTCGCCGGATCGGCGGATTCCGGCTGGAGGATGGTCGCACTGGCTGGGTAAATTAGGCTATTCGGCCACGGTGATCCAGCGGGTCCGGCAGCAGGCCACCCTCGGGAACCCTCAGTAGGCCGAGCCGGAGGAGGTCCAGCTGCTCCTGCAAAGCTAGCCGCGGTTGCAGACAACCCCTAGCTCACCAAATTTTGCTATACTCCAAGAACCGGATCCTCGCCCTTGGAACTCTCGGGGCAGAAGCCTTCCAACTCTTCCTTCGAAGGCGGCCGAATTGTCAGGAGCCGGGCGCCCACGGCGGGCCGGAACCCAGGCCGCAACAAACCAGGCGAGTTCACTGAGGTATGACCGAGACTTTTCAACACGACATTGTCATCATCGGAGGTGGTGGCGCGGGTCTGCGGGCCGCGATCGCTGCCGCGGAGCTCGATCCCGGCTTGGATATTGCGCTGATATCGAAAGTGTTCCCGATGCGAAGCCACACCGTGTCGGCCGAAGGCGGTGCGGCGGCGGTAATCAAGGCCAACGACAGCTTCGAGGCTCATATCGAAGACACCGTCAGTGGCTCCGACTGGCTGGCAGATCAGGATGCGGTGGAGTTCTTCGTAAAGGAATCGCCAGCCGAGTTGATTCGGCTTGAGCACTGGGGGTGTCCATGGAGTCGCGAGCCGGATGGGAGCGTCGCGGTCCGTCCCTTTGGCGGGATGAAGATCGAGCGGACCTGGTTCGCGGCCGACAAGACCGGTTTCCACATGCTCCACACCTTGTTTCAAACGTCGCTCAAGTATGGTTCGATCAAGCGCTACGACGAGTGGTTCGTAACCAAGCTGCTCGTGGAGGACGGACGCTGTCAAGGATTGACCGCGCTCGAATTGCGCAGCGGGAATCTGTGTCTGATCGCAGCTCGGGCAGTCATCCTCTGCACGGGTGGGGCAGGACGGGTATTTCCTTT
>JAHFAU010000122.1 GCA_023250385.1 Anaerolineales bacterium
GATGAGGCTCGGTAAGCGCGGGCCCACCGTTCTCGACGGAGTGCTCATCTCCCCGCAGGCGAGGCAATGGTTGGGGGCGGCGCGAGGGCGGCGGATCCACAGTCTCTACCAGAATGCGATCAATCTGATCGACGAGCAGGGGAAGCTCTTCTCCATCGTGATGCCGCCGCTTGGCCCTGGCCCGTTCGCCCTTCTGCTGCGACCTGCGCCCAACCACTTCCAAAGGGCGGGTGGCTTTGCCGGGTTGCTCGACCTGGATGTGCCAGTTCGGACGAGGCCGGGAGTGCTTGAGCTCGGCTCAATCCAGGTGCGCTTGACGGATCTACAGACCTGGGCCCCGCGGCCAAACTGGGTCGGCCTACGAACTTCCCTAACACCCGCGACGGTCGAGCACCTGGGCCAGCTGCTTCAGCAGCATGCCCCGCCTGGAAGCCTGGCACCGCTGGCGGACGAGGCGGCCCGCTCTTCGTGGTCCGAAAGTGTGCCTGGCGGTGATCTGCCAGCTGCCCTGTTGCACACGATTGCTGGTCCGGCGCGGCAGCTGCTGAGCGGCCTGATTCGATCTGATCGAGGGCAGATTTGCGGGGCAGCCTCAAAGTTGGCCGGGCTGGGGGGCGGCGTCACTCCGGCAGGCGACGATTTCCTGCTGGGCGCGATCCATGCGCTTTGGGCATCCCGTGATGCTGAGACCGCGGAGGATCTGTCGTCCGCTGCGGTTAAGATCGCTTCGCCCCGCACAACTGCGGTTTCGGTCGCCTGGCTGTGGGCGGCAGCCAGCGGCGAGGCTGCGCACGAGTGGCATGCCCTCTTCGAAGCCGTCACTCAGGAGCTGCCGATAGATCATGCGACCCGGAGGCTGATTCAACGCGGCCATACTTCCGGAGCCGACGCGCTGGCCGGGTTCCTGGCGGTCTGGCGGGAGCTCGCGCTTGGCGCCGCAGCCAGCCAGCCTATGGCCCTGCCGAGCTGATAAGGCGGTTGGAGGTCTCCCGCAAAAACAAGAGCGGCCGTTTCGGCGGCCGCTCTTTACGGTTTTCGAATGGTTCCGAGGCTTAGCCCACGGCCTGATTTCGGGTCTCAACCGGGACTGGGCTGAGCCGCAGGCCACCGCTTCCACCCGTGGGTTTGCGTTCGCGGGGCTCCGCGGGCGTCTCGTCTTCCGGGACCAATGGATAGGGACTCAGCCGGAGGATGTCGATCGGCCGGCGCGGCTGTTTCTGGATTCTTGCGAAGAGATCGATTAGCCCCCAGAGGTGTCCCCCCAGCAAGAGGGTCACCAAGCCGTAACCGAGGAGATCAGTGAAGGTCATTGCTACATCCTTTCCGGCTGCGACC
This sequence comes from Anaerolineales bacterium, assembly GCA_023250385.1. Lineage (GTDB taxonomy): Bacteria > Chloroflexota > Anaerolineae > Anaerolineales > E44-bin32 > JADFRG01. Next base: position 1,336 of record JAHFAU010000122.1, read on the forward strand.
GAAGTCGCTCTTCAGGTCCGGATGCGATTATTGCATGCCTGTCTTGCTAAGGGGGCCTTCTGTAAGGCGAGTGTAAGCCGCGCGGACGGGGAGGGCGCTAGCCCTCCCCGTCGGTGGTTGACTACTAGGTTGGAGTGGTACGCCCGGTCTAATCTGAGGCGGTTCCCATCTCCATCGCTGGCGCTCGCTCCGGTGGTTCGAATACCAGGAAGATCAGGTTCATCAGGATGCCCAGCACAGCTGCGGTCGCGATTGACGGTAGGCCATTCGGGAAGAGGCTTCCGAGCGGGATTGGTATGAAACCGCCCGTGGCTGCGTAGCCGATGTTGCCTCCGATGCCGACCACCATGATCACGGCGCCCACGGCCAGATTCCGTGGGTTGAACATGCTGACTTTGTGCTCCTGCATCAGCGCAATGCCCTGCATCCCGATCACGCCGAACAGGTAGATCGCCAGCCCGCCGCTCACGGCTAGAGGTACGCTCGCGACCAGGGCGGCCAGCTTGCCGATGAAGCCCAGCAGGATCGCGATGACTCCAGAGGCAATGATCGCCGGACCGGAGTAGTTGCGGGTGATAGCCATCAGAGAGTTGTTCTCGCCGTAGTTCGTGCCAGCCGTCGCGCCTACCAGACCGTTCAGGAAGTCGCCGATTCCGTCCAGGATCAGATTGAAGCCGATGTTCTGGTCCAGCTTGTATCTCGGCTGCTTGATCTCGTCTGCAAAGCGATCAACGTAGAGGCTGATCTGGTACAGGTGGGCGGTCGACTCGGGGATGGTGGCGATCGCCATGATCGCGATGCTGGCGATGGCGGTCCCAATGAGCGGGCCGCTGAAGGCAGGGAAAGTTATGTGAGGTACTTCGAATAGCGCCGCTGCCCCCACAGGTGCCAGGTTAACCGATCCCGCATCGAGCACTCCCGAGAGGATGTAGCCGGCGATGCCCCCGAGCAACACGGGGAGCATGCCGATGAAGCCCCGGCCTTGCAGGTAAACGGAGAACAATACCGTGGCCAGCAAGGTCAGGAGTGCTACCCCGAAGTTGGCGCTGGCCAGGTTCCCCAGAGCCGCGAAGGCCAGGCCGAAGCCGATGATGGCGGCGACCGAGCCGGTGACTACCGGCGGCAAGACCTTATCCACATTCGCCTTGCCAACGGCCCGGATGAGGAAGCCGACCAGCATGTTCAATACACCAGTGACCACGATGCCAGCCTGCAAGGTGCTGAGCACGTTGTCGGCTACCGGCACCCCGAAGGTGGGAAGCGAGCCGGTCATCTGCTGAACGATCCCCAGATAGGCCGCGATGTAGCTGAAGCTTGAGCCGTAGAAGAGGGGAATGAACTTTCCGATGCCACGCCGCGACAAGACCAGCGCGACGATTGTGGACACCCCGGAGGCCAACAGCACGGTCCCAACATGGAAGCCCGTAAGGGCCGCCACGAAGACCGTGGCCGGAAACATCGTCAGCACATGCTGGAAGCCGAGCAGCACCAGTTGAACTGGCGGGGGCGTGTCATTGGGGAGATATCCCATTACTTTTCTTTCTGTAGCCATTTTTTCCTCCGAATGAGATTAGGTCACTTCATCTTGGAGTGCACTAGCATTGCTCCGACCCGCTCACCTCCATTCCTGGCAGCCAGAAAGCTGGCAACAAAAAAGCCTCCGCTAAGTCTCCGGAGGCTGTCGGGAATTGCCCGCGGTCCGAATCATGAGCTCAGAAACGAGGAAAGCCCCTATCCGGATCGCCGCGGGAATGCTCTCGTCCACCTGTTTCTGTCTCACCCGGAATAACCCCAAACGGCGCTGGGAGGCGCGCTCAGGATTGGTGCCAAAGCGGAGAGCAGGCCAGCCGACGCTTACAAACCTCAGATGGCGCTCAAGGCAGGCCAAAGCGCGAACCACCTGGGTGAAAATGTGTTTATGTCAATTGAATTGCGGATGGTGAGGAACGGCGCGGGTCTAGATCTCGGCGGTGACCCTGGCCACTAGCTGCTCGGCTTCTGTGCCTTGAATTCTCAGCAGGTCGTCTTGGACCTTCAGCAGCGCGCCCAGGGTGTCGTTGACCACTGCGGAGTCCAACTGGTGGCGGTCCAGCGCCCAGAGGGCTTCCGCCCAATCGAGCGTCTCAGCCACTCCGGGGATCTTGTATAGATCGGCCGTGCGCAGCTCCTGGACGAAGGCCGTAACCTGACGGCTCAGCTTCTGCGGCAGTTGGGGCAGTTTGAGAGTCAGGATCTCCAGTTCACGTTCGAAGCTTGGGAAGTCGATCCAATGATAGAGACAGCGGCGCTTCAACGCGTCATGTACTTCCCGGGTACGGTTGGAAGTCAACACCACGATGGGTGGCTGCTGGGCTCGCAAGGTGCCGATCTCCGGGATGGTGACTTGGAATTCCGAAAGGATCTCGAGCAGGTACGCCTCAAACTCCTCATCGCTGCGGTCGAGTTCGTCGATCAGCAATACCGGCGGTTGCTCGCCGGGCCACTCGATCGCCTGCAGCAGCGGTCGGCGCAGCAGGAACTGGGGCCCGAACAAGTCTTGTTCCTGGGGCCGCTCACCGGCGGCCTCCAGCATCCGGATGTGCAGGATTTGCCGGGTGTAATTCCACTCATAGACGGCTTGATGCACATCGAGCCCTTCATAGCACTGGAGCCGGATGAGTTGAGTCTTGAGCATTGCGGCCAAGGCTTTAGCCACCTCGGTCTTGCCGACCCCGGCCTCACCTTCCAGGAACAGCGGGCGCGGGAGCTTGAGGGCGAGGAAGATAGCGGTGGCCAGGCCCCGATCGGCCAGATAGAGTTGCTCGCGCAGCTGGACTTGCAGTTCGTCGATGGAGCTGAACACGGGGACCAAGTATAGCCGAGCCCTTACAGTACAATGGCGACGATGGCCGAGATTCCGGTGATTATCACGGTCGATCTTCCGGATCGGCTGCTCGAACGGCTTCGATCGGTTTCGCCCGAGTTAAGAATCCGGGTCCATCCCACCGGCGAAGCTTCCGAAATCCCCGAAGAGCAGCTTGCGGAGATGGAGATCCTGTATACCCGAAGCGCCCTGCCGGAGCCGGAGCAAGTTCCGAACCTGCGCTGGATCCAGTTCCACTGGTCGGGGATCGATCCGTTCGTCGATCACGGTCTGCTGCGCTCAGAAGTGATGGTGACGACGTTGAGCGGCGCGGCCGTCCCGCAGATGGCCGAATTCGCGCTGACCATGATGATGGCCGCCGCTCATCATCTTCCCGAAATGATTGAGCAGCGGAGAGGCAAGAGCTGGGCGGAGGACCGCTTTAGCCGCTTCCGCCCCCTGGAGCTGCGGGGGAGCACGGTCGGGATCGTGGGCTATGGCAGTATCGGACGGGAGGTCGCTCGTCTGTGCGTAGCCTTTGGGGCCACGGTGTTGGTAACCAAGCGGGATCTCAAGCTGCTTGAGCAGCAGGGATATCGGCCCGAAGGATCGGGCGATCCGCAAGCGGAGCTGCCAACCCGGATCTACCCGCCCCAGGCACTGGCTTCGATGGCATCCGAATGCGACTTCCTGGTGATCACGGTCCCTCTGACTCCGGAGACTCGCGGCCTAGTAGGTGAACAGGTGTTGCGGCGCATGAAACCCACCGCTTATCTGGTTGACGTCTCACGGGGTGGGGTCGTCGATCATGGGGCACTGGTCGAGGCCCTGGGGGGCGGCCGGATCGCGGGGGCTGCACTGGACGTCTACCCAGTGGAGCCGCTGCCGCAGAGCAGCCCGCTGTGGGAGCTTCCAAACCTCATCCTTTCCCCGCACGTCGCCGGCACCTCCGGGCG
>JAHFAU010000123.1 GCA_023250385.1 Anaerolineales bacterium
GACCTCCTTCAATTGATTGGCGGTTGTGGGTAGCTGCACCCTTGGCGATGCGCCGCAGCGCATTTGTGGTATTTGTAACATATCGTCGGATACGAGTCAATTTTGAGGCGGCACGACCCGTATAATTCCGATCGGAGAGGTGCCAGAGCCCGGTTGAATGGGACGGTCTCGAAAACCGTTGTAGCCCTATGGGTTACCGTGGGTTCGAATCCCACCCTCTCCGCCTGAGAAATACGCTGCCTGTCCAGGTCGGTGGGCGGCCGGATCTCAGTGGGGGGTTAGTTCCGGTTCTCCAGCTGCTCCAAGGTCGCTTCGATCAAAGCCACAGCCTCCCGAAGAGTCCGGGCATCGAATGCCAGCCTGGCTCCGGCCGCCTGATAGAGCTCCGGCAGCGGAACGGTGTACCCCAACGCCAGCGCGCTGCGGTACCGCCACACTGCGCCGGCGTGATCCTCCAGCGCATTCTTCCAGATTTGTACTGCCGCGAGTTGAGCCAGTCCGTATTCGACATAGTAGAACGGAACTTGAAAGAAATGCAGGACCCGCTGCCACCCGCTCCTCAGCTCCGCTCCGAGATTGCTCCAGTCAATAAACGGCATGAAGCGGCCTACCAGTTCTACGTAGGCCCGATCGCAATTAGCGGGGTCGCGGGCCGCCTCCGAATTCTCGTAGACCCAATGTTGAAACGCGTCGCCGACGGCCATGGAAGGCCAGAACCACAGGATCCTTTCTAGATGATCGATGCGCGCTCGGGCGGCTTGCTCATCGGAATAGAAACCGCCGTGATCGGTTGTCAGGAACGGTGAGGCCAGCAGCTCCATCGACATGGAAGCGACCTCGGCGAATTCCATGGGCACCTGCAGTTGGGGGTAGTACGGCAGCGACGCCGACTCAAAGACGTGAAAGGCATGCCCCGCCTCATGCAGCAGGGTTTCAACGTCTCCTGCAGTACCGACCGCGTTCATGAAGATAAACGGCCGCCTGGCAGCCGCGAAGGGCTCGTTGTATCCCCCCGGAGCCTTCCCTTTTCGATTGTCCAGATCCAGCAAGTGCTCGGACTCCATCGAGTCAAAGTAGGTCCCCAGGACCGGATCGACGTGGTGAAAGATCGCGGAAGACTTCTCAATGAGCTCGTTTACCGCAGCGAACGGTCGGAGTGGGTCCCGGCCATACTTGTCGGCACTTGCGTCCCACGGCCGCAGCGAAGTGATACCCAGGGCCCGTCTTCGCCGATCCGCGACCTTGGCCGCGGCAGGCACGACCACCACCGCGATCGCCTCATGAAACCGACGGCAGTCGTCGGGCGTGTAATCGAAACGCAGCAGCTGACGCCAGCGGTAGGAGCGGAATTCCGGCAGGTCGGCGTTCTTGGCAATCTCGCTCCGAAGGTCTAGGAATCTGACCCATAGATCATTGAGCCCCTCTCGGTCCTGGAGCTGGCGGGTCCGCCCAAGCTTCCAGGCTCTCTCCCTTCTATCTCGGTCCGGTTCTTCGAGTTCCAGGAACAGGCGGGCGATGGTGATTTCCTGGCCCTGCCATTCGACCGTCTGGGCGCCGCGGATACGGTCATACTCGGAACTGAGCTTCTTCTCCTTTTCGAGCAGGGGCAGGTTGGCGTCCCGATATAGTTCGGCTTGCGCCCGCAGGTTGCGCAGCGGGATCACGAAACCATCCGGCTCCAGGCCGCTCGCCAGCAGTTTCTCCTTGAGTTTTTGGTCCTGTTCCTCCGCCGGAGTGTAGATCTCTTCCAGGTACGTCTGATACCGCTGCTCGCGCTCCGGATCGGCAGTATCGAGGGTCTTGGCCACATACAGGCGCGAGTGGCCCTCTTCGATGAGCTCCTTGAGGCGCGACCAGTCGGCCATCCAGGCCGCGAGGTTCGCACCAGAGAGATTCCTGGAACGCAGACCCCGATACTCCGATTCGACGCGGCTCCAATCCCAATCCAGGAAGTCAAGCGCGCTATCCGGAAGTGGGACGTCTCCTTTGAGTTCACCGAAAGCCGCGGCCATCTCTCGTCCTCAACCCGGCCTGGGACGAAGTCCCGTTAGGCCGAACTCATTCGATTCAACGATCAGCGAACCTTGGCGGGGGCCTCGAGGCTCGCCAGGCGTTGGAGCCCCTCCTCCAAGACCTGGAATCCTCCTCTCCAGAATCCCGCCGAGCGCACGTCGATTCCGGCCCGATCCAGGATCCGGACGGGTGCGTCAGAACCACCGGCGGCCAGGATCTCCAAGTAGCGTGGCTTGAAGGCTTCGCCCTCCGCTTTGTACTGCTGGTACAGCGCCAGCACGAGCAATTGCCCGAACGAGTAGGCGTACACATAGAAGGGGGCAAAGAAGAAGTGTCCGACCCGCAGCCATTCGTTGCGAAAATCATCACTCAGATCGAGCGAATCGGCGAAGTGCTCCTTCAGGTTGTTGAAATAGAGCTCGGTCAGGTCATCCACCGAGCCTCCATCCTTCACCCGCTGATGAGCGTCGCGCTCAAAAATTGCGAAGTAGGCCTGGCGAGCGATGCTCGCGTAGGCGTGATCCATCTGCCGAAACAGCAAGTCCCGCTGCAGCTCGGGATCGGGGTCGGTAGCAAGCAACCGATCCACGACCAGCATTTCGCCGAAGGTGGAGGCGGTTTCGGCCAGCGGCAGAGACGCCTGCTGAGTGAGCGCCGAGTGGTGTTCGGCGAGCATCGAGTGAATGGCGTGGCCGAGCTCGTGGGCCATCGCGGCCACATCGTCCGGCTTCCCGTTATAGGATTGCAGGACCCAGGGAGTCAGAGCCGGCTCGACCGTGGCACAGAAGGCTCCGCCCCGCTTGCCCTTGCGCAGCTCACTGTCGATGTGGTTCTCGTCGAACACTCGGCGAGCTAGCGTGGCAAACCTAGGATCGAAGCGGCTGAAGCTGTCCAGGACGATCTCGACCGATTCGTGGAATTCATAGCTGCGATCGGTCTCGACGACCGGAGCGTAGAGGTCGAACCGGCCTAGGCGGTCCACCCCAATCCACTTGGCCTTGAGATCAAAGAAGCGGTGGAAGATCGAGACATTTTCGCGGCAGACTTCCAACAGCATAGACACCACCTCATCCGGAATGTTATTGGCCAGATTGCGGACAGAGAGCGGTGAGCTGAATCCACGGAGATCGATTTGCTCGCTACGCCAATCGCGCACGATGCTTTGATAAATCTGACCCAGGATTGGCGCGTCCTGCTGGTAGACCCGATGCAGTTCTTGGTAGGCAGACTTTCGCAGCTCCGGCTTGGGGCTGCGCACATAGACAAACAACTCTTCTCCAGTCAGCTGCTTGACTTCGCCGTCAACTTCGAGCGAGAAGCTGTAGCGACTGGTGATGGTCTCGTACAACGCAACGAGCGCCTGGTGCCCATTGACGTCCTTGAGGTTGATAACTTTCTCCTCCGGCTCGCTCAGGGTGTAGGGCTTCTGCAGCCGCAGTGCCTCCAACCAATAGCGATACTCTCCGGCAGCGGCCATCAAGCGCTCGGCCGGCCCGTCCGCTAGGGCCTTCCACCACAGCTTGAAGAACAGGGTTCGATTCTCAAACTCGGCCGCCGTCTGGCGACCCTGGGCGAAGAGGGTCTGGGCATTCTGGCTCTGGGTGTCTCCGTAGAACAGGAGCTCGCCGTAGTTCACGATCCGGGAGATCTTGCGCACGGCCTGTTCATACGCCCGGAGGATTTCCAGAAAGTCCTTGTCGCTCAGCTGCGGCCCGAGCTTCTCTCGGTAACTTTCAAATTGGGCGAGCATTCCATCCAGCTCGCGGCTGGCCTGCTCGAGCTCCGGGGCGTCCGGGCTCGGAAACAGCTCGGTCAAGCTCCAGCGTTCGGGGTGAAATCTGACTTCAGCCACCTTCTCTCCTGGTTCGACTAGAGTATCTCGCAACCCTGCGGTTCAGGCGGAACGGCATAACTAGACATTGAAGCGCACATAGATCACATCGCCATCCGCCACCGGGTAGTCCCTCCCTTCTAATCTTAGCTTGCCGGCCGCTCGGGCTTGAGCCAGCCCTCCGAGTTCCACCAGCCGATCCCAGGCGATCACTTCCGCCCGAATGAACCCCCGAGCCAGGTCGCTGTGGATCGTGCCGGCCGCTTCCAGCGTAGTACCCCCGTTGGCCAGCGGCCAGGCCTTGACCTCCGGCTCGCTCACCGTAAAGAAGATTACCCGTCCCAGCAGCTCTAGGCAGGCTTGCAGCAAGCGCGTTCGCCCGGAATCTTGAACCCCAAACTCGGCCCGGAATTCCTGCGCTTCCGCCTCCGGCAGCTGGGCCAGCTCCAGCTCGAGCTTCCCATGAACGGGGACCCAGTTTAGTTTAGTACTGAGCGGGCCGGCAGTTTGACCCTCCTCCAGGTTTTGCACCGGCAGCAGGGGTTTCAAGCTCAACAAGTTGTGTGCCAACAAGGTTTCACCCTCCGCAGCACTTAGTTCCAGCTCCCTCAGCGGCCGATTGGCCCGCAGCGCCTCCGCCAGCCGCTCAAATAGGACAGCCTCCCCCTCAAGCTCGGCCCGCGGACGGGATCCCTTTTGGCGCTCCTCAGGCAACCGTTCGAGCCTCGCCTCCGTCCGCAGCAGATCATGCAGCATGAGCTCAGCCTCGATCCGCGATAGATCCCGCCCCGGGTCAACCGGCTGCGAGACGAGCGGGCTCTCGAAGCACCTCACCACTACCAGCAATCCATCCCAGTGGGCAAGCTCGTTTGTCCATTTGGTGGAAACCGTACCGTCCTCGCCGATTCCGGAAATGTCGCCGAAGCTGATCTGGGCGGAGGTTGTCTTGCGCGGATGGTAGAGCGTGCTGAGGGCTGCCAGCCGGGGGTCCGGGATTGCAGCCACGCCGGTAGGTGTGGCTGCATGGGCAGCGACCGCCATCTCTCCAATCGGGAGAGCTGAGCCGGTCAGAAGTCTAAATAGAGTGGTCTTGCCCGAGGCCGGGAGACCGATGATCCCCAGACGCATCCGCTAGGTAGGCTCCCGCAGACGGGCCGCGGGAGGCGTATTCTTGACCGGTCGCGGGGCTTTGAATATACTGCTCGGAGGCCGAAGTGGCGGAACTGGCAGACGCGCGCGACTCAAAATCGCGTTCCTTCGGGAGTGTGGGTTCGACTCCCACCTTCGG
>JAHFAU010000032.1:0-11534 GCA_023250385.1 Anaerolineales bacterium
AGGAGAGCCGGCGTTGGCGCAGGGTCAAGTGAGCGTGGTCGACCGGCAGGGTAACCTGGCCGGAGACCATACGACCGGCACAGAAGCGGAAGGCTATTGCTTCACAGAAATGGAAGCCGGGGACTACAACGTCAGTGGCGCGGTTCCCCCCGACTTCAACCCAACTACCTCGATGAATGTTCCAGTACGGCTGGTGCCGGGCGACATCAAGTTTGTCCAGTTCGGTGGGCAGCCCAGTGGCGCGATTACCAGCGTCCCTCGCCCGCCAGGCAGCGGGTCGTCGCTGCTGGGAGCGATCGGGCTCGCGATGTTGGGGGGCGCCGGTCTATTAGGCTATCTGGCGTTTCGTTCGGGCCGTCAGACCTAGCTTACAGTCGACTTACACAAAAACCCATTCTCCGTTGCTCTTCCTATAATTCAAATCAGGCGGGCTACAAATCCCCGCCGTGGTAAACAGGCCCTTGCGGGCGAGTATCGCGGATACTCCCCGCAAGGGACAGACAGAAAAGCGAGGCTAGCTGCCGCTGCCTCGCTTTTCAATTCTCTAGGTTTGGGATCGGCCTGCGGATTGAGCAGGCATCGGGTGGGCGCCCGGTTAGCCTGCTTGCAGCATCTGCCGCAAAACCATGTGCAGGATCCCGCCATTGCGGTAGTAGTCCAACTCGATTGGAGTGTCGATCCGCACTCGGGCCTGGAACTCAATCTCTGACTTGTCCGCTCGAGCGGCGCGCAGCCGCACGGTTCCACCAGCCGTCAGGCTCTCATCCAATCCCAACACGTCGAACAGCTCGTCTCCGTGGAGACCCAGCGCCTCGGTACCTTGGCCGGGCAGGTACTCGAGCGGCAGCACTCCCATGCCGACCAGGTTGGAGCGGTGGATCCGCTCAAATGACTCGGCCAGCACGGCCCTCACACCCAAGAGGGCCGTCCCCTTGGCCGCCCAATCCCGCGAAGATCCGGCCCCATACTCCTTACCGGCCAGGACGAGCAGCGGAACGCCCGCCTGCCGATAGCGGCCGGCGGCTTCGAAGATCGTCATGCGGGCCCGCTGCGGGAAGTGCAGCGTCTCGCCGCCCTCCACGCCGGGTAGCAGCAGATTCTTGATCCGAATGTTGGCAAACGTCCCCCGAGTCATCACCCGATCGTTGCCACGCCGCGAGCCGAAGGAATTGAAATCCCGCGGCTGTACCCCGGCCTCGATCAAGTATTGACCGGCGGGTCCGGAGGCCGGAATGGCGCCGGCCGGGGAGATGTGATCGGTGGTGACCGAGTGCCCGAGCAGGGCCAGCACCCGCGCCCCCCGGATCTCTTGGAGCGGGGGCAGCTCCGGCCTCAGGTCGACGAAGAACGGCGGCTCCTGGATGTACGTGGATTCTTTCGACCACTCGTACAGCTCGGCGCCGCTGACCGGGATCGCGTTCCAGGTCGGGTTTCCACTGAACACGTCCTTGTACTGGCGTCGAAACATCTCGGCGCTAAGTGAGCGCTCGATGACGCCTCGGATTTCAGACTGAGAGGGCCAGATCTCGCGCAGATAGACCGGCGCACCAGAGGGGTCGGTCCCCAATGGCTCATTCAGCATGTCGATGTCGGCCCGGCCGGCCAAGGCGAAAGCGACCACCAGCGGCGGCGAGGCCAGAAAACTGGCCCGGGTGTGTGGGTTGATCCGGCCCTCGAAGTTGCGATTCCCGGAGAGCACCGAGGCGGCCACCAGATCGGCCTCGCTGATGGCCTTCACCACCTCGCCCGGCAGCGGCCCGCTGTTGCCGATGCAAGTGGTGCAGCCGTAGCCCACGATATTGAAACCCAGTTCGGCCAGCGGCTCGAGCAGTCCGGCGGCTTGCAGGTATTCGGTGACCACCCGAGATCCGGGGGCCATGCTGGTCTTGACATAGGGCTTGACCGCCAGGCCGCGTTCCAGAGCCTTCTTGGCCAACAGCCCCGCGCCGACCATCACCGAAGGATTCGAGGTATTGGTGCAGGAGGTGATAGCCGCAATGACCACCGCCCCATGGCCGATCTCGGCAGAGTGTCCATTGGACCGTACCGGGGCAGTGACGGCCACCGCCTCCGGAGCCAACCCGAAGCCGCCGTGGCCGACATCGGCGGTGAGGATCTCCCGGAAGGATCGCTTCATGGCCGAAAGCGGAATGCGGTCCTGGGGCCGCTTAGGTCCGGCCAGACTGGTCTCGACCGTGGCAAGATCGAGGGCCAGCACGTCGCTGAACTCCGGCTCAGGGGTCTCATCAGTGCGGAACAGCCCCTGGGCTTTGTAGTAATGCTCGACCAGATCGACTTGCGCCTCATCGCGGGCCGTGAGCCTCAGGTAGCGCAGCGTTTCGTCATCGACCGGGAAGTAGCCGAGGGTCGCGCCGTATTCGGGCGACATGTTGCCGATCGTGGCCCGGTCGGGCAGCGACATGGACGACAGCCCCGGCCCGAAGAATTCCACGAATTTCCCGACCACCCCGTGGCGCCGCAGCATCTGAGTCACTGTCAGAACTAGATCGGTGGCAGTGGTACCTTCGGGAAGCGCGCCGGTCAGCCGGAAGCCGACCACTTGCGGGGCGACCATCACCAGCGGCTGGCCGAGGATCGCGGCTTCGGCCTCGATGCCGCCTACCCCCCATCCCAGCACCCCCAATCCGTTGATCATCGTAGTGTGGGAGTCAGTGCCGACTAGCGAGTCCGGGAATACTACGGTGCCGTACTCGGTCTGCTGGCTGGCGGCCACGGTCGCCAGGTATTCCAGATTGACCTGGTGGACGATTCCGGTGGCGGGCGGCACGACTCGGAAGTTGGCAAATGCCTCCTTACCCCAGCGCAGGAACTCATAACGCTCCCGATTGCGCTGAAACTCGATCTCCGCGTTGCGCTGCAGCGCCTCGGGAGAGGCAAAGAAATCCACCTGAACTGAGTGATCGATCACAAGATCGACCGGCACCCGAGGACTGATCTTGGCGGGGTCGCCGCCCAGCCGCTGCAAGGCCGAGCGCATTGCTGCCAGATCCACCAGGGCCGGAACGCCGGTGAAGTCCTGCATGATCACGCGGGCCGGCAGGAATGGCACCTCTGGCGGCTGCGGATCTTTGGGCCGCCAGCGGGCAAGCTTCCGCACGTGCTCTTCGGTGATTTCGCGGCCGTTGACTTGCCGCAGCACAGCCTCGAGCAGGATCCGCAGCGAGAATGGCAGGCGCGCCACGCTGGGCAGCCCCTGATCGGTAAGCGCCTCCAGCCGGTAGTACTTGAAGCTGCCGTGGGAAGTGTGGAACTCGGAAAGCGTGCCGAACGGATCGTTATTCAATGACTGCTTCCAACTTGGCAAGAAAACAACACCGCAGAGTCAGTATACCTGACAGGGCCTGACGGCTGCAGCCGGGGCCGCCACGCCGACCCGCAGCAGAGAAGGATGCCGGTCAGGGCTGGCGCACCTCCGAGACGGCCTCAGGTCAACTCGAGTGCGGAGAACAGGCGCTCGCTATCGAGATGCTCCTGCATGAGGGCCAAGAAGGCCTCCAGCTTCTCCGGCTGGCCCAGCCGGGTGCGGCTGTAGGCCTGTTCGATCCGGTCGACGACCTCCATGGTGTTTGACGGGACCAGCAGAATCGGGATCGCCAACGACTCCGCCTGCTGCACCACGACCGGGCTGGGCTGCAGATTACCGGTGAGAATAAGGGCCACGGTGGAGGTCTCCAGGGCGGCGAGCTGGATATCGGCCCGATCGCCCCCGGTGATGACCGCTTTGTTCTGCTGGCGGCGAAATCGGGACAGGGCGGCCTCGGCGGTCATGGCACCGACCGTGAAGGTCTCGATCAGGGCGTCGGGATCGAATCCCTTGGAAATCACTTCCGCACCCAGCAGCTCCCGCAGCTCGCCGAGGCTCAGGGCAGAAAGCCGCGGCCGCCGCGGCAGCGCGCCGAGCACCCGGACGCCGCGACCCTCGAGGGCAGGCCGGGCAACTTCGTTCAGAAACTCCTGCATCTCATCGGGGACGTGATTGAACACGACCCCGAGCAGCTGATCGCCGAGACGATGCTTGGCGGCTAGCGCATCGTCCGCGACCTGCAGCTCGCGGTGGCAGCGGACCAACACCAACGCCGGGGCGGCCAGGTTTTCTGCCAACCGGATATTCGACAGCCCCATCGCATATCCCTCGCGCAGCGAGCCGCCTCCCTCTAAGAGCAGCAGATCCACCCGCTGCCGGACGGCCGCCGCCGCTCGTTTCACTTGATCGAGCAGATCCCCACCGTCCCCCGCGTCGAGCCGCTGACGCAGCACGGCCGACGTCACAATCACCGGGGATTCGGGCGCGAGATCTGGGCCCAGGCCCAAGGTGCGGCGGACAAAATCGGTGTCTTCGTCCACCATCTGCCCGTCCGCACGCCGCCATGGCTGAGTGCTGAGCGGCTTCAAATAGCCGACTCGTTTGCCCTTGGCCTGCAGCAGTTTGGCCAGGCCGAGCGCAATCGCAGTTTTCCCCGAATACGGTTCTACCGAGGTCACATACAAGGCAGCCATCGCTATCTCCTTGGCTCCACCTGAGACGAAAGAATCAGCCGCATGTCCAGGGCAACCCCGCCCTGGCCCTGTTCGTACACAACAAAGGGATTAATGTCTAACTCTTCGATCTCGGGGAAATCCACTACAAGCCGACCCACCCGCAGCAGGGCCTCGACCAGTGCTTCCCTATCGACCGGTCGGCGTCCGCGCACTCCGGAAAGCAAAGCGGCGGCCTTGAGCTCAGTCAGCATCGCCTCCGCATCCTGGCGGGAAAAAGGCGCCAGTCGGAAGGCCGCATCTTTGAGTGTCTCGACAAACACCCCACCCAGGGCGCAGGTCACCAGCGGTCCGAACTGGGGATCCCGGTTCATCCCCAGCAGCATCTCGAGACCGGGCGCGATCATCTTCTGGACCGTGCAGCCCCACAGCCGGGCCTCGGGCAGGAACCGCTGAGCCCGGTACGTGATGAGATCGAAAGCGTCCCGCACCTCGGATGGGCCTTCGAGCCCGACCCGCACACCACCGACATCGGTCTTGTGCAGGATCTCCGGAGAGGCGACCTTCAACACCACTGGATAGCCCAGTCGAGCGGCAATCTCTACCGCCTGCTCAGCGGTGCCGGCCAATTCGGTCGTCGGGACGTCGAACCCATAGGCGAGCAGGATCTCCCGCGCCTCGAAGTCCCCGATGCTGACTCTGCCGGCAGCCCGCACGGTCCGGATCGCGTCGCTCACCCGCTCCCGATCGACCTCCAGCGAGGTGAACTGAGGGATCGGCTCCGACCGCAGCAACCGATACTGGTTCATCGCGTAGAGGGCGCGGGCTGCCCGTTCGGGGAACGGGAATCTCGGAACGTTGTGTTGCTGGAGGATGTCCGGTCCGCGACCCAGGCTGGCCTGCCCCATCAAACAAGCCAGAACTGGGATCGAGGCTCGGGCGGCAGCCTGCACGATCACTTGCGCGGTCTGTTCCATGTCGGTCATCGCCTGGGGTGTGACCAGCACGATGATCGCATCGACCTGCGGATCGGCGAGGATCTGCTGCAGGGCGAAGTCGAAGCGGTCGGCCCGGGCGTCGCCGAGCAGGTCCACCGGATTGGCCGCGCTGGCGGCTCCGGGGAGGAACTGCTCGAGCAGGTGCTGGCGTTCGGGCTCGAAGCGGGCCAGCCGCAGACCATCTCGCTCCACCGCGTCCGTCGCCAGGATTCCAGGTCCCCCAGCGTTGGTGACGATGGCAACTCGATCCCCCCGGAGTGGAGGCAGGTATCCGAAAGCCAAGGCGAAATCCAGCAGCTCCTCCAAGGTGTCAGCCCGGATCACTCCTGCCTGTCGAAAGGCAGCTTGGTAGGCCTGTTCCGAGCCGGCCAATGACCCCGTGTGGGAGGTCACGGCCCGGGCCCCAGATTGGGTGATGCCGGACTTGATGGCCACCACCGGTTTCAGCCGGCTCACCTCCCGGGCGACCCGGATGAATTGCTGACCATCCGGCAGACCCTCGATGTAGGCCAGGATCACCCGCGAGGCGGGATCGGCCGCCCACTCCTGCAGCAAGTCCGTCTCGCTCACGTCGGCCTTGTTTCCCAGCGACACGAATTTGCTGAGGCCCAGCCGGCCGGCCATCGCCCAGTCCAGGATAGCGGCGCCCAACGCGCCGGACTGCGACATGAAGGCCATCGGCCCGGTCGGAGGCATCCCGGCCGAGAAGGTCGCATTGAGCGGCGTGATCGTGTCGATAACGCCGAAGCAGTTCGGACCGATCAGGCGAATCGAGTACTGGCGAGCGACCTCAAGCAGCTCCCGCTCGCGTTCCGCGCCTTCCCAGCCGGCCTCCCGAAATCCGGCGCTGATGACAATCGCGGCCGGAATGGCCTGCTCGCCACACTCGCGCAGCGCGTCCGGAACGGCGGGATAAGGGATGACGATCACGGCCAGGTCGATCGGATCAGGCACTTCGAGCACCGACTTGAAGCACGGCAGGCCGAGGATCGATTCGGCGGTCGGATTGATTGGATAGACCCGTCGATCTTCCTTTAAGAACCCACCTCGAAGCAGGTTGTTTAGGACTGCGTAGCCGAGCTTGGTAGGGTTGGTCGAGGCGCCGACGACGGCAACGGTTCGAGGGGCGAAGAACTGGGAGAGCGACAAGTCGGGATCTGTGAATGCCGGTGAGTGCGAATCTTAGCACCGCGCCGGCCGCCTGTGCCGCGGAGCAGGCAGGCTTAGCTTAGGCTTGGGTGGAAAGAACTGCCGGCCGGCGATTACGGCGGCTCGGCCGAGCCAGCGCGAGCTGCACCGGTGCGTACGATCGGCGGTGCTCCCGACACGCCCCAACCCGATCTAACGCTGCTCGATGGTGAGCCGTGCCATAGCCCTTGTTCCGTCCAAAACCGTAGGCCGGAAATCTGCCGCCGAGTCTCTCCATCAGCTGGTCTCGGGCGACCTTGGCGACGACCGAGGCGGCTGCGATCGACAGCACCGACTGGTCGCCCCGGGTAATGGCAAGCTGAGGAATCTCGAGATCTACGAGCCGGAGATGGTCGATCAGCAGGAAGCTCGGTGCAGGGCTCAATTCACCCAGGGCCCGCTGCATCGCCAATCGGGTCGCGGAGAGCACTCCGATCCGATCGAGCTCTCTGGATGAGCTCTTTCCGATCCCGACCGAGAGGGCGACCCGCCGGATCTCGGCGGCCCAGCGCTGGCGGGCGAGCGGGGTGAGCTGCTTCGAGTCGCGCACTCCCTCCAAGGCCCGCGCCAGGTCGAACCGATCGAGGGGCAGGAGTACGGCAGCCGCCACGACCGGCCCGGCCAGGGCTCCCCGTCCGACCTCATCCAATCCCGCGATCAATGAATGACCGAGCCGGAGCAGCTCGAGTTCGTGGCTCAGGTCAGGCCGACGGGTTGAGGGGGTCGTGGATGCCCCTATTCGTCCGAGATTCGCACTGAAGGCTGAGGTCCGGCTGGCGATGAATAAAGCCGCCGCCGCCAGTTGCTGCGAATTCGGAAGAGATCAACGAACATCTGCAAGGAATCGCGCAGCAGTCGGACCCGGCTGCCGCGGATGTAGTACCAGGGGATCGCAACCTCGCGGACCCGATAGCCAAACTTCGATGCCAGGAAGAGCACTTCCACGTCGAAGGTCCACCCATCAAGCTGTTGGATTGGGAAGAGGGCCTGGGCGGCCGCGGCGGTGAAACACTTAAATCCGCATTGAGTGTCCTGAAGGCCTGGAACGGCAAGCAGCCGCACGAGGGAGTTGAAGCCCCGCCCGATCCAGTGCCGATAGGCGGGCTCACCGTAGCGGACCGCCCCGGGAGATTCCCGGGAGGCGATGGCGATGTCAAAGTCGGCCAAGGTGGGAGGCAGGAAGCGAACTACTTCCTCGATCGGCATCGAGAGATCGGCGTCGCAGATGAAGCGATATTCGCCGCGGGCCGCCAACATCCCGCTGCGGACGGCCAACCCCTTGCCCGCCCGCGGTTCCCTCAGCACCCGCGTCCCCGCATTGCTGCGGGCGAAGCGATCGGCCGCCTCGCCCGTGCGGTCAAGACTGCCGTTCTCGATGACCAGCAGCTCTGAGGCAAAACTTTGGCTGTGCAGGAACTTGTGAACCCGCTCCAGGGTCGCCGGGAGCCGATGTTCCTCGTTGTGGGCTGGGATGATCAGGGAGAGGAAGGGCCTCTCGCTGGAGGTCAATTGAGCAGCCGGTCTCCGAATACCGTGAAGCCGATGGCCAGCAAGACTGCGAATTCAAACAGCGCCATGGCTCCCAGCAAGAGCGCCTGCTTCATGCTGAAGGAACCGATGCGGCGGACCGGCCGCAGCTCGGGTCGGACGTCCATCGGCCGGAGGGCCTGAGAATCGAACGACTTGTCTTCCTGCTGGGTCATCGGCTCAGGTACTGGCTCAGGTTCGGGGAGCTTTGGGTTGACCAGGGCATCCACGAGCATCTGGATGTCCTCTTGGTCCATGATTTGCTGCCGCTCCTGCAGGCTGGAGGCGAAGTGTTCGATCGCGTCTGCCAGGACGATGCGGGCCTGGGGATTGGCGCGGTCCACCAGAGTTTGGGGATTGGAAAAAACCAGCAAAGCTTCGAGCTCCGGCAGGGCAAAGCCTTGGGCTTCAAAATAGCGACGGAGGCCGCGGGCCAGGGCTAGAGCGCGGAATTGCAAGTTCGGCTGGGCCGGCTTGAAGTGACGGGTTCGACTATTGAACGACATCCATTGGTCTTCGCTAGCCCGGAAGTTGCCGCGTGCCGCACTGGGCTGGATCAGCCGAACTCCCTGCGGGCTGAACAAGATCATCGGGGCCAGCACATCGGTCCCGACCAGCGGGACGTTTCGCAGGAGGGTATGCTCGTCGCCCAATACCCGGCCGATCTTGCGGGAAATGAATTCTTGGGCCCCCATCTCGCCGTACCAATCGAACCCGTGCTTCAAAGTTCCGAGAATGCGTTGCTCGAGGCTGATGACGCCTTGTTCGTCGCGGAATTTAGAGCGATCGTTGATTAGCATGGCAGCGAACCACGAGATTATACAGCGCGGGTAGTTTGCCACGGTCCGCGGCGCGGCTCCATAGGTCTCGAAAGCTATAATGATTGTGGAATGCGACGCGCCGTTTTCCTGATTCCAGGCTTGCTGTTGCTTGCCACGAGCTTCTCCGCCTCGGCCCAAGGCGCGCCGGAGATCCTGGTGCTCACCGCGAGCGGCCCGCTCACGCCCGCCACATTGGAGTACCTTGATCGCGGTCTGGAGCTGGCTGAGCGGAGGGAGGCGGCAGCTCTGATCCTGACCCTGGACACACCCGGCGGCCAGGTCGATCTCATGAACCGCATAATCCAATCCATTCGGGCCAGCTCGGTTCCGGTCGTGATTTTCGTCGCCCCGCGGGGAGCCATCGCAGGCAGCGCCGGCACCGTGATCACCCTGGCAGGTCACGTGGCCGCAATGGCCCCCGAGACCGCCATTGGCGCAGCCAGCCCGGTCGGAGGCCAGGGCGAGGAGCTAGGGGAGACGATCGAGAGAAAGATCAAGGAAATCCTGAAGGCGGAGGCCCGCGGCCTGGCTGCCCGCCGGGGTGAGGCGGCGGTCGCGCTGGCGGAGGCGACCATCGAGGAGGCCAAAGCTGCCTCGGCCGAGGAGGCCCTGCAAGCCGGACTGATCGATTTCGTCGCCGACGATCTAGACGATCTGCTGATCCAGCTCGATGGATTCACGGTCGAACTGGAGAGCGGTCCTCAAATCCTACGCACTCGAGGGGCTGAGTTGGTGGAAGTGAAGCAGACCTTCATCGAACAGCTGCTGGGCACCCTGACCAATCCCAACATCGTTTTCCTGTTGATGGCGATCGGAGTGCAGGCAATCCTGATCGAAATCTCCAGCCCGGGCGGATGGGTGGCGGGCTTCGTGGGGGTGATGTCGCTGGCGCTCGGAGCGTTTGGCCTCGGTGTGCTACCGGTCAACTGGGCCGGCTTGATCTTCCTGCTCACCGCCTTCGTGCTCTTTATCCTGGACATCAAGGCGCCGACTCACGGAGCGCTCACCGCGGCTGGCGTAGCCTCCTTCATTGCCGGGGCGCTTATCCTCTTCAACTCACCCGGGACGCCGGAATTCCAACGGGTTTCGGTCCCCTTGGTAGTTGGAACCGGGCTGGCCATCTCGGCCGTCTTCCTGACTATTGTGACGTTCGCCATTAGGGCCCAGCGCCGGCGAGTCGAGGTTGGCCGGGAGGCGTTGATTGGACGGACCGGGATCACCAAGACCGAGTTGGCTCCGACCGGTATGGTCCAGGTGGCGAGTGAATTGTGGTCGGCGACGGTCGATGACCTTTCACGGGCTCTGCCGGCAGGTCAGGCAGTCGAGGTGACCGGAGTGGACGGACTGAGTCTCAAGGTCCGGGCCCGCGATGGTTGACGTGATTTTCGAGCGCCTGTACACTTCCGCTTGCATAGGAGAGGGAGGCCATGGCTGAGGCTGCCTTCCGTTTGGTCGTAAAGACCGGTCCCAACCCTGGGACTACCTTCGACCTGACTAAAGAAGTCACCCTGGTCGGCAGGGACGTAACCAACGACATCACCGTTGGGGATTCGGAGATCTCCCGCCAACACGCCCGACTCACGCGGACTCCGGGGGGCTACGTCATAGAAGACCTGGGCTCGACGAACGGGAGTTACGTCAACGGCGAACGGCTGGTCGCGCCGCGGGTGCTCTCGCCCGGGGATCTGCTCGGGATGGGCGAGAACGTGACCTTGAGCTTCGAGGCGACCTCGCCGGAAGCGGCTCAAACGGTGATGGGTGGGGCAGTCCGACGGGGTGCGGCGCCCGCTCAAGAGGTGATCCAAGCCCGGGCCCCTCAACCCGCTGCGCCGGCCCCGCTGCCCATCGAGCCGGCCTCCCGCGGCGGCGCGCGGCGCTGGGTACTTGCCGGAGCCGGCTGTCTGGTCCTGATTGTGATCTGCGCGGTAGCACTCTTCCTTTTGGACCAATACGCCCCCGATATTCTTTACGCGCCCTTCAGGATGTTGGGGCTGACCGGCTGAGGCTCCACAGCCACTGCTACCCGGGTGGCCGGCCTACGGTCGCCCCGTTTTCCAGTTCAACAATCAATGGCCATGAGCTCGATCGGGGAATCCGGCGCTCGGTTGCTGATCGGTGCTGTGCTGCTGGCCGCCTGCCGGGCAACCGAGCCAGCGACTCAGCCGCCGCCCTCGCCACAGACCGACGTCCGGCTGGAGCCACAACTGCCGACGGGGGTGCAGCTGCAGGCCACCTTCGCAGTTCCCGCGATGCTGGACGGCCAACCGACGATTCACAAAGAGATGCGTTATCTGCTCTACCTGCCGAGCGGATACGATCAGGCCCCCGATAGGCTCTGGCCGCTGATCCTGTTCCTGCACGGGTCCGGCGACGACGACTATGACTCGGCCTTCGTGCTGAGCTACGGCCTACCGGCGGTCTTGCAGGCGGGCGAGCAGCCGGAGGAGTTCCCGTTCCTTGTGGTATCGCCGCAGGCCTTTCCCGGCGGGACCTGGTGGACCGA
>JAHFAU010000032.1:11634-14899 GCA_023250385.1 Anaerolineales bacterium
GCCAGGGCGCCGGTGCTCAGGCCGCCCAGTCGAAGATAGACTGGCGAATCGAATGTGATCGTGTCCTGGGTAACCGTGAAATCGCGGTATTCGCTCGGAACGTTGAACTGCTGCAGCACGGGACAGTCCATGTAGAAGCCGTAGCGGTGAGCGCCTTCTGGCCAGAAACCAGCCGGGAACTCATAGCTGAAAGACACCGCCCAGGTCCCTGGTTGAACCTCGGGCCCGACGGCAGTCGGCAGGCCCGTCGGCGGGACCGGGGTCGGAGTGGGCGGCGCCTGCGTGGCCTGCGCCGTGCAGGCTGCCAGCCATAGCCACAGGATGAAGCTCAAGCCGGCAACCCGGACTGACTGTCGAGTTTCCATGCTCCGCGAGGCTGCTCGCATGCCTGTCGCATTCTAACTTACCCCATCACCCGGCTAAGGGTTCGAAGTGGGCCGCCCCGCCGACTGTGTCCTGGGCGGCGAGCAGCCAGGCGACGCTTGCTTCGACTCGGGCTCAAGCAGAACGGTATACTGAACTTCCGGACAGATCAGAACGCGAAATGACGGGATTCTTCCATCCGCTGGTTCAGCAATGGTTCGAGGACCGCTTCGGACAGCCGACCGATGCGCAAGCCCGAGGCTGGCCGGCGATCGCGGCGGGTGAGAACACCTTAATCTCCGCGCCCACCGGGGCCGGCAAGACGCTGGCCGCTTTTCTCTGGTCGATTGACCGGCTGGTGCAGGCCGCGCTCAATAACACGCTGGAAGACCGGACCTACGTTATCTACGTCTCGCCGCTGAAGGCGCTCAGCAACGACGTCCGCAAGAACCTGCACGAGCCGCTTTCGGCGATCCAGGAGCTCTCGGTCCGCACGGGTTTGGGCCGCCCCGACATCCGGGCCGAAGTGCGCACCGGCGACACCCCGCCCCATGTCCGACGGGCGATGCTCAAGCGGCCGCCGCACATTCTGATCACCACACCGGAGTCACTATACATCCTGCTGACCGCGGAAGGCAGCCGGGCCATCCTGTCCACCGCCGAGACCGTGATCGTGGACGAGATCCATGCGGTCGCGGGAGACAAGCGCGGTTCGCACCTCAGCCTGACCTTGGAACGGCTTGACCGGCTGACGGGACGCCGCCTGCAGCGGATCGGTCTGAGCGCAACCCAGCGGCCGATCGAAGAGATTGCACGGCTGCTGGTCGGGGGCGAAAGAACGAACTGCACGATCGTGGACTTCGGCCATCGCCGAGAGCTTGATCTTAAAGTGGAAGTAACGGAACACGAGCTCGGCCCGATTGCCACCCACGAGTTGTGGTCGGACATCTACGATCGGGTTGTTGAGCATGCGCGGCGGCAGCGGACGACGCTGGTGTATGTCAACACCCGCCGGCTGGCCGAACGAGTGGCCTTCCAGCTCAGCGCCCGCATGGGGGAAGGCAAGGTGGCCGCCCACCATGGGAGCCTCTCGCGTCAGGCACGGCTGGCGGCGGAGCAGGGACTGAAGTCGGGTGCGATCCCGGTCGTCGTGGCGACCGCTTCGCTAGAGCTGGGTATCGATATCGGCCATATCGATCTGGTAATCCACCTCGGCACACCACGCTCGCTCGCCAGTCTGATGCAGCGGGTCGGGCGATCGGCCCACCGGCCGGGGACTGTGGAGATTCCCAGGGGAATTCTGTTCCCGCTTACCCGCGACGAGCTGCTGCAGAGTGCCGCAGCAGTCCAAGGGATTCGCGCCGGCGAACTGGATCGGGTGATCATTCCCCAAGCGCCGCTCGATATTCTGGCCCAACAAATCGTCGCGGTCGCGGCCAGCGAAGAAATCGGCCAGGCCGAGCTGTACGATCTGATCCGGCGGGCCTACCCCTTCCGCAATTTGACCCCCGACGATTTCGAGGCGGCCCTCGAGATGGTCTCGGAGGGGGTCGCCTCGAGCCGGGGACGCCGCTCGGCCCATGTCCACCGTGACCGGGTCAACGATCGGCTCCGCGGTCGGCGCGGGGCCCGGCTGGCGGCAATTACCGGCGGCGGTGCGATCCCGGACACGGCCGACTACGATGTGGTCGAATTGCCAGACGGGCGGCTTGTCGGTCGGGTGAACGAAGACTTCGCAATCGAGAGCTCGGCCGGCGACATCTTCTTGCTCGGCAATCGCTCCTGGCGAATCCGGCGAGTAGCTTCCGGAAAAGTCCACGTGGAAGATGCCCAGGGAGCGCCGCCCAACATCCCCTTCTGGTTGGGGGAGGCTCCCGCCCGCACACCCGAGCTCTCGGCAGCAGTCAGCCGGCTGCGGACGGACGTGCGGACCCGGCTAAAGGATATCCCAACGGCCGTCGCGTGGCTGATGAGCGAGTGCGGGGTCGATCGGGCCGGCGCCGAACAAATCGTTGCCTATATTTCAGAGACCGTTTCGGTGCTGGGGGAAGTACCTACCCGAGAACGGGTCATTGCCGAACGCTTCTTCGATGAAGCCGGTGGAATGCAATTGGTGGTGCACGCGCCGTTCGGCGGCCGGATCAACCGGGCCTGGGGGCTGGCCATGCGCAAGCGCTTCTGCGTCACCTTCGACTTCGAGCTGCAGGCAGCCGCCACCGACGATGGGTTTGTGCTCTCGCTCGGCGAACAGCACAGTTTCCCGGTGCAGGACGTTTACTCGCTCGTGCGGGCCAGCCAGCTGGAAGAAACCCTGGTTCAGGCCGTGCTGGCCGTTCCGATGTTCGCCAACCGTTGGCGATGGAACGCAACCCGCTCGCTGGCCCTGCTCCGTTTTAATGGCGGGCGCAAAGTCCCGATGGCGATTCAACGAATGCGGGCGGAGGACCTGCTGGCGGCCGTGTTTCCGGCTCAGGTCATGTGTCAGGACAACCGGGCTGGGCCGGTGGAAGTCCCGGATCATCCGCTGGTGAATCAGACCATCCTGGATTGCCTGCATGAAGCGATGGACATTGACGGCCTGCGCGAAGTTCTCTTGGCTATTGAGCGAGGGGAAATCGAGACGCTGGCGCTGGACACGACCGCTCCCTCGCCGATTTCACACGAGATCCTGAATGCCAACCCCTACGCCTTCCTGGATGATGCGCCGCTGGAAGAGCGTCGAGCGCGAGCGGTGGCCTTGCGACGCAGCTCCCCGGATCTGGCCCGCGGAATCGGCGCCTTGGATCCGGAGGCCATTGAGCAGGTGCGGGCTCAAGCCTGGCCGGACGTGCGCGATCCAGATGAGCTGCATGACGCGCTGTTGAATCTGATCGTCGTGCCGCTCGAGGCCGCCGCCGGCTGG
>JAHFAU010000033.1 GCA_023250385.1 Anaerolineales bacterium
ACTCGGTCCTGGCCGGCCAGGTCCCGGAAGACGTCCACTTTGGAGCCCGGAAGGCAAACCTGCGCTAGCCCGACCACCGGCTCCGCCTGGAGCGGATCGATCTCCAGAACGGCCACGCCTCCCGGTCTCAACCGCTCGGGCAGACCCTTGACCAGCCGGCGGATCAGCAGCAAACCGTCGTCCCCGCCATCCAGCGCCAGCCTCGGCTCCCGGCTTTGAAGTTTTCCGAGTTCAGCCGTCCTGACATAGGGCAGATTGGCGCAGACGATATCGAAAGGGCCGAGCAATCCGTTCAACAGGTCGGCCTGAACCCAGCTGACCCGGTCCATCACTCCGTGCGAATTGGCATTCTCCCGGGCGATCCACAGCGCCTCGCGGGCCACATCGCTGGCGACGACCCTGGCTGCCGGAAGTTCAGCCACCAGGGTGACTGCGATGCAGCCGCTCCCGGTCCCGACATCCAACATAAAAGGAGAAGTGCCCACTGCTTGAGCAAGCTCGAGCGCCCGTTCCACAACCAACTCGGTCTCGGGCCGCGGGATGAGCACGCCCGGGCTGAGCCGGAATTGGCGGCCGTAAAACTCCCACTCTCCCAGGACGTGCGGCAGCGCCGTTCCGGCCAGCACCTGCTCTAGTGATTTTGCAAACAAATCGGCCTGGGGATCGCTTAGCTCGATTTCCGGGTGGGCGAGCAGCCAGGCTCGGCTTTGGCCAACCGCTGCAGCCAGCAAGACTTGGGCGTCGGCCGTGGGGGAGGAGGACTGGTGCTGCAGCTCGTGGGCAGCGGATTCAAGCGCCGCGCCAATCGTGTGGGTCAGGTTCTGCCTGGTGGCTGTCGGCGGCAACCGGATTCGGACCGGGCCTGCGGGAAGCGGGGCGCGAGTTCAGCCCGGATCCTCAGGCCTCGACCCCCTCCAATCGCTCTGCGGCCTCGTGGGAGGCCAGCTGCTCGATCAGGTCTTCCAGATCGCCGTTCAAGACTCCCGCCAGGTTATGAGTGGTGTAGCCGATCCGGTGGTCGGTGATCCGCGACTGGGGAAAGTTGTACGTGCGGATCTTCTCGGAGCGTTCCGCGCTGCCAACCTGTGCCCGCCGAGTGGCATCCTGCTCGGCCTGCTGCTCTCGGATCTTCAGCTCGTAGAGCCGGGCGCGTAAGATCCGCAGCGCCCGCTGCTTGTTCTGCAGCTGGGAGCGCTCGTCCTGGCATTGGGCGACAATTCCGGTCGGGAGATGCGTGATGCGGACTGCGGTCTCATTCTTCTGCACGTTTTGTCCACCCGCTCCGCCCGAGCGATAGGTCTCGATCTCCAGGTCTTTATCAGGAAGTTCGATTTCAACTTCCTCCGCTTCGGCGAGTACTGCTACCGTCGCGGTCGAAGTGTGGATCCGGCCTTGGGATTCAGTCGCCGGCACCCGCTGCACCCGGTGGACGCCCGATTCGAATTTGAGCTTGGAGAAAGCTGCGGATCCCTTGAGCTGAAAGACGACCTCCTTGAGCCCGCCGACCCCGGTCTCGCTTTGGGACAGCAGCTCTGCCTTCCACCCCAGCCGTTCTGCGAAGCGGAGGTACATTCGTAACAGGTCGGCTGCGAATAGCCCGGCCTCGTCCCCGCCGGTTCCGGCCCGAATCTCCATGATCACATCCCGCCGATCGCGCGGATCGCGCGGCAGCAGCATTTCTTTCAGCCGGCTCTCCAATCCACCGAGCCTGGGCTGGATTTCCCGGATCTCCTGCAGCGCCAGCTCCCGCAGCTCGGGATCGTCGCCCTCACTGAAGGTCTGGGCCTGGCTCAACTGGTCGCTCAGGCCGTGGTACTCGCGGAACGCTGAAACCAGCGGCTCGAGCTCTGCCCGTTCCCGGGCCAACTCGGCCACCCGCTGGTAGTCGCTGGCGGCCTCCGCCATCTGCTGCTCCAGGGACTGGAAACGCTCTTCCAGGCTTGCCAGTTTCTTTAACATGCCTACACACAAGAAACTCCCACAGGTGCGGTGGGAGGTCTGACAGCATTATACCCCGAAGGCCTCGCGCCTCGCCCCACCGGACTCGCTGCCGATCTCGGGGGCCGGGGAACTCGCCCGGCGCTTCGGACGTCCTTAGAGCAAATTCCCTGACCAGAGGAGATGGACGATGAAATCGCGCAATCCCCTTCCGCTTGCTGCACTCTTAGCCGTGCTGGCGGGTTTTCTAGCGGGCCCCGCCTATGCCGACGGGATCGTGGTCCCGGAGCCGCCGATTTGCGAATTTGGGCCGTGTCCGCTCCCCATCCCGATGGCCCAGCTGGCGATCGAATACCATCGGGTCCAGGTCCGCATCGAGGACCAGGTGGCCGTCACCCATGTCGATCAGGCGTTCCGCAACGATAACGAATGGACGGTGGAGGGAACCTACATCTTTCCCTTACCGGCCGGCGCAGCCGTCTCCAGCTTCAAGTTGTGGATCGACGGGCAGCCGGTGGAGGGGCAAGTACTGGACCGGGAGCAGGCCCGCCAAATCTACGAGGGCATCGTCCGTAAGCTGCAGGACCCCGCCCTCCTGGAGTATGTCGACCGAGGCGCAGTCCAGGCCTCCCTGTTCCCGATTGAGCCCGGCGAGAGCCGGCGGATCGAGTTGGAATACACCCAGGTGTTGGAAGCCGATCACGGACTGATCGGCTATCGCTATCCGCTCAATACTGAGAAGTTCTCATCCCAACCGCTCGAGCAGGTGAGTATTGCAGTGCAGGTGCTCTCGGCCGATCCGGTCCGGGCCGTCTATTCCCCTTCCCATCAGGTGGACATCGATCGGGAAGGCGACTTCGAATTCCGGGTTGGTTATGAGGCGGCCGACCTCACGCCCGATCGCGATTTCGAGCTCTTCTACAGTGTGGCCGAAGGCGAGATCGGGCTGAACCTGCTCAGCTTCCGGGATCCCGAGTCGGACGACCCGGACGGAACGTTTCTGCTGTTGGTTGCCCCCAGCGTCCAGGCCGATCCGGCCCGGCGGGTTGACAAAGATCTGATCCTGGTGCTCGACCAAAGCGGGAGCATGGAGGGCGAGAAGTTCCGCCAGGCGCAGCAGGCGCTGACCTTTGTGCTCGATCACCTCAATCCCGGCGACCGGTTCAATGTCATCGCCTTCAGCACGGGAACCCGCTCCTACGCGGATCGCCTCCGACCTGCCGGCGAGGCGGCCGAGGCCAGCCGCTGGGTCGAGGGCCTGACCGCGGTTGGCTCCACCGACATCAATCGAGCCCTGCTGGAGGCCGCCGCGCAGGCCGACCGAGAACGCCCGACGATTGTGATCTTTCTCACAGATGGGCTGCCGACCGAGGGGGTGACCGAGGCGGAGCGGATTCTGGAAAACTTGAACCAAGCGGCGCCGTCCAACCTTCGCCTGTTTGCATTCGGAGTGGGCTTCGACGTCGATACCTTCCTGCTCGATTCGCTCGCCAGGGACCACCATGGGGACTCCAGCTACGTCAGCCCTGGGCAGCCGCTCGACGAAGCAGTCTCAAGCTTCTATGAGAAGGTCAGCACCCCGGTCTTGACCAATCTGGAACTCGATTTTGGAGATCAAATCGTCTTCGATCTGTATCCCGATCCGCTGTCCGATCTCTTCGCCGGAGGGCAGCTTGTGCTGGTTGGCCGGTACCGCGGATCCGGCGACCTCACGATCCGGCTGAGCGGCGAAGTGAACGGAGAGATCCAGACCTTCCGCTACGAGGGGCAGCTCTTGCGCTCCTCTGGCGGTCCGGAATTCCTCCCCCGCCTGTGGGCCACTCGCAAGATCGGCGCTTTGCTCAATCAAATCCGACTCGAAGGCGCCAATCAGGAATTGGTGGATCAGATTGTGCGGCTCAGCATCCGCTACGGGATCGTGACTCCTTACACATCCTATTTGGTGACCGAGCCCCAGGCGCTGGGCGCCGCGGCTCAGGAAGACCTGGCTCAGCGCGCCTTCTCGGAAATGCTTGCCGCGCCGACCGCGGTATCCGGTGAAGAGGCCGTACAGCGAGCCGCAGATGAAGGCGAAATCCTGCGGTCCAATATTGCGTTTGCGCCCGACCTCGATGTCGTCCGGGTGGTGGGAACCCAGACCTTTAAGCTGGTGGACGGAGTCTGGATCGACACCGAGTTCGATCCGGAGCAAGACGAGACGATCCAGGTCCCGTTCTTGTCTGATGACTACTTCAACCTGGCGGGGTCTCGCCTGGAGCTGGGAGCCGCGCTGGCGCTCGGCCCGCGGGTGATCGTCATGCTGGACGGGGTGGCCTACGAGGTGGTCGACTCGAGTGAGCCCGGTGACCCGCTGCGGCTGCCCGCAGTGCAACCCGCGCAGGAACCCCCGCCGCCCGGCGAAATCGACCCTCCGGCTCAGCCCGATCCACCCGCTTCGATTCCATGCTTGGCTCCGCTGCTCGGGTTTGCTTTTCTGCCTCTCAGGCGACGCGGAAAAAGGGAGCCTTGTTTGGATCCGGGCCGCTAAGTTGGAGTTGGCGTGGGGGTTTGGGTCGGAGCCGGGGCGGTCGAAGTTGCGGTGGCGACCGGCGTGTTGGTCGGCAGCGGAGTACCGGTCGGGACGGGCCCAGTCGCGGTCGGCGCGACCGAAGTGGCGCTCGGCACCGGAGAGGGAACCGGCGTCGCGGGAGGATCCTTGAACGTGCTGCTGCTCAGAGTGCAGGAGCCTTGCCCAGGATAATTGAAGACCAGAGTCAGGCCAAAGGTGCCATAAATTCCCTCGCCCGGCTCATCGTCGAAATCGGTCCGCCAACTGCCGGTGTTTCCAGCATCGAGCTTCCTACTGCTGCCGGAGAACGCGGTGGGTGAACTGTAATCGTCCCCGTTGTAGTACTTCGAGCCATCGAACTCAAAATAGTCGATATAGGCCGGCGACGGGACGCTGGGCCATACCAGCGTCGTGTCGGTAAGGAAAGCCTTCACCGAGGCCTCGTTCCGCACATTGGCCTTCAGCTTGTCGTTGCCGTCGATCCAGAAGCCGAGAATTGAGAGCTTGGTGCAGATCGACACCTCGGCGACGGCCGGAACCGCGGTAGGGATTGGCGTATTGCTCGGAGTAGCGGTGGGCAGGGCCATCGGGGTACTGGTGGCTGTGGGAAGGATGGCTGTGGGAAGTATGGCTGTGGGCGGCTCTGTCGTAGGAGTCTGTTCCAACTGATCGACCGCGGTGGCGCTCGGGACCGGGGCGCTTAGTTGACGATCGGCAGGCGCCTGCCCGTCGTTTTGATTCTTGCCTCCGCTCAGCACCTCATCCATGATGGTCAGCCGCAGTTCGTGGATCTTGGCCCCAAGCGGATCGGCTCCGTAGTTCGCCTCCAACTTCGAACGCAGTTCGCCTTCGAAAGCCAACGCGCTGAGCGGGCCGGGCGAGAACAAAAGCTCCAACATCATCATTGCGAAGGCGATTCCGGTGATCAGGGTGAGGAAGGGGATCCACCAACTCCGCTTCGGCTTGCGCGCCAGGCTGACCAGAGTCTCCTTGGCCAGCGGGATTGTGGTCCGCAGGTCGAACGGGGTCCGGCGCTCGGAGTTGGTGGCCAAGTTCAGCGAGTCCCTTGCTTGGATCGATTCACTCTAACCGCCGCACGAGCCGTCCAGCGTATAGGTTCCATGCAGCACATAGCTCTGATTACCCGCGTTGTCCTCAACGATGGACCAAACCTCGACGCCGAACGGCTCGGGCGACGGGGTCGCGGTTGGTCCAGTGAGCGGTGGCCGGAAGAACAGCTTGCCGCCCATCAGGAACACGTAGCCGTCCGAGAAATTGATCGTGTGGTCGCCCTTGTAATACGCATCCCAGGCGGACCCGGGGCCGTCCGTCCAGCCGCCGCTGATCGGCGGGCCAATGTCACTCGAAAACTGGTAGCCAGTTGATCCGGGCCCCAGAATCACGTACTTCAATTTGACCCAGTTGATCCCGCTCGACGGTCCCGGATCGACTACCCGCAGACCGGTGATGGCGATGTCGTTGCCGTCGCACGACGGCAGCAGCGTCCCGAGGGTCGGGAAGAGTGACCCTCCGGAGATCGTTGGTGCGACGGCATCGACCGGCACGTCGGTCGGCTCGGGCTGGTCCGTCTTGGTTGGCTTGGGGGTCTTGGTCGGCGGCTTCTGAGTCGAAGTGGACGTCGGCACTGGGGTCTCGGTTGGTGGCGGGCTGGGTGTCACAGTGGCTGTGAAGGGCGGATCGCCTTCAAAGTTTCGGGCAGTAGCGGTCGGCACCGGCGAGTCCAGTCCGGCCAGCAGCCCAGAATCATCGGCTCCAAATCCGAGATCTCTCAAGAGATCCGCGATGATCGATATTCGCAGCGAGGTAATCCGACCGGCGGCCGGATCAGCGCCGTAATCTGCATCTAATTTGGAACGCAGGTTGAAGGGAAAGCCGGGCTGGCCGGCGGCAGCTCCGGTCAGGTGCAGCGCGGCCGCGAACCATCCGGCGATGAGCGCGGCGAATACGGTAAGCGCGAGCCAGCGTGCGAGTCGAGAGTCCAATTCCTTGGCCGGACCTGCAAGGTTGACCCCCTCACATGACCACGCCTGAGCCTAGTATTCGCTGGATGAGACCGTGGAAACAAGGTGACGTCCTTCCTACAGCTCTTCCACGCCTTCGGAAGGCGGCAACCGCTCCTGCAGGAACTGCCGTTCCTCCGGGCTGACCTCGCCTTTTTCATTCGAGTCGACCGGCTCCCCCGAGAGGATCTGGGTGATCCGCGGGAGGCTGGCGGTGTACTGCTTGACCTCTTGCTCCAGCTGGGCTTCCCCTACCAGTCGGCTCTTGCGGCCCAGCACTTCATAAACCATCACTTTCTTCTGCTTGCCCTTCAATTCGGTTTCCCCTTTGCGTCCAAATTGAAATTGATTGCGGACCGCTCCGAGCTTGCGATAGGTGGGCTCGGCGATCACCAGCGCAGTCCCGCCCAGCTCCCGGCTGATCAGTTGGATTCGCTGGGCGGTGTTGACCGTGTCGCCCACGACCGTGTAGTGCACCCGGTCTTCGCTGCCCAGCCCTCCGGCAATCACGGTGCCGGTGGAGATGCCAATCCCCATTTGAAAGGACGGTTTTCCGGCGACCTCCCGCTCCCGGTTGACCTTATGGATGTGCTCCAGCATGGCGAGGCCGGCGTGAGTCGCCTGCAGGGCACTGACTCGGGGCGGAAGGTAGCGGGGCAGCACGCCAAAGAACGCCATCACCGCATCTCCATCAAATTTATTGACCACCCCACCGTGCAGCGAGAGGATCGGCACCACGCCCGCAAAGTAGTCATTCAGGGTCTTCATGACCAGCGCCGGATCCACGTTCTCGGCCATAGTTGTGTACCCACGGAAATCGGCAAACAAGATCGTCGCTTCCGCGTTCTGGCCCTTCAAGATCAAAGCCCCATCGGAGAAGGCGGTTCGCAGCTGCTCGCGCACCTCCGGGGTGACGCTCCTGCCCAGCAGATCCCGGTAGATCGAGCCTTCCCGTAAGCCGCCCACCATCTGGTTAAACATCTTCGCCAGCACGCCGATCTCGTCACTTCCGCGCTCGGGAACTTGGGCTTCCAGATTCCCCATCGCCACTTTGGCGGAGGCTTCGACCAGCCGGGTGAGCGGCCGGGTGATTGAATTCGAAAGCAGCAGCCCGATCAGCACCGTCAGCACCAGGCCGACCACCCCGAACCTCAGCACGTTGGTCAGATCGCCCCCGGGCCCGCTCTGAAGTGGCGCCCGCAGCAGCGAGATTCCCATGGTCCCTAACGTGACGGTCTGCTCCCGGACAACGAGCGGCGTCAGCACTTCCCAGTACTCCGTGTCGGCCACCTGGATCGACCGCACCGGCCTGCGAGCCTCCCCCACAGCACCGACACTGGCCAAGTTCTCGGCCGTGAGGCTGAGCGAGCTGATGTCGCCCGGCCCGAGCGTGCTGCTGAGTGCCTCGCCGACCCCCAAGGCATAAATCGAGACGTTAGCTCCTGCCTCATCCTCGACCCTCGCCACCAGCCGGTCGAGGTATTCTCCAACCAGCACAGCTCCATTTAACGTCTGGGCGCTGTCGAACAGTGGGCCGGCGACGAAGAATACGTGGCGCTCGGCGCCCTCCAGGATGATCGGTTCCATACCCGCGTGCTTGTCCCCCACCACTTCATCACTGACTCCGGTGAGTACTTGCTGCACGAACGGCCACTGTGCGTAGTAGGCCTCCCCCCGCAGCGTGTCGTAGTCGCCGGTATTTGCATCCGGCCGGCGTCTTACGGTCAACAAGCTGGTTCCTTGCACATCCAGGACGGCCACCACGTCCGCCCCGGCATTCACAGCCAGCGGCAGGACCCGGACCCGCAGATCCTCGGCGTTCGCTGCCGCGGCCGCGTCGGCCACACCCTCCGTGTTGGCGATCAACCGCTCCAGCTCCAAGAGATCGATCTCGGCCCGGACGACCGAATCCGCCGCCTGCTGGCCGCCGTTAATCAGCTGGCGCTCGAAGCGCCGGGCCTCATCTTCACTGAAGAGGCGGTTGACCAGGTAAGTCGCGCCAAATCCGAGGATCATCGCCAGCAGCATGAAGGGCAGCGTGATCCTCCACAACAAACTGAAGCGTACCCGAGGGCTGGCGGCGCTACGATCTTCCATTCAGAAGCTCAGCGGCCCGTCGCCTCGCTGCAATTCGAGGGGCGGCGCAGTCAAATTGTAACAGTCTGAATTGCGGTGATTCTGAGGGGTCGTCGATTTCCTCGGCTAGCTCTCCACCAGTTCCGCGGTGACGACGATGCGCTGGGTATCCACCAAATAAGGGTAGCAGGAAATCAAGGTGATGGTTGGCCGGGCGGTCGGGTCCATGACGCCGACCTCGGTAGGTCCGACGATCTGGAGCCCGGTGACCTTGTACACAAAGTCCTGAACGCCGGTGGACAGAATCACCTCGTCCCCGGGCTTCAACCGGTCCAGCTCTCGGAACAGCTCTCCAAAGATGTCGTTATGCGCGGAGAGCACCACATTGCCGGCCTCGCCCGGGTTGGCGCTGCCGACGTGTTGGGCGACTCCCTTTTTGAGTTGTTCCCAGCCATCGCCCTGCACGACCGGCGCTGGTGAGTCCCAGATTGTCGGTATGTAGATTCGTTGGGCTTGGGCCACGCTGGGGGTCGGGATCTCGGGCGCCGGCATCGATTGGACCAGCGGCCGCAAATGTTCAGGGATTTCAGATTCGTTCGGCCGTGATCCGCCGGGGGAGGTGGGAGGCGTATGACCGGAGGGCAACACCACCGCGCGGATTAGCGCGGTCGGAGAGGCTGGCAGGCGGGCGGCCGAGACTTCTTGATTAAGCGAACGCAGTGCCCCGACCCCACTGAACAGGACGAAGAGCAGCCCAACCACGGCCGCCACTTCAACTCCCAGCAGCAGCTTGCTGGCGCCCTCCTGCAACGGGGCTGCCGGCTGGCCGTCGTCCACCTCTGCTTCGTTCTCGGCGCGGTATCCCTGCAGGCCGGTGACCGGATCGAGCTCGCGTCGCAGCCGCATCGCCCGACCGCTGCGCCTGAATTGGCGCAGGCGGGCTCCCCGGGCTTCGAGCCGCTTTTGGGCCAGAATCGCCTCGAGTTGATCGATCGAGAGGTCTTCCGCGGCTGGTCGACTTTTCGCCATGGCTGACTTCGGCCCTGCAGGACCGATCCTGTTTAAGGGGCGTGATTATACCCAGGAGGCAGTGCTCGGCGCCAAAGGCCGTGCGGCCCATGCCGATTGTCGAAATCCGCTGCTGCCTCCCCTCGCTCGGTCTCCTCGGGCCGTATCCAGCAGCCGCTAGGTATAATCCTCTCCGATGAAATCGACTGCACTCTTGCTGCCACCCTACCAGGCAGCCTTCGAGTCCGCCCTGCTGGTCCGCCACTCCGAGCCTGGCCTGATAGCGCTCACTGGCAAGGATCGGTTGGATTTGCTCCACCGGATGTCGACCGCCGACCTGGCGGAGCTGGCCCCGTTGCATGCCCGCCAAACGGTCTTCACCGATCCGCTTGGCCGCACGATCGACGTCGTGCTCGTCCTCACCCGTGAGCAAGATCTCCTGCTGCTCACCAGTCCGGGAAAGGACATCCAGCTTCGGGCCTGGCTGGGCAAACACGTTTTCTTTCAGGACCAGGTCTCGATCGGGGCCGAACAGCCGGGATGGGCCCTGTGGGGTGCCTACGGCCCGACCGCCTCCGAGGCGCTGGCGAGCGTGCAATGCCCAGTTCCGCTCGATGATCAGGTGGTGTCGTTTGGGAGCGGCCTTGCCTGGGAGGTGTCTGTCCCAGTTCCAGGCTTTCGCGCCCTGCTCCAACCTGGAGCCGACCTCTCCGGATGGCAGCAGCTTGGGGGTGCATCCGCCCACTCGGCGGCTTATGAAGTGCTGCGGGTGGAGGCCGGGATCCCCGCGCTGGGCCAGGAGATCTTAGATGACTCAATTCCGTTAGAGGTCGGCCTGACGGGGGCGGTGAGCTTCAGCAAGGGGTGCTACACCGGTCAGGAGATCATTGCCCGGATGGAGAGCCGTGGTAAGCTGGCCAAGCGCCTAGCCGGGATCTACTTGCCTCAGGCGGCCCAACCCGGCACCACGCTTGCTCAGGACCGGCGATCGATCGGCAGGCTTACCTCGGTCGTCGAATCGCCTCGATTCGGCTGGATCGGTCTGGCGGTCGTGAAGCCGGAATCGCTTTCATCCCAATGTGGCCAGGTCTCGCTCCCAGACGGCGAGCTGCCGGCCAGGTTGATCGAACTACCTTTCGACCGCACGAACCAGGTGCCAATCGCAACCCCGCTCGCCGACCCGCTTGACCAGCAGTAACTCTCCCGACTTGACCCATCCTGCGTGAGACGGCTGCTCTTCGTGTGCCTCGGGAACATCATCCGCAGTCCGCTCGCCGAACACCTCTTCTCTGATCTAGCGAGCCGGGCTGGAGTAGTCGGCCGCTACGTGGTCGATTCCGCCGGCACCGCAGGCTGGCACTCGGGCGAATCACCGGACCCGCGGATGGTCCAGACCGCCATGCAGCACGGGCTGACGCTCGGCGGAATGGCGCGCCAGGTCCACCCGAGCGACCTGGAAACGTTCGACCTGATCCTGGCGATGGATGAGAGCAACCGGCAGGATCTGCTCGAATTGGCCCGGACCCCGGAGCAGCAGCGCAAGATTCGGCTCCTGCGCGAGTTCGATCCGCAGCGAGGCGACCCCGACGTCCCCGATCCGTGGTACGGCGGGCAGGACGGGTTCGAGCAGGCCTATCAGATCGTCGAGCGCTCGGTGCAAGCGCTGCTGGAGGCGATGGAACGCGGGCAGGCGTGAACCCGGGGCGGCCGGGTCTCGCCCGGCTTGAGCACTCGGCCCGCGTGGCAGGGTGAACGTTCCGGAGGCGGTCTTGGGCTGGCTGGCCGGCGGTGGCCAGGGCCAGGTCGTGGAATTCCGGCCAGTCGCCGGCGGATGTATCAATCAGGGCGCGATCCTGCGCACCAATGGCGGCCCTTCCTTCTTTCTTAAGCAGAACGCCGCGGCTCCGGAAGCCATGTTCAGGCGAGAAGCCGATGGATTGCGCGCCCTCGTCGTCGAAGGAGGCCCACGGCTGCCAGCGCCGCTGCTCGCCGGTCCTAACTTCCTCTTGCTCGAAGACCTGCGACCCGCCGCTCCCGCGCCTGGGTATTGGGAGACCTTCGGCCGCCAACTCGCTCGGCTACACAACCACACGGCGGATACGTTCGGCTTCCAGCACGACAACTTCCTCGGAACCACACTCCAGCCGAATCCACCGACCGTCGATGGCTTTGAATTCTTCGCGGTTCACCGGCTGGAGTATCAAGCCCGCCTCGCACACTCCCGCGGGCGGCTGGCCGCCGGCGATCTCGAACGCGTGCTCAAGCTGGCGCGCAGTTTGAGAGACTGGATTCCCGAGCAGCCTGCCTCGCTCATCCATGGCGATCTCTGGTCAGGAAACGCGCTGACCGGTCCCGCAGGTGAGCCGGCGATCATCGATCCCGCCGCTCACTACGGCTGGGCCGAGGCCGAGCTGGGGATGACAGACCTCTTCGGAGGATTTCCGGACCGGTTCTACGCGGCCTACCTGGAAGCCCGTCCGCTCGAGGCGGGCTGGCGAGAGCGCCTGCCAATCTACAACCTGTACCACCTGCTCAACCATCTCAACTTGTTCGGGGAAAGCTACCTTGGGCAGGTGCAGGCAATTCTGATGCGGTACGTTTAGGCCGGTCTGCTCCCAAGCCGTTCCGCCTCGGTCAGCTTGCGCGGGGACACGCTCAGCTCGCTTCCAAGTTGATCCGCCCTCGACCTGCGCGCCCGGCGACCCGGCCAGCCCGCGGCGACTACTCCACGCGGTTCGGATCCACCACGTAGGCCCACCAGTTGTTGAGCACGCCGTGGGTCTCCCCCTCCACGTGCGGCAGATGGCGGTACCACCAGGTATGGTGCAGCCGGATATCGCCGTTGCCCCACTCGCGGCAATCGACCGGCCGGGTGCGGCCCGCCAGACTTGGAAACTCATACCAGTCATCGCAAGTGCTCGGCACCACCCGCCGGTTGCCCCAGTCGTAGTCCCGCTCGCTGTTGGGCGCGAAGTGAATGTTCCCGACCTCGGCCTGGCCTGGATTGCGCTGGTCATAGCGGGTAAACCGCTCCCAGAGATTCTCTGGGGCGGCCACCCGCTCATGGACTTTGGTCAGGATCGATTCGGCCCGGTGGCCGTAGCTCTCCATCATCTCCCCCACCCCCCGTTCGTAGTTGAAGCCCATCACCACGAAGCGCCGCCCGGCCGCCTCCCACCCTTCCAGCGGCGGCGAGTTGCACCGGAACGAACCGGGGCCCGCCATCCGCGACTCGTAGTAGCCGCCGTAGGGAAATCCCATCAGCCAGACCTCATCGATCGCCGCCGATTGAACTTTCGGCAACGTGCCGAACGCCTCGAGCAGGGTTGAGTAGTCCACCAGATCCGGCTGGTGGAAGCCCGCCCGCCGCCGCCACAGCGCGACAAACTCCTCCGCCTGGTAGCGAAAGCCATCGGCCTGGACCGGAAACTCATCCACTTCAATGCGCTCAACCAGGTGATAGTCCGCGATCCCGTAGCTGGCCTCTCGCATGTCTGAGACGAAGTGCGCGACTAATTGATCGGGGTCATTCCAGTCAAAGATCTGCTGCACCCGGCGTCCGCCTTCCGAGGGAATCGTCGGGGCGTGGATGATCAGGGAGACCTTTCGGACGATCGGAGCTGCGATTTGCATTGAATCGACGCTGCGGCGTTTGGAGGGACGAGTTCCTTCAGGGCTGGGTGGCAGCCCGAGCGAGCCGCGTGTCCGGCGCACCCAATTACTGCGGTCCCAGGTCAGCCCCAAAGTCGGGGGCGGTACTGGAGCGCTTCTGCAACGTGGGTGGGCGCTATTTCCTGTGCTTCGGCTAGGTCGGCGATGGTGCGGGCCAGCTTGAGCACCCGGTGAAAGGCCCGGGCGGTCAGCTGCAGTTGAGTCATGGCCTGGCGCACCAGCCCGCGGCCGGCATCGTTGAGTTCACAGTAGCGCCGTACTTCGCCTGGGCCCATGTCGGCGTTGCAGGTCAAGTGAGTGCCCTGGAAGCGGGCCCGCTGGCGCACCCGGGCGGCCTCGACCCGCGCCCGAACCGCCTCCGCCGGTTCGCCGGTCCGACTTGAAGCCAACTTCTCAAATTCGACCCGCGGAACTTCTACATGGATGTCGATCCGATCCAAGAGTGGACCCGAGATTCGCTTCTGGTAGCGGGTGACCGTCGCCGGATTGCAGGTGCACTCCTTGATCGGATCGCCGAAATAGCCGCAGGGACACGGATTCATTGCCCCGACCAACATGAAGCTCGCCGGAAACAAAAATGAGCCGCGGGCCCGGCTGATCGTGACGACCCGGTCTTCCATCGGCTGCCGCAACACCTCCAACACCCGGGTACCGAATTCCGGCAGCTCGTCCAGGAACAGTACTCCTCGGTGCGCTAGCGAGATCTCTCCGGGACGTGGCCAGTTGCCGCCGCCTACCAGTCCGGCATTCGAGATCGTGTGATGTGGCGAGCGGAACGGTCGAGATCGCATCAAGGGGAGGTCGGAGGGAAGCAGGTCCGCTACGGAATAGATCTGCGAGACGTCCAGTGCCTCATCGATCGACATGCCGGGCAAGATGTCCGGCAGCGCCCGGGCCAGCAGAGTCTTGCCGGCGCCGGGCGGGCCGATCATAAGCACGTTGTGCCCACCGGAGGCAGCCACCTCGAGCGCCCGCTTGGCGTGCTCCTGACCCTTGATCTCTTCAAAGCCGCCGTTCGGTGAGTCGAGCAGATTCGGCAGCGGTCTGCGCTTATAGGACGGAATCGGAACCACGCCCGAGAGGTGGTTTACCAAGCTAGTCAACGAGTGGACCGGGATGATCTCGATCTCCGGAATCAACCCGGCCTCGGGTGCGTCGACTTCCGGAACGAAGATTCGATCGAACCCCTGGGCCCGAGCCAGAGCGGCCATCGGCAACATCCCGCGCACGTGGCGCAGCGAGCCATCTAGCGACAGCTCACCGACCGCCAGCGCGCCTTGCAGCGACTCGGCCTGGATTTGTTCGGAGGCCGCCAGGGTCCCGAGCGCGATCGGGAGGTCGTAGGCCGGCCCCTCTTTGCGCAAGTCGGCCGGAGCCAGGTTGACGGTTACCCGCTGACGAGGGAAATCCAGCCCGGAGTTCTTGACCGCCGCCTGCACCCGCTCTCGGCTCTCCTGCACCGCCGCGTCGGGCAAGCCGACGATCGTGAAGGAGGGCAGCCCGCGGGCGGTGTCC
>JAHFAU010000034.1 GCA_023250385.1 Anaerolineales bacterium
AATCGGATCAGACTTCCATAAATCAGCCGATCGATGTCACGGTCGGCCTGATTGTAGCGATCGAGCAACGGGTTCAACCGGACCGAGCGACCGATCAAGGCTTCGGCGTATGAACCTCCTTGAACAGGCTGCAGTAGATCGGCTTCGGGGCCAGGGGTCTGCCCGAGCAGCAGGCCCAGCACGAGCAGCAGGCCGCCGACGGCGATCGCAAGCTGCCAGCCGATCTTACGCATGCCGAGAGGAGCGGGGCCTAACCGCCCAATGTGACGCTGAGGAGAGCGAGCAGGAAATAGCCTAAGCTGAGGACGATGGTGAGGTTGAAGACCAGGCGCTCCACCCCACGCCGTACGTGGTATCCGCTGCCGCCAAAATCGCCGCCCCCCAGGCCCCCGAGCCCGGCTCCCTTACTTTGCAGCAGCACCAGCACGATCAGTGCGATTGACACGATGACCAGCGCCAGGTTCAGGTAGGTAGACATGCTGCCGTGCTTAGCGGCGGGGGATTATAGCATAGTGCACTCGAACCGGTCCTCGCGGAAGCCTCGATTGCGCATAGCCAGGTTCCGTCAATTACGGGTTGGGCGCGGGCGTTGGTCCGAGCAGACCGACGGGCTCCTAGCTCGGTGCAATGGTTTGGGTCTTCAGAAAGGCCGAGATCAGTTCGTCCAGGTCGCCGTCCAGGACAGCCGCCGGGTTACTGAGCTCCAGGCCGGTGCGATGGTCCTTGACCAGTTGGTAGGGGTGGAGCACGTAGGATCGGATTTGGCTCCCCCATTCAGCGCTCACGTGCTGGCCCTTGATCGCTGCCAGCTGCTCCTCCCGCTTCTGGCGCTCCAGATCGAGCAGCTTCGCCCGCAGCACCCGCATGGCGTTTTCGCGGTTTTGTGTCTGCGAGCGTTCGTTTTGACTGGTCACCACGAGCCCGCTCGGCAGGTGCTTGATCCGAATCGCAGTCTCGTTCTTCTGGACATTCTGCCCACCGGCGCCTGCCGACAGGAATGTATCGACCTTGATGTCCTTCGGATCAATCTTAATCTCGGCCTCCGATTCGACCTGAGGATAGACCTCTACCAGAGCGAAGGAGGTATGCCGGCGGTTGCCGGAGTCGAACGGTGAGATTCGAACCAGGCGGTGGACGCCCCGTTCGGCGCGCAGGTATCCGTAGGCGTACTCGCCGTCCACTGCGACGGTCACGCTCTTGATCCCGGCTTCCTCTCCGGGGCTGCGGTCGAAGATCTCGGTCTCGAACCCGCGGCGCTCACACCAGCGCAGATACATTCGCTCCAACATCTGAGCCCAGTCCTGTGAATCGGTTCCCCCGGCGCCGGCATGGACCGAAAGGATGGCGTCGTCGGCATCGTACTTGCCGGAAAGCGACGTCGCCAATTCCCGGTTTTCCAACTCTTGCTCAACCGCGGCCAGCTCCGCCTTGATCTCCTCTCGCAGCGATTCGTCACCGAGCTCGGCAAGTTCAATGACATCCACGATCCGCTGCCGCAGCCCGCGCCAGCCCTCGACCTCCTGACGCAGCCGCGCCAGCCGTTTCATCTTGACCTGGGCACTCTCCGGATCCTGCCAGAGTTGGGGATCCTCGGCTGCCCGTTCCAATTCGCTTAATTCTTTTTCGAGCTTGGGGAAGTCAAAGACGCACCAGAAGGTCCTGGATGCGTGCCTGGCTGGCCTGTAGAGCGTCGCTTAGGTCCTGCATGTCGGCTGACCCTGCGAATCCGAGGCTGGGGGTCGAGGATTCGAACCTCGGTTCGCGGATCCAGAGTCCGCTGTCCTACCGCTAGACGAACCCCCAGTGCGGCGGCGATTGTAACATGTGGGTCGCGACCGGCTCTCGCGGCGGCAATGGGAGTTGCACTGCCTCAACCTGCGTCCTCGAGCAAGTCGCCTGCTCGGGCAACTCGTTCGAGAACCTGCTCCCTTCCGAGCAGAACCATCGTTTCAATCAGCGGCGGACTCACCCGCTGTCCGGTCACCGCGATCCGCAGGATCGTGAATAGCTGGCCGACTTTGAGCCCAAGTTCCTCAGCAAGGCCGCGCAGCTCGGCCTCCAAGCTTTCGGGCTCGAGCCGCTCGCGCTCCCCGATCAGCCGCTGCGCCCGCCGAACCGCCGCCGCCGAAGCGGCGGCGGTCATGCCCGGCCCGATCAAATCCGCCGCAACAGGTGACACCGATTCTCCGAACATGAATCCGGCCATCTCGACAGCCTCGTCCAAAGTCCGGATCCGTTCCTGGATCAGCGGGGCGAGCGGGACAAGGTCGGCCTCGGTGACAGAGATTCTGTGCCGCTCAAAGACCGGGGCCAGCCTGCGGGCCAGTTCGGCCTCCGGGAGGCTGCGGATGTGGATCCCATTGAAGTGGTCGAGCTTGCTGTAGTTCACCGCGGCCGGGCTTGGATTTAGCCGATCCAGGCTGAACCGCTGAACCAGGTCCTCCAGGCCAAAGACCTCGGTCCGATCGTCGTACGACCAGCCCATCAAAGCCAGCCAATTCACCACCGCTTCTGGAACATAACCCTGTTCGCGCAGGTCAAGCGGGTAGATTGAGCTCGCTCCACTTACCGCATCCCGTTTGCTCATCTTTCCTTTGCCGGAGGGGTTGAGAAAGACTGAGAGATGCACCCAGACCGGTTGCTCCCACCCGAACGCCTGGTAAATGAGCACGTGCAGCGGAAAGGTTGGCAGCCACTCCGAACTGCGCAGCACATGCGTGATGCCCATCAACCGGTCATCCACCATTGCGGCCAGGTGGTAAACCGGCAGCCCGTCGGACTTGAGCAGTATTACGTCATCCAGGCTCGTGTTCTCGACCTGAATTTCGCCTCGCAGCCGGTCGACCGCAGTGGTCCGGCCGCTCTCCGGAACTTTCAGACGCACCACATGCGATTCACCAGCCGCTCGCCTTGCAGCGGCCTCGGCAGGCGCAAGCCGCCGGCAGAGGCCGTCGTAGTGAGGGGGTTGTTTTCGACGCTCCAGGTCTTGCCTCATGGCCGCCAGACGCTCGGGCGAACAGAAACAGAAGTAAGCCAAGCCGAGCTCCACGAGTTGCTCGGCATGCGCGCGATACAGGTCCACTCGTTCAGACTGCCGATAAGGAGCGTGGGGTCCCCCGAGATCAGGACCTTCATCCCAGTGCAGCCCAAGCCAATTGAGCGATTCCAGGATTTCCTGTTCCGAACCGGGAACGAACCGCTTGCGATCCGTGTCTTCAATTCGGATGATGAACTGACCGCCGGTCTGGCGCGCCAGCAGATAGTTGTACAGCGCGGTTCGGGCGCCACCGATGTGGAAGCGCCCAGTGGGAGAGGGCGCGTAGCGGACCCGGGCCGGCGTTGTTTCAGTCACTTGGCTGGAATAGAAACTCGAGATCGGCTGCTAGAGCTCGATTCGTTTGTGGCGCAGCATCACACTCTCAACCAGGCCGATTCCGAGCAGGCTGGTAAGCAATGAGGACCCCCCGTACGACAGGAAAGGCAGCGGCAGCCCGGAGACGGGCAGCAAGTTCAGATTCATCCCGACGTTGAAGGAGGCCTGGAAGAGCAGCAAGATTGCGACTCCGTAGCAGATCAGCGAGCCATACCGATCACGCGCCAGACGCGTAGCTCGCAGGCAGCGGAACACAACGAACATCAGCAGCAGCACGGTGATCGTCGCTCCAACGAAGCCAAATTCCTGGGACATGGAGGAGAACAGGAAATCAGTGTGCCGAACTTTGAGGAAACGCAGCTGAACCTGGGTTCCGCTGCCATATCCTTGGCCGAGCAGGCCGCCGGAGCCGATCGAGATTAGGGCCTGCTCGACGTTGTAGCTGGCCCCGAAACTCTCTTGCGGATGGGGGAAAAGAAAATTGATGACCCGGGTCATCTGGTAGTTGCGCAGGAAGAGAAAATCCTCGCCCGCCGGGTACCGTTCCAGAAAGTAGCGGGCCAGCAGCGGGGCCACCAGCAGAGAGACCAATACAATCGCCCCAAGGAGGATCGCCAGGGATCGCAGCCGAACGCCGGCGGCCCATACCAATGCCAGCCAGATCACCAGCAGCACAACTGCCGTGCTCAGGTCGGGCTGGCTAAGGATCAGCACTGCTGGCAGTGCAACCAGGGCGAAGCTCTTGAGCAACGTCCCGAGCGCCTCTGGGCGATTGCGACCCAGGTAGTCGGCAAGCACTAGAATGGTCAGAATCTTGGCCAGTTCGGAGGGCTGAACGGTCAGGGTGGCGACCTCGAACCAACGAGATGCGCCGAACCCGGCCACTCCTGCGATGGGGATCAGGGCAAGCAGCAGCACCATCAGACCGTACAAGAGCCTGGAAATCGCCGACCAGAGCCGGTAGTCGATCGCCGCGACTGCGAAAAGTACGACCAGGCTGATCAGTCCGTAGAGTGCCTGCCGGCCGACCACATTCAACTCGATGAGCTCCGGATTCCCGGCAACTGCCGATCGAATCAGGGCGACCCCGGCGATGGTCAGCACGCCAACCGCCCCAAGCAGCCAGATATCGAAATGGCGCCAGATCCGTGCCGAAGCTTGCATCCGCTAGTGTTTGGCAGTCCTGCGCTCTGCCAACGGAATGTCGGCTACCAAGCGTTGACGCCGGCGATCCTTGGTCAGTGAAACGGAGACTCCCTCTCGATCGATCTCCACATGGCGAGAGATGGCTTCAATCAATTCATCTTTGAGCGCCTCGAGAGTACTGGCGCTGACTCCCGCCCGATCGTGAACCAGCACGAACTGCAGCCGCTCTTTTGCCGTGCGCGCCGAGCCGCGCTCCCGCCCGCGTAGCCAGTCGAGGATCATGCCGGCTGCCCTCCCGTCCTAACCTTGCGGGACAGGCGCCGCAGGAATCCATCTTCGGCCGCGAACTCCTCGAGCGGGACTTGCTCTCCCATCAGGCGGCGGGCGATGGCTTGAAACGCACGCCCGGCCCGGCTGCGTCCATCGAGCGCAAGCGGGGTGCCCCTATTCGAGGCGGTCAGGACCTGCTCGTCCTCCGGCACTACTCCGATCAATTCGATCGCCAGTACCTCCAGCACATCTTCCGCTTTGAGCATCTCGCCCCGCCGGACCATGTCCGGTTTAACCCGATTCAGGATCAGCTTGGGGGGATCTTTTTCCTCTGCTTCGACGAGCCCGATAATCCGGTCGGCATCCCGCACCGCCGAGACTTCCGGATTCGTGACGATCAACACGATGTCGGCCGGGGCCAGCGCGTTACGGAAGCCGCCTTCGATTCCGGCCGGAGAATCGATCAAGATCCAATCGTTATCCCGCCGGAGCTGGGCGGTCACCTCGATCATATCCTCCGGAGAGATTGCCGTCTTGTCGCGAGTCTGAGCCGCGGGGATCAAGTAAAGATTGGGAACTCGCTTGTCCTTGATCATGGCCTGCCGAAGCTTGCAGCGCCCTTCCACCACGTCTACCAGATCGTACACGATCCGATTCTCGAGACCCATCACCAAATCCAAGTTCCTCAGCCCAATGTCGGCGTCGATGCAGACGACCCGATGCCCGGCCGCGGCCAACGCTGCGGCGATGTTCGCAGTAGTGGTCGTCTTGCCGACTCCACCCTTCCCTGAGGTCACGGTTACGACCTTTGCGCCCATCCTTACCTCACTCCCTCCTGTTCAACTCGTCTTCCAGGCTTCCGCCACCAGGTTTCCGTCTTTCACGTAGGCCTTCTCCGGCCGTGGGTTCCCCTTGCGCTCGGGTGAGACGCTGATGTGACTTCCGATCCGAAGCTGCGTCGGGGTCAGGTCGAGCGCGCAGACCACCGATCGCTCGTTGCCCGTTGCCCCGGCGTGCACGACTCCTCTCAGCTTGCCCCAGACCACCACGTTTCCGCCCGCGATGACCTCTGCTCCGGGATTGACATCTCCCAAAACCACCACATGGCCAGGATGCCTGACCTTCTGGCCCGACCGAAGGGTCCGTTCGATCAAGACGGCCTGGTCCCCCTCCAGCTCGAAACGAACCGGCTCACGTTCGCCATCTTCGCCGAGTTCCGGCCGAGGGATTTCGAGCGCCAGGCCGAGATTGGCGCCGGCCGAGCGGGTGCCTGCGGAGGAGCTGAGAATTGCCGCCAG
Organism: Anaerolineales bacterium; assembly: GCA_023250385.1. GTDB lineage: Bacteria > Chloroflexota > Anaerolineae > Anaerolineales > E44-bin32 > JADFRG01. The sequence continues at coordinate 6,088 of JAHFAU010000034.1, forward strand.
CGCCACTTCCCGCTCCTGCAGTTCGTCTCGCAGCCCACCGAGCTCCGCGGCCCCCAGGTCGCGATCGGCGACTTGAAGAACCAGGCGTGCGCCGCGGAAGAAATCAGCCCGCTCGTCGATCGCCTGCAGCAGGGAGGGCCAGACGACATGCCAGTCGCCGTCGGGGACTGTCACCAACAGTCCGTCGCCAATGCCCTTGAGCGCGAGCGAGCTGCCCATGGTGGTAACGGGCGGCGATTTTAGCATCCGGGGAACTCTGGCGCCAGTAGGGGAGGCTCAGCCGGCGGCGTCGATCGCCTTGAGCTGGAAGTAGGCTTCCAACACCTGCTTTACGATCGGGCCGGAGGTAACCGCGCCCTCCCCGCCGTTGTACACGAACGCCACCACCACAATCTCGGGGTTTTCAAAGGGAGCGAACGCCGTGTACCAGGAGTGGGTAGGCCAGTTGCCGGGGATGCATAGGCCGCGGCGGAAAGCGGTGTCGTCACAGAATTCCCCGGTGCCGGTCTTGCCGCCGGAAGAGATGCCCTCCAGTTGGGCGTAGTTGTGGGCGGTTCCTTCGTCGTCCTCAACAACCAGCCGCATCCCCTCCCGGACCAGGTCGAGCACACCCGGACCGAGCAGGATGTCGGGGGACTCGGGGTGCTCGGCGATCAACAGTTCCCGCACGTCGGGCGGCAGGCTCGGGCAGTCGGCCGCGATCTCGCTGCTCGGAATTAGTACGCCGTCGCCGATATCCCACAATACACATGGCTCGAAACGCTGGACGAGATTCCCTTCGCCGTCCAAGACGTCCCGCACAACATGGGGCCACATGACCCTCCCTCCGTTGGCAAGAGTGGCGATGGAGGTCAGGACCTGCAGGGGCGTCGCTCCGACAAACCCTTGTCCGACGACGGTGATGTACGTGTCCCCGGTGGACCAGCTCTCTCCCAGGTTCAGCCGCTTCCACTCAGGATTGGGAATGAGACCGTCTTCTTCGCCGGGAAGATCGATTCCGAGCAGACTTCCATACCCAAGCGCACGGGCATAGACATTCAGGTTATCGATACCGAGGCCGCCCCCGGGGACCTCGTCTTCAAAACCGCCGCCGATCTTGTAGAAATAGACGTTGCAAGAGAAGGCGATCCCATGCACAAAGTCAACGTTGCCGTGCCCGTCCTTTTTCCAGCACACAAAGTCTTTGGCCTTGCCCGGGTCGTTCGGGAAGTACTGGTTTTGAATCGTGATGAGGCCCGGATCAAACAGAGTCCGGTTCGGATCGATGATGCCTTCGTTCAGCGCACCGAGCGCCGTGACCATTTTGAAAGAGGATCCGGGAGGGAAGCTCAACGAGATCGCCTGGTTGATGAGCGGCCGGGTGGCGTCTTCCGAGAGCTGGCGGAAGTAATACTCGGGAATGAAGCGGGCCAGCCGGTTGTTCTCATAGCTCGGAATCGACACCATCGCCAGGATCTCTCCGGTCTGCGGATTCATGGCGATCACGGCGCCGATGCTGGTCCGCACGTCGCCGGCCAAGCGATTGAGAAACTCCATCCGATTCTGCAAGGCGGTCGTCGCGATCGCCTGCAGCCGGGTGTCGAGGGTGAGCCGCAGACTGCTGCCAGGCACTGCCGGATTGGCGGGCCCGACCTCATGTAGCTGCGCGCCGGCCACATCCTTCTCGACCAATTTCAGTCCGTTCGTCCCGGCCAGAATGTTCTGATAGGCGAGCTCGATACCGCCGTAGCCGACCTTGTCCCGATCGGGGAGGAAACCCAGACTCTCCCAGAAATCGACCTGAGCGGCCGGGATTGGACCCAGGTAGCCGATTACGGCGGAAGTCAGGACGCCGGTCGGGTATTGGCGCACCGGAACCGCCTCAATCGTGACACCCGGCATGTCGATCTGCTGCTGGCGAAGTATCCGGGCCGTCATTTCATCGATGTCGCAGGCAATTGGCCACCGATCGAACGGCCGGTTCGTGAGCCCCTCCTCGACAAGCTGACGAATCCCCCGTCCCGCGACGCAGGCCGCCGCGGGCGGCCCCTGCTGATCGAGCGGCACTCCGGTGATCTCGGAGAGCCTGAGATAGATGGCTTCGATCTCGGCGTCCGAATCGGGCAGGTTGGCCGGGGTGATGTAAACGTTGAAGGACGGGAGATTCCGTACTAGCAGTGACCCGTTGGCGTCGTAGATCACGCCGCGGCCGGCCGGAATGCTGATCCGGTCGAAGCGGTTGTCATCCGCCCGACTCGAATAAGTCGCGTGTTGTAGGACTTGCAAGTTGAACAGCCGGCCGATGAACACCAGCAGCAGGATCCCCACCGCAAGCAGGGTAAGCCGTAGTCGCCAGGCCGGGACGGTGGAGTGCTGGTTCATCGCTCGCTAGGCGATCACCTCACCCGGGGCGAAGAAGCGGGTCAGAGCCTCGGACGCTTGGGCCGCCGGCAGAGCCAACACCAGGTTGAGGAACAGACTAGGCAGGACCGTTCGGTTGAGCACGAGCAGCAAATCGATTGGGTGCCCTCCAATCCAGAGGCTGGAGAGCTGAGCGGCATAGAAAACGGCCGAGGCCGCGATTACCGCGGCGAGCTGCATGAGCGGGTGCACTCCCCAGAAGCGTCCCTCAGAGTAAGACACCAGCGCTGCCACCAGCACCAGCGCTGCTGAGCTGACGCCGACCGGGACTTCGGAGAACAGGTCGAGGGCGAATCCGCCGACGAAGCCAAACAGCATCGCTTGCCGACCATGGCCGGTCAGGGCCCAGCCGGTAACGGCCAGCAAGACGAGATCCGGACGACCGTCGAGCAGCCGCAGGTGGTTGACCAGGCTGGTTTGGAGCATGGCCAAGAACGAGATCCCGGCGAATCCGAGCAGCAGGCTCATGGGGCCGGCACCGCCTGAACCGGTCGGAAATTAGTGATGATCAGCACGATCTCCAGTTCTTCGAAATTGACCGCCGGGTCGAGCACTGCCTGCTGGAAGAGCTCGAAGTCTCGCGATCGCACGCTCACGATGTGCCCGACCGGGATGTCCGGCGGGAAGAGCCCGCCGAGTCCGGAGGTCAGCACGAGCTCTCCCGGAGACACCTGAGCTTCATGGCTGATCAAGTCGACCTGCAGTTCGCTGTTTGCTTGGGCGACCACTAGCCCCTCCGCCCGCGAGTCCTGGAGCCGGACATTGACTGCCGATTGGGGGTCGGTAATGAGTTGGACCCGGGAGAACGTAGCATTGACCTCGACGATCCGGCCCACGAGCCCGGTTTCGCTGACCACCGGCATCCCATAGGCAAGTCCCCGATCGGAGCCGGCGCCGATGCTGATCGATCGCACGAAGGGACTTGGATCAAGCCCGATCACGCTTGTCGCAAGGTAGCGGCTTTCGGGGCTTGTCCGGGCGAAGTTCAAGAGCGCCCGCAGGATCTCCGCCTCGGCGGCCTGCTCCTGAAGCGCGATGATCTGGTCTTCCAAGGCGGCATTTTGGGCCTCCAATTCCTCGACCCGAGTCTGTAAGACGGAGACGTCCCGCGGGGCAGTCAGGATTCCACGCGCCGCATAGTAGCGGTCAGAAACCCACTGCTGCGCTCCGACCAATGGCCGAAGGATGACCTCGCGTGCCGATCCAAGGTATCCACCCAGATTGAGCGCGAAGAGGGCGGCCGAGAGCAAGATCAGCGCACTGGCAAGCAGGGTCTTGGAAGAAAGCCGGCTCATCTTGGCAGCCGGCCGATCCAGGTTGCGATCAAATCGGAGCACGGTCGGGGCTGACGAGGAACGGCCGGTTGATTTCCAAGTTCTCCAGAATCAGGCCGGCGCCGCGGGCGACGCAGCTCATTGGGTCCTCCGCCAGCCACACCCGCATATTGAGTTCCTCCGAGAGCCGGATGTCGAGCCCCTTCAGTTGAGAGCCGCCGCCGGCCATGCAGACCCCAACCTCCATGAGGTCGGCGATGATCTCGGGGGGAATCCCATCAATCGCGTCTTTCAGGGTATCCAGGATGACCTTGACCGAACCGGAAAGCGCTTCACGGATCTCGATCGAGGACAGCTCAACGGCTTCCGGCAGCCTGCTGACCAGATTTCGCCCGCGGACGGTCATGGTCTGCTCGTCTTTGATCGGGGACGCCGAACCCATGCTGATCTTGACCCGTTCGGCCATTCGTTCCCCAATCAGGAGGTTGTGTTTGTTGCGAACGTAGGCGACGATGTCCTGGTCCATTTCGTCACCGGCCACCCGGAGTGATCTCGAGGCAACGATCCCGCCCAGGGAGAAAACAGCCACCTCGCTCGTGCCCCCGCCAATGTCGACGATCATCGAACCGCCAAGCTCACCGATCGGCAGGCCGGCTCCGAGCGCGGCGGCAGTCGGCTCCTCGATCAGGTAGGTCTCGCGGGCCCCGGCTGCCATCGTGGCGTCGTAGACGGCCCGCCTCTCGACCTCGGTCGCTCCACTTGGAATGCCGACCACCACCCTGGGGCGGGGGACCGGGGCGATGCTCTGTTCGTGGGCCTTGCCGATGAAGTATTCCAGCATCGCTTCCGTGATATCGAACTCCGAGATCACGCCGTTGCGGAGCGGCCGCAGGGCAATCACGTTGGCCGGAGTTCTGCCGACCATCTCCTTGGCTTCTGCCCCGATGAAAAGGGGACGCTTTGACCGTTTCTCGATTGCCACCCAAGAGGGTTCGTTGAGAACGATCCCTTTGCCGCGAACGTGGACGAGAGTGTTCGCCGTTCCGAGATCTATGCCGATATCAAGGGAGAACAGCCCCAGCAGCCAGTTAAGGGGATTGAAAGCCAATGTAGACCCCTCCGGCTGGGGGGCGAGCGGCATTATACCATGCGGCGTCCATGAGCCAAATTTTGCAGCTTATGTTAGGAAAACGGCCGTTTGCCGGGCAGTATAATCGTCAGGTCCCATGGATCTGACCCAACAGATCGGCGACTATGTCGACCGCGAGGCGCTGCTCGAACCCAAGCAGCGCCTTGTTGTCGGGGTCTCCGGCGGGGCGGATAGCCTGTGCCTGATGGACGCCCTGCATCGTCTCGGATACCGCCTGGTGGTCGCTCACTTCGACCATCGGCTACGCCCGGAAAGCGCTTCGGAGGCGGAGACGGTTCGAACGCTTGCAGCTGCTTACGGACTTCCGGTTGTTGTGGGGTCAATGGATCGCCCCCGAGAGAGAGGGTTATCAGAGCAGACCGCTCGGATCGAGCGGTACCGGTTCTTGGCGAAGGTTGCCCGCCGGCGTCGCATCCGAACCCTGGCTGTCGGACACACTGCCGACGATCAAGTGGAGACGGTGCTCATGCACTTGCTGCGGGGCGCCGGGCCGCCCGGCCTGCGGGGAATGCTGCCGCGCACTGCGCTCGAAGATTGGATGGGGACGGTCGAAGCTCGCGGGGTGACTTTGATCCGTCCCTTGCTCGAGCTGCGGCGGAAAGAGAGTGCCGCCCACTGCGCGGTTCACGGCCTGACCCCGCTGCACGATCCCAGCAACCAGGATCTCCGATTCTTTCGCAACCGACTGCGCCACGAGTTGATCCCGCAGTTGCAGCGCTATAGCCCGGGGATTGAGGCCAACTTGCTTCGAACCGCACGGCTGATGGCAGCCGAGACAGAGCTGGTTGATGATCTGGTCGAATTCAACTGGAGCAGCTGGATTCGGGCGGCCGGCCCGGGCGCCCTCGCGATCAATCGAGACCGCTTGCTCGAGGCGCCCCTCGCGCTACAGCGGGCCGCTCTGCGGAGAGCAATTCAAACTCTGGCGCCGGATCTCAGGGATATTGGGTTTGCGACCATCGAGCGGGCACTGGGCAGCCTGCGCGATAGCCGCCGGCAGACGCTGATCGGACAACTAGAGCTGCTGCCGCTGCAGGGTGACCTGATCCTCCGCGTGACGACTGCGCCGCTCTCGTTTCCCGACCTACCCCAGCTCCTCACCCTCTCGGCCCGGCGACTCCGAATCCCAGGCTCGGTCAAACTTGCGAACAACTGGGTGATCGAGCTTCGGTCTGTCCGGCCGGGCGGTCGCCGAACTCGCCGCCCGGGCCAAGTCAGATTCGATCTCGACCGGCTGCCCGATCGGCTGGTCCTGCGGCCGCCCCGATCCGCCGACCGGCTGCAGCCGCTCGGAATGCGCGGCAGCCTGAAGCTTGCGGATCTGTTCATCAATCGTAAGATTCCGAGACCGGCCCGCGCTCGCTGGCCGGTGCTGACAAGCGGGGCAGATCTCATTTGGATCCCGGAACTACATCGGTCCCGGATCGCGCGGCCTTCGAGCAAGTCCAAGAGGCTGTTGGAGCTGACCTTGAGCCGGCCTGTCGAATGAGCCAAACCAGGTGCCTATGGTAAACTGGACCGACCCCGTGCTTTACGCCTCAAAGCCACAGTGAGCTCCTCGAAGACCGAGACACAACATGTGTCGGCGAGCATGGCCCACTATCTGGGCGGCCTCTATCGGCTCGGCGGGTATGACACCTACGTATCTCCTTCAGCAGTCGCTGAAGAAGTCGAAGTGACGACTCCGGCTGCCGCCCGCATGTTTGGCCGGTTGGAGGCTGCTGGATTGGTGGAGCGGGAACCCTACCGCGGGGTGCGACTGACCGCCCGGGGCGCCCGGGAAGCGCTGCGGGAAATCCGGTCGCATCGGCTCAGCGAGGCCTTTCTGGTGCGGGTCATGGAGTATGGTTGGCATGAGGCCCATGATCTCGCCGACCATCTCGCCGAGATCAGCGATGACGACTTCATTGACCGGATGGAGGCGAAGGCGGGCTTTCCAAGTCGTTGCCCGCACGGGGAGCCGATCCCGACCCGGGAGGGCAAGCTGCCCGCCCTCAACGACCGGCCGCTGACCGAGCTGTCTCAGGGAGAGGGCGGGACGATCAGCCGGGTTCGGATCCGCGACTCAGAGAAGCTGGAGTATCTCGCCAAGGAGGGGCTCCTCCCGGAAGTTGGGTTCCGAGTGGAAGCGAAGGCCCCGTTTGGAGGTCCGATCCGGTTGCGGATTGGCAAAAGGGAGGTCGTGCTAGGGGCAGAGATCGCCGGAAAGCTATGGGTGGAGCGGGAGGCCGCCGGCTAGCGTCGCTTGACGCTCGAGCGGGCGTTTGTTAGAATCCCTGCCCGAAGCCAACTGAATAACGGGAGATTAGCGGCTGAGTCTCGGCCTGCGGGCTGAGATGACGAGGAGGAGGTTCCCCGCCGCACGGTGGGGTTAACCCCGGCAAACCGGGGGAAGATCGAGCGCTCAGCGGATGCCTCCGAAGCCTGCCACAGGCTTCGCTCTCCCTCCAAATTGCTTTCGGAACAAAACCGTCCGGTGACGGGCGGGACAACCTCCGGAGTTGTGGCCAGATCCATCCGGATCTGAAGGAACCCGGAGGGCCAGCTTGATCTGCTTATCAGCTCGGCACGCCCTGCGTGCCGGCTTTGTTTGTGGATGGGACGGGACGACGTGAGGTACGCGAGGTACCGCATCCCGACCGCTCCTGCCCCGAACGTTGCACAGCATCCCAGCCGCTTCAAAGTCCAGGTCAGCCGGGTCCAGCTCGCGAAACTCCTCTTGCGCGAGCTGATTAAATATCGAGGCGACCTACCGGTGGTCCTCAGTCGGCCTTGTGTATATGGAGTGTTCTCCGGGCCGATCGGGGGATTCAAGCCCCGGGAGCAGCTCTGTGTCGGCTGCCTCCGCTGCACTGTCGAACATCCAAAGATCGTTCAGATCTTGCCTAACCCGAGCCATGCCAAGCTTGGCGATTCGTACTTCGACCCGGACAAGGTGGCGACCGTGCTCTATGAGGCTGCAACTGGGCGGGTGCCGGTCCGTGGGGCGGGATATGGCGGCGGGTTTGGGGGCTCTGGATGGGATGCGCTGTGGACCGACATGTCCGAAATCGTCCGGCCGACCCGGGACGGAATCCATGGGCGGGAGACCATCTCGACGGCGGTTGATCTTGGCCGCAAGCCACGCGCCTTGGAGTTTGACCGGGCCGGCGATCTGATTGGGCCGCTCCCGCCGGTCGTCTCTCTTCCGATCCCGATCCTCTTTGACTGGATCCCCGATCTCAGGCAGGAGACGAGTGCGCTGCGGGCGCTGCGGAATGCGGCAGGCGCGCTCCAGACTCTGATGTTGGCACCGCTCGACCTGGCGCTTCAATTGGGCGGGGCGACCGTTCCGGTTGTGGCCCCGCAGGACGTGAATCGGCTGCTCGCGGAGACGCACCACTTACCGCTGATTGAGCTCGATGGTTGGGAACCCGCGGCGTACCAGCGATTGCGCGCCGAGCTAGCGGACACGGTTGTTGCCGTACGTCTGCCGCTCGGCCAATCGCCCGCGGATTTGGCGGCCCACGGGGTGGGTGTGTTTCATCTGGCCGCCGACTACCATGGGCGGGGCACAGATCAATTCGCGCTGGATGCGATCCGTGCAACTCACGAGCAGCTCGTCCGGGCCGGCCTGCGGGAGCAAGTGACACTAATTGGCAGTGGCGGGATCACTGCCGCCGAGCACGTGCCAAAGGCCATCATCGCCGGGTTGGACGCCGTGGCGCTCGATACCGCATTGCTCGTCGCCTGGCAGGCGCGGATCGTTGGAGAATTGCGGCGGCCCGGGGACGGGGGATTCACGCTCCCACCCTTCGAGGCGGCCTGGGGGGCGCAGCGAAT
>JAHFAU010000124.1 GCA_023250385.1 Anaerolineales bacterium
CAGTGGTGGTATGCAGCGGCCGGGCCGCCACGATCGCGCGGGCGATCCGCCGGGCCCGCGGGTCCTCCCCATAGCGGGCGATCAGGTCCGCCAGCTCCGGCTCGGGCAGCCGATTCACCAACTCCGCCGCGTCCAGTTCCTGGCCCGGGTCGAAGCGCATGTCCAGGCGGCCGTCCGCCCGGAACGAGAACCCCCGCTGCGAGTCAGCAAGCTGCATGGAGGACAGGCCCAGGTCGAGCAGGACTCCGTCCACCGCTTGCCAACCGACCGCCGCGGCGTGAGCCCTCAAGTCGGCAAAGGAGCCTTGCCGGAGCTGGAACCGCGTACCGAACCGTGCCAGGCGCTGCTGGGCCAGCGGCAGTGCGACCGGATCCCGGTCAAGGCCCAACAGCTGCCCGGACGGCGCGGAACGCTCCAGAATTCCCTCGGCATGGCCCCCGGCGCCGACGGTGCCGTCAATGATCCGGCACCCAGGCTGCGGGTCGAGGGCGCTGAGCACTTGTTGGTAAAGAACCGGGGTGTGCGGCTCAAGCGACCGCCGATCCACCGCCTACCCCGTCGACAGATCGAAATCGGTAAACCGCTGGGCGTTGGCCTCTGGATCGGTCACCGACCGCAGTTGTTTTTCCCACTCTTCGGCCCGCCAAATCTCGAAGTACTCGCCGACCCCAACCACATAGACTTCTCCGTCGAGGCCGGCGTAGTCCCGCAGGAAGGCCGGGATGTTGATCCGCCCGGCTGAATCGAGGACAACATCCGTGGCCCCGCCAAAGATCACCCGCCGCACGGCGCGCGCTTCCGGCTGGGTGGAGCTGAGGGCGGAGGCCTTTTTGGCGAGCCCGTGAAAGTTCTCGGAAGTGTGAACGGTTAGGTTGCGCTCGAATCCCTGGATGAGGTACGCACCCGAAGCAAGCGCGGGGCGAAAGCGTACAGGGATCGTTAGCCGACCTTTCGTGTCGGTGGTATACTTGAATTGGCCTAAGAACATTCGTTCGGTGGTAGTTTAGAAAGTTAGGGACGCCGGCTAAGGCGGCGTCCCACACCCCCCCACTACCCCCCACAAGCTCCCACAGTATATACCTACTTTTCCACCCGCTGCAATAAGCGGCCCACGCGCGGCTGGGTACTTGTGTCCTAGCTAGCCGCGAGCCCCGCGAGAAAACCACCGCATGTGGTGGTCGGGCGCGCGGGTGGCCCCAATGCCAAGTTGGTCTTTGCGCCGAACTGAAAACTTTAAGGTTGAGGAGGGGGAAAAAAGGTCGGGGCGAGTCGTCGACTCGCCCCGATGCTGTGATTCCCCCGGCCTGCTCGCGCTGCGAGTCTGCCGAGGTCAGACGGCGGTCAGCCTGTAAGCCGCGTTCTGTCCAGCCGCCTCTGGCGGTTTACGGGCGAACCCTTCATCCCGCCGGCTGCGGCCTGGGCGACCATCTATCTGGGCCGCGCGTTGCCGCGCGGCTCATGCGGCCCACCCGACGCTTAATGGAGACGAGCCGTCTCCCGCCCCGAAGGGCAGCGCGTCTGCTTGGCCTTGCTCCGGGTGGGGGTTGCCTGGCCGCGGCATTGCTGCCGACGCCGGTGGTCTCTTACACCACCGTTTCACCGTCACCGCCGGGTCCACGATTGCGGCTTGCCGGCGGCGGTCATTCTCTGTGGCCCGATCCGCGGGTTTCCCCGCCCGGGCGTTACCCGGCACCCTGCTCTGCGGAGCGCGGACTTTCCTCAGGTTTCCCTGCGATCGCCCGGCCGACCGACCGTCGCGATCTATGATACCGGGGCGGAGACCGAGCGTCAAGCGCCTGCGGAGGAGTTCGGCCGCGAAACCGGGTGCTGTGCCGCCAGGATGGACCGCGCCGCAGCTGCTCTGTTAACTGCGCTCTTACGCGGGTCGTGGTATAAGTGAACGAATTCGTGCCGGGGCAACGCCGGCCGAACTCGAGAACCCATGCCCATCTACACCTATCGCTGCAACAACTGCGGCGCCCAATTCGAACGCAAGAAGGGGTTCGACGATCCCACGCTGCGCGAGTGTCCCGAGTGCGGCGAGAAGACGCTGCGCAAGGTGTTCACCCCCGTCGGGATTCTGTTCAAGGGCCCGGGCTTCTATTCGACCGACCACGGCTCGGGCTCTCGCTCGAATGGCAGCGACAAGGCTGAGGCCAAGAAAGAGGACTCCGGTGCGGCCAAACCCTCCAAGCCTTCTCCTAAGCCTGACGCGTCCGACACGAAGGGAGCAAGCGAGGACTGATCGATCGGGGCTGCGCCCTTCGCGCGGGATCTTGCGCCTGAAATTTGCCTGAGATGAACGGACTACCGCGGAAGCGGGTAGGTAAACCCGGCCCGGCTTAGTGGGTGGATTTGCCGTGAAATGAAAAGACGCCCTGACCGGGCGTCTTTTTGTTTCCTAGATCTGGAAGCCCCCGGAGGCCTTCACCACTTTCATGCTGAAGTTGGTCACATACTCTCCCAGATGGCCGTGCAGCTGCTGCCAGTCGTCGCTTGAAAGCGCCTTCTGCATGAGGGCGAGGTTCTCGGCGATCCCGCCGGTCAGGATCTGGGGCTGGTCGCCGTACTGGGTAAACCAGGCTTCGGTCGGCTGAATTCCGATCTTCTGCATCCCGGGCACGAACTCACGAACCACGAACTCAAAGTACTCCTGTTCTCTACCCGGCATGATGTCCCAGGTCATGATTAGTTTGACGGTCATCGGGGGGGATCAGGCCGACCGCTGCAGGACAATCACCTGAGTCTGGTCAGAGAGCCCGCTCTTGGTAACGTTCAGGCGCTCTTGGGGCTCTTGCTTGCCGACCCCCATCTCTGAGAGGAAACCGGCCACCTGCCCCAGCTTGATCTTTTCACTCCCGGTCGTGAAGTGCATCGGCACGACCAGGGAGGGCTCGATCAGGCTGATCACCTCGGCCGCCTCCGCCGGGGTGAGGGCCCCGCCGCCCCCGACCGGAACCAGGGCAACGTCCACGGGGCCGAGGTCCTCGATCTGGGCTTGAGTCGGCACGTAGGACAAATCGCCCAGGTGAGCGACGGACAGCCCCTCGAATTCAAAAACATACAGGGTGTTGGGTGGCCGTCCGTTCTTGCCCTTGGCGGCCATCGAGATCCCGGTGATGAACACGCCCCCGACTTCATACTCGCCGGGCCCGGTTACCCGTAGTCGCTCGCCTCTTACGCCGTCGAAATTGCTGTGGCCGGGGGCGTCGTGGCTAATCGTCACTACGTCTGCCGTGAGCTTGAGGGCCGGCAAGCCGAGCGCCGGCTCGTAGGGGTCGGTCACTACGGTCGCCAAGCCGCGTTCCTTCATCCGGAAACAAGAGAGGCCGTACCAGACGATTTCCATTTGCGGCTGCCCTGCGCCACGACCGGGCGATTATACCGTAAGCAGTTTAAACCGGCCGGTTTGGCCGAGCGCTGAGAGTGTAGAGCACCCCTATAATGCGGTCCATGGGATCGCTTCCCTATGACCTTCGGCCGCACTTGCTGGGCGGCGGGCAGATTGTGCCGATCGAGGCCCCCAGCTTTCGATTAGAGCTACCGGGAAGGCTGGGCGCGTACGCCGATGCCCAGGTCGATGACGGCAAGGGCCGCCGGCGATCTCAGTTCCACTGGGCACCGCCGACCACCGTGACTCTGCGGGCACGGGCCTCTCACCCTGCTCCTCCCGGAACGCTCGGCTTCGGACTTTGGAACGATCCCTTTGGGGTGTCACTGGGCGGCGCGGGTGGGGCACAGAAGCTGCCGGCCGCGCCACAGGCGGCTTGGTTCTTCTACGGCGCGCCGCCGAACGACTTTACCTTCGTCCACGGCGGCGCCAGCCACGGATGGAAAGCGGCCTGCCTCCAGTCGGCCCCGATCCCCCCCGCTCTGCTGCTAGCGGGCGGCGCGGCCGCGCTGGTGTTGTCGCGCGTGGGGTTGTTCCGGGGGCTGGTGGTCCGGCGGGTGAAGGCTATCGTCTCTGCCACGGAGGCGGTGATTCCGGCACCGCTGGAAGAGTGGCACCGCTACCGCTTGGAATGGCGACCGGAGGGTGTTCGGTTCGACCTGGACGGTGAACGGGTCCTCGCCACCTCGATCTCCCCCCGCGGGCCACTGTGCTTCGTTGCCTGGATCGACAATCAATACGCGGTGCTATCCGAACAACAGGGGATTCGATTCGGGGTGGTGCCGACTACCGCACCAGCCTGGTTGGAAATTGCGGACTTGGAATTTCATCGCGGTCCAGTGGCTGGATGATCATCCCCCACCGCAGTACTTGCGGCGTCGGTCGCGCTGTAAGCAGAGTGTAACGTCGCGGCCGCACAGCCGCGCTTATCCTGACTCAGCAGACCGGCGCGGGCTTGCCTGGGTGACCACAGCTAAGTCGAATCGTCTGGTGATGACCCCCTCCAGACCCCCACAAGCCGCGCCGGTTCTGCTTTTTCTTGACACCCCTACATGCGCTAGTTACAATCCGGCCGGTGCCGAGATAGCTCAGTTGGTAGAGCACGCGACTGAAAATCGCGGTGTCGCCAGTTCGATTCTGGCTCTCGGCACCTTGGTTTCGCGCTCAAGCTGAAGCCACACGGATGGGTGTCTTCATTAATGACCCCTTTCGAAGGCCGTCTATAATCCAGTTGACAAGGACATCGGCTGGAGCCTGCGGTCCCGGCCGGAATCCCTGGGCAATGTCAAGGCCAATTCGAGTCGACCCTGGGCAATTGCGGGCCTCCGCCGAGCGGCTGAGCGCGCTCGCAGCGAAGCTCTCCCTACTTGAGAGCCAGACCCTCGAGTCGGGTACAGCAGTGCCGAGCTACGAGGGTCAATTCGGGCCCCAGGTGAATACACTGGCCACCGAGGGTGCGAGCCAGATCCGCAGCACGGTTGCCAGGTTGGACGCGTCCGCCCGTCGGCTGCAGGCCATCGCAGAATTGTTCGAGAACGCTGACCGCCAGACGATCGAAGGCATCGAGGGCATCGGATCCCGCTTCGGGCCGGAAATCGAACGCTATCTGG
>JAHFAU010000125.1 GCA_023250385.1 Anaerolineales bacterium
TCATGACCTGCTCCATCGCCTCTTGGATCAGCGCCTCGGACTGAGAATCGAGGTGGCTGGTGGCCTCGTCCAGAATCAATACCCTTGGGTCTTTGAGCACCACCCGAGCGATCGCCACCCGCTGCTTCTCGCCCCCCGACAGCCGGTAACCGCGCTCTCCGACCAACGTGTCATATCCGTCAGGGAGTCCAACGATGAAATCGTGGATGTTGGCGGCCCGGCAGGCCCGCTCGACCGCCTCCTGATTGGCGTCAGGCTTTGCATAGAGCAGGTTGTTGCGGACCGTGTCGTGAAATAGAAAAGTCTCCTGGGTCACCATCCCGACCTGCTCGGACAGCGACTCAAGCGCAATGTCGCGCAGGTCATGCCCATCCAGCTGGATCCGGCCTTCGGTCGGGTCATACAATCGGGGCAACAAGTAGGTGATCGTCGATTTTCCTGCTCCGCTCGGTCCAACCAGCGCAGCGACCTGGCCCGGCGCGATCTCGAAGCTCACCTCACGTAGCGCCCAGCGGCGCTCATCCGGCCCCGGCGGCCTCCCATCCTGCCCGGGGACCGCCGGCCCAGGGACTGCCGGCTGCTCGTCTCGGCGGAACAGCTGCTTCCCGGTTGGGGCAACCGCTCCAGCCCCACCCCAACCAAAGCGGCGAACCTGCTCCAGACGGACTGGACTGGCGCCTTCGGAAAGGTAACTAAGTGAGACCTTTTCGAACCGGATTCTTCCTTGGACCGCCTGTATCGATTGGGCTTCAGGCTTGTCCTGGATCTCCACCGGAAGGTCCAGGACTTCGAACACCCGCTCAAAGCTCACCATCGAAGTCGCAAAATCTACTCGGGCATTGGTGAGGGCCATCAGTGGGCCGTACAAGTTGGCCAGATAACCGGTGAAGGCGACCAGGGTCCCGATCGTGAACGCACCGCCCAGCACGAGATGTCCGCCCAACCAGAAGACCAGCGCGCTGCCAACGGCACTGACCAGGCCGAGAGCGAGAAAGAACCAGCGGCCAATGATTGCCTGGCGAACCCCGACATCCCGTACCTCGGCGGCCCGCTCCCGAAATCGCTGCACCTCCAGACCATAGCGTCCAAAAATTTTGACCAGCAACGCCCCGCTGATATTCAGCGTTTCGTTCATCAGGGCGTTCATGCGCGCGTTGAGATCCATTTGCTCGCGTGCAATCCGGCGGAGTGTCTCTCCGATCCGGCGGGCTGGGAGGATGAACAGGGGAAGGATGGCGATGCTCAACAGGGTCAATCGCCAGTCGAGCGCAATCATGATTGCCAGCGTGGCGATCAGGGACACCGAATCGCTGATCAGAGTCACGAAGGTGCCGGTCACCGCCCGCTGCGCGCCGACAACGTCATTGTTCAGGCGCGACATCAGTTCGCCCACCTGGGTATGGGTGTAGAAGCGCAGGCTCATCCGCTGCAGATGGGCGTAGACGGCACTGCGCAGGTCGAAGATCAGTCCTTCACCAACCGTCGAACTAGCGTAGCGCTGGGCCACCCCGAGCAGTCCGTTGACCAACGGTACCCCGACCATGCCCAAGGCCAAGAGATTCAGCCGACCGCCGAGGCGCTGGGGAATCGCAGTATCCAGCAGATCGCGAATTAAGAGCGGCGGCAGCAAGCTGAGCAGCGAGATCCCCATGATGGTGACCAGGATCACCATCACCCAGCGCCAATACGGCCGGGCAAAGCGCGCCACACGGCGAAGCAAGCCGCGGCTTATTTGCGGTCGGTCCTGTTCCTCGTCGAAACGGATGAACGAAAACCAATTGCCGCCGTGAATGAACACTCGAGCTCCTTAACGATCAGATTGGGTTGGCATTATACCTACCTGGGTACCAGGCTGCCCGAACGCATGTTTCCCCTAGATATAGGGGAAGGAAGTCCTATTTCCCGCACCCCTCTACGAGGAGTACTATGACCGCGGGGCTGCCGGAGGACTAAACCATGGCAACGCTGAATTCAGCGCTGCGAATTTCAAATTCAACCAAGACGGAGCTGGATCAGTTGGTACAGAAGGTCGCGAAGCGTATCGCACAGGCTTCGAACTTCTTGGACGTGCGCGCCACCCCATTGGATTGGCCCGCGGGGCCGCCCGACCCGCTCGACGGGGTCCGGCCGCACGTGTCTGCCCTCGAGTGGAAGTCCATGAAATGGCGCGAGGCCTTCTGGTATGTGCTGAACAAGGATGGGTTGTCGTCCAACCTGTCCAAGGAGATCTGTGGAGCGATTGCTCGAAGAGCCAAGGACGGCGAGGGTTCGTTCTATCTCGTGGCGCCGATCACCCTGGCCGCCAAGGCCAAAGATTGGGCCGACCGCCACCAGATCCGGGTCACCAGTTTCTGGGTTTTCAGCGGCTGAAGTCCGCGGCCAATCGGCGGCGGGCCAAGCTTACAGGTCTTTCAGCATGTAGGTCTCGCCCAGCCGGTAGCCCAACCGGCGATAGTAGCCCCGGGTCCCCAAGGCCGAGATAACCGCCATTCGGCGGTAACCACGGCGCCCCGCCCGAGCCTCTGCAGTCTGCATCAATCGGGTTCCGAGGCCGATGTGCTGAGCCGCTCCGTCCTGGTCCGAGCCGACCTCGAGCGACTGGCCGTAGACGTGCAGCTCCCGGACCAGGGCAGCCCCCTCCAAATCAGAGAAGCCAACCCCAGCAGAGTCGAGCGCCGGCAGGCTTAACCGCAAGAACCCTGCCAACCGGTCGTCTTCGGTTACGAATGAGATGAAGTGCTCTTCCGCTCCCCCGCCGGTGTAGACCAGGTCCTGGAGGTTCAACCGGGTAGGATCAACGCTGAGGCCGCGAATCTCCCTGCAGCGGACACAGCGACAGAGGGTCCCTCTCCGCCGCATCTCTGCATGTACGTCTTGCCGGAGGCTGGTCCGCTTGTTTCCATCCACGACATTGGTCGACGGAATGTCCCGGATCACGCGATTGACCCGGCAGTAGCGGGGAATCGTCCGCTTGATGTCGGCGATCAAATCAATCAGCTGCTCGGTCGTGTAAGGGCGGTATTCCCCTCTCCCCCAGTAGTCATACAGCTCGGCATTGGCGAGCAGCTGGCAGGGATAAATTTTGATCTCGTCCGGCCGCAAGTTCGGATCGTCCCACAACCGAGCAAAGTCCGCTCGATCCGACTCGAGGGTCGCCCCGAGCAAGTTGGGCATCCAGTGCAGGACGAACTTGAAACCCGCGGCCCGCAGCAGCTGGGCCGCGGCCCGGGTCTGGTCAACGCTGTGGCCGCGAGCGTTCAGGCTGAGGATCCGGTCATCGAGACTCTGCGCGCCCAGCTGGACCTTGGTGACTCCCATCATTCGCAAGTGAGCCAACTCGTGCGGGTCAATGTGGTCCGGCCGGGTCTCAATGACCAGGCCCACATTGCGGTGCACGGCATGCTCATTGGCGGCCTGAGCCTCGGTGAGTGAACTTGCCTCGAACCCATTCAGCCCATCCAGACAGCGCCGAACGAACCACTCCTGGTAATCCACCCGGTAGGCGCTCCAGGTGCCTCCGAGGATCAGCAGCTCGATCTTCTCCGTGGGATGCCCGATGGCCTCCAGCGCCTCCAATCGGGCTACCGTCTGTTGGTACGGGTCGAACTCGTGCTGCAGCGCCCGCATGGCCCCAGGCTCATCCGGGAGGTACGACTTCGGCATCCGAAAATCGGTCGGGCAAAAGACACACTTCCCTGGACAGGGATACGGCTTGGTCAGCACGGTGACCGTCGTGACTCCGGAAAGAGTCCGGGTGGGCTTCATCCGGATCCGACGCAGCACTTGCGGCTCGGGTGGCCACTCGCCTGCCTCGGTCAACTCCCGGTAAGCATGGACCAGGACATGCTTTGCCACATAGCCGCCAGCCGGCAAGGGGTGGTCCCGCACCGCTTCGGAAACTCGTCCCCCAGCTCGGACATCTTCGAGAATCCGGCGGGCCTGCGCCAGGTGCTCAGGCGTGTACCGGCGGGCTGCGTGCCAATCTGACTGGTTGGTCATGACCGCTATAATCCGCGCATGCGGAAGGAGGTCAGAGATCGCCTCTTGGAGATCAACCGCGAATTCTACCAAAGCTTCGCCGCAGCCTTCGTCGACAAGCGGAATCGACTGCAGCCGGGCGTGCTGAATGCGATCAAGGAGTTGGCGTTGGAGGCTCAGGTGCTCGAGCTGGGCTGCGGACACGGATTGCTCGCGGCTCAGCTCCAGCGGCTCGGCTTCCACGGCAGGTACGTCGGTCTGGACCACAGCCAGGCCCTGCTGGATCGGAGAGCCGCCGGCTTGAGGCCGCCGACCTACCAGTTCTGCCGAGCAGACCTCTCCGACCCGGACTGGGCGCGGGAGATCGCCCGACCCGCCGGACCCTTCGAGTGGGTGCTGGCCTTCGCAGTGCTGCATCACGTTCCGACGGAGGAATTGCGGCTGTCGGTCCTGACGGAAGTTCGGCGCTTACTATCGCCCGCGGGCACTCTTGCCCTGTCGGTGTGGGATTTTCTCGACAGCCCCCGGATGCAGCAACGGATCGTCCCTTGGGGGCGGGCCGGTTTGAATGCGGAGCAGGTCGACCCTGCGGACTTCCTGCTCGACTGGCGGCATGCCGGCGAGGGATTGCGCTATGTCCACCATTTCGCGAGCGATGAGCTGCGGGGACTGGCGACGAAGGCTCACTTTGAGGTGCTTGATGAGTATCACTCTGACGATGGCCTCGGCCTGTACCAGCTTTGGCGATCCTCCGCAGCAGATGCGTTCGACCGGGATTCTCGGTGAGGCCCGATGGGCGATCGGCCTTCGCTTGCCGCGCATGATACAATCTGGCCGCCCTGGAGGGGAATGCTCGAATTCCCGGAGGGATGGCCGAGCGGCTTAAGGCGGCGGTCTTGAAAACCGCTGTGGGGCAACCCACCGGGGGTTCGAATCCCTCTCCCTCCGCCTCACCCGGGGAGGTGCCGGAGCCTGGTCGA
>JAHFAU010000126.1 GCA_023250385.1 Anaerolineales bacterium
GGCCGGACGGCCAGGATCCAATGCAGGATGTCTTGGGCATACAGCGGGGTACTGTCGCGCTGGATCGTCTGCATGTCTATCATTGAGATCGAATCGTCGGCCTCGATCAGTTCCACAATCCGGCGCGCCCGATAACCGGGGTTCCAATCCATCGATAGAAAGTACGGGTAATCGGGGCCGACAACGGCGTTGTTGGCGGTCGAGATGTAGCCCGCGGGTGGGTTGAACACGGAGGGCATTTGCTCGTAGGGCACCGTGTCTACCCATTCGTATTGGTTGGTCCAGCCCGGGACTGGCATCGAGCCGTTTCCGCTGGCTCGGATCGGCACCTGGCCGGTGGCCTGGTAGCCGATATTGCCATCGATATCGGCGTAAACCGAGTTCTGGCCGGGGACATTCCAATACCGCAGAGCCTCGCGGAACTCCTCCCAATTCTGGGCTCGGTCGAGCATTAGCAGGCTCTTGAAGATGGTGCCTGGCTGGAGACCGGTCCAGGAGAAAGCGAGCGGCTGCCAGCCATACGCCCACTCGTCTTCAGTCCCACCGGCGACATCGTTGATGATCGGACCGTGGCGGGTGATCCGTACATTGACGATCTCCGGCTCGTCCCGCCCGGCGACTGAAATCTCTTCTCGAATGATCTGCATATCTTGCCACTGGCCCTGGTACTCATACTGATTCGGGTTGTCTGGGTTCTGGCGCTCGACAAAAAAGTCCACCACGTCTGGGCGGAGATTCGTGAATCCCCAGGCAATCCGGTCGTTGTGTCCGAGGACGACCCCCGGGGTCCCCGGCAGCGAGGCCCCAACGACATTGATGCCGCAATCCGGTCCGACCGGCTCGCAGTGCAGCCCGATCTCGTACCAGATGGAGGGCATCTGGATCCCGAGGTGGGGGTCGTTGGCGAGCAGCGGGGTTCCGGTCGTCGTGCGATCACCGCCAATCACCCAATTGTTGCTGCCGATCTCTAAGCCGTTCCCCGGCAGAATCGGGGAGAAGGCCGCTTCCGGGACGGCCCGCAAGGAGGCCTCTGATAGTGGTGAGCCAACGATCAGCGGGTAGTCGGGGTCGTAAGCCGGCATGAGCACCGGCACCGCCGCGGCCCCCAACCGGGCCGCGATGTTTGCCCGGGTCAGCTCAACGGTTTCCTCGCCCCCGAGGCGCCAGGCCAGCACCTTTCCCCAAGTGAGAGTGTCAAACGGGGTCCAGGGTTCGGGCTCGAAGTCGACCCCGGTCAGTCCCAGGATGGTGAACTCCAGCCCCTTCGATCCTGGGTGGGTTTCGAGGTAGGCGTTGACGCCCGCCGCGTAGGCCTCCAAGAGCTCGCGGTCCTGACCCTCCAGGCCCTCCGCTTCGATCGCGGCGGTCCGGTTCCAGCCTACAGTCCGGATGAAGCGGTCTCGCGGTAGGGCGGCCTCCCCCAGCACCTCGGACAACCTGCCGCTTCCAATCCGGCGTTGAAACTCCATCTGCCAGAACCGATCCTGGGCGTGCACAAATCCCTGGGCCATGAGCAGGTCGTGCTCGGTCGAGGCGTAAATATGGGGAATCCCCATCGAGTCCCGGTAAACGTCTACCGGAGCGTTCAGACCGGGAAGCTTGATCGCGCCCTCGACCTGAGGGAAGGCACGCGGGACGACCAGGAAGCGAAGGGCAGCCAGCACGACCCCAACGAGCGCGGCGAGAACCAGCAGGGCGACGAAGGCCCTCAAGATGAAGCGCACTGTAGCATCCTCCGGGGGACGTCCGAATTTCTAGCACCGAACCCCACGACTGTCAATTACGGCGACTGCCGGTCGTTAATGGGACATTTGAACCTCTTGTCAAGTGGACAGAGCCGGGCAGACTCAGGTTGGAACATAAGGCCTCGCAGCCGATGGCAGTCGGTTGCGGCCGCCCCAAGCAATCCACTATCCTGCCCTGATTCGACGCGAGCAGTATGGGAACCAAAGAGCGCGAGCTAAAGCCAAAGGTTCTTCTCACCTCCGAAAGTCTACAGCAGCAGCTCGCCGACTTGCGCGAGGCCAATGGCCGCCTAGAGCACTCGGAGGCAGAGCTCAGAGAGGCCTTGAGCGGCTTCCAGTTGGCCGCCGACGGCTCGATGGCCGGGCTGTATATCTTCCAGGACGGTCGGTTCAGCTATGTGAACCCGGCCTTTGCCGAGATCTTTGGCCAGGATAGGCAGCGGATCTTGGACGAACTGCTCCCGGAAGACCTCGCCCACCCAGACGATAGGCCAAAGTTGAGGGAATTCATCCGGCGCCGGTTGGAAGGCGAGACGGCCTCGGTCCGATTCCTGTACCGGGGGCTCAGAGCCGATGGCTCAACTGTGCACTGCGAGGAGTTCGGACGGGCAGTCAAGCTCAACGGTCGGCCGGCGATCGTCGGGACGGTGCTAGACGTCAGCGCCCGGGAAGCGGCCCAGGAGAGCCTGGTCGAATCGGAGGCACTCTTCCGCGGCGTGGCGGAAAAATCACCCAACATGATCCTGATCCTACAGGGCAGCCGGGTTGTGTATGCCAACCCGGCCAGCGAAGCGATCCTGGGGTACCGGCGATCCGAATTGCTGTCACCTGAGTTTGACTATGTCGCGGTCAGCTCGCCGGAGTGGGCCGCAGGCCTCGAGCAGCGGCTAGCTCGGCAATTGGAAGGCGGCGAAGTCGAGTCGTTCGAGTTCCAGGTCGTCCGCAAAGACGGCCAGCTGGCCGAGGTCTTGCAGATTTCCCGCCTCATCAACCATCAAGGCAAGGTGGCGATCCTGTTGATCGTGTCGGATATCACCAGCCGCAAACGGTCCGAACAGGAAAGGGAGGCCTTGTTGAGTGCGGAACAGGAACAGCGCCTGCTTGCCGAGACCCTGGCCCGGGTCGGGCTTTCCCTGAGTGCCAACCTCGAGCTGCGCAGTCTGATGGACCTGATCTGCCTGCAAAGCAAGCAGCTCTTCGGAGTAGGGGGCGCTTACGTCTGGATGGTCGAGGGGAGCGAGATCGTTGGCTTCGCAGGCCACGGCGAAAGCCGGGCCGTGTTCATCGGTCTCCGTCTGCCATTAGCAGATCCGGGGACGCTCGGAGCCCGGGTCATCCGGGAACGCCGCCCCATCTACATAAACCAAGCCGAGAGTTCCAATCTGGTCAACCCGGAGCTGATTCAGGAGTTTGATACGAAGGCGATCCTGGGGATGCCGCTCATGGTTGGTGACCGCGCGGTGGGCGCGCTGATGCTGCTGGAGAACGAGAATCGGGATCGCTTCAGCGAACACGATGTCGAGCTGGCCGGAGTATTTGGGAGCCACCTGGCCGTGGCGGTCGAGAACGCTCGGTTGATTGAGGAGACCCAGCGCCGGCTCAAGTGGGAAACATTGCTTAAAGAGGCGATTGGCGTTTTCACCTCTACTCTAGAGGTGCAGACCGTGCTGAGTCGGTTGGCGGAGAAGCTGTGCCAGGCCGTGGATGCGACCAGTGCCTACATCTGCGACTACGACCGGGAAGCGAAATCGGCGAAGGTGTTGGCGGAATACTACACCGAGCATTCTTCGGCTGAAGAACGCAAGTCCGACCTGGGGATCAGCTACGACCTGCAGACCGAGTTTCCGGGGAGGCTGCCCGCTATCGAGGCCGGCCAGCCGCAAGTCCAGCAGGTTGGGGACCCGGGGCTGAGTGAAGCCGAGCGCAAGCACATGCGGCATTTTGGCGCGAAGGCGACCTTGGTTATCCCGGTCAACGTGGCCGGTCAGCTGATTGCCTACGCAACGATCTGGGAGAGCCGCTGGGCGCGAAGCTTCACCGGAGAAGAGATTGAGTTGTGCCAGGCCATTGCCCAACAGGCCGCCATCGCCATCGAAAGCGGCAGGCTCTACGAGCGGGCTCAACGCGAGATCGCGGATCGGCAGCGTGCGCAGGACGCGCTGCGGGAGAGCGAGGAGCGTTATCGGGCGGTTGCTGAATCTGCGTTCACCGGCATCACCCTGCTGGATAGCGAGAACCGGTTGACGTTCGTGAATCCGGCCTTTGCAGAGCTACTTGGCTACCAGGCGGAAGCTCTGTTGGGAGTCTCGCTGGCTGACCTGATGGAGTCCGACCAGTTCGCCAAAGTCCGGGAGCAGGCGCACATCCAGGAGCGCGGTGAACGCAGCCAATACGAGTTGGTCTTGCGCCGAAGGGATGACAAGACCCGCAGCGTGTTGGCCTCGGCTGCGCCGATGCACAACGCGCGCGGCGAGCACATTGGGTCGGTCGTCGTGGTCACCGACATCAGCGAACTTAAAGAGACTCAAGACGCACTCTCGGTCGCGATGGTTCGGATGGAAGACGGGCTGGAGCGCACTCGCGAGCTGATCGAAACCGAGCAGGCCCTGCGCGACACGACCGCGGCCGTGAGCGGCACCCTCAACCTGGACGAAGTGCTGGATCAGATCCTGGACAACGTCGGCCGGGTAGTCGGGCACGACACGGCTGACATCATGCTGCTGATTGATACCGATCAGGGCAAGCGAGAACTCCGAGCAGTACGGGGCCACGGCTATGCCGAGCGCGGCCTCTCGGAATGGTTGATGCAGCTTCGATTACCTTGGGAAGCGATGCAGAATTTCCGCAAGATGGAGAAGACCGGAAAGCCCATCGCCGTGCCGGACACCCGGACGTTCCCGGGCTGGGTGGAACTGCCGGAAACGAGCTGGATCGGTTCATACGCCGGCGCACCGCTGCGCCGAAAAGGGAAGACCTTCGGCTTCTTGAACCTCAGCAGCGGGTTCCCGGGCACCTATCAGCAGGCCCATGCCGAACGGCTGCAGGCGTTTGCGGATCAGGCCGCGATCGCGATTGAGAATGCGCGGCTGTATGCCCAGG
>JAHFAU010000127.1 GCA_023250385.1 Anaerolineales bacterium
ATCCGATTGAAGTACGTTGGCGAGCGCCGGGCACGCCAACCTGTGATTACCGGCCTGCGGAGAATCAGCCGGCCGGGCAGTCGGACCTATGTCAGCCGGCACAAGATCCCGTGGGTTCGCTCGGGAATGGGAATTGCCATTCTGACCACTCCCAAAGGAGTCATGACCGGTCTGCGAGCCCGGCAGCTCGGCGTCGGTGGCGAGCTGCTCTGTGAAGTGTGGTGAGCCGGAGAAGCTGAGCCATGTCGCGCATTGGTAGGGCTCCCGTTCCAATCCCAGAGGGGGTCGAAGTCCTGATTGAGGGCCAGCGAGTCCGAGTGAGGGGACCCAAGGGAGTGCTGGAGCAAGAGTTTCGAGCGGAGATGGCGATTACCGAAGAAAACGGCGCCCTGCACGTAGCCCGCGATTCGGATGAACCGAAGGTCCGAGCCCTGCACGGGATGACTCGAGCGCTACTGAATAACATGATCTTGGGCACAACCAAGGGCTTCGCAAAGACCCTCGAGATCCAGGGTGTCGGCTACCGGGCGGAGCTCAAGGGCGAGTCGCTGATGCTCCACGTTGGCTTCTCCCACACGGTCGAGGTCAAGCCGGCCTCCGGTATTCGCTTCGAAGTCGAGGCCAAGGGGGACGTGGTCCGGATTCTGGGCCATGACAAACAACTGGTGGGGCAGGTGGCTGCGGATATCCGGAAAGTCCGCCCACCCGAGCCTTATAAGGGGAAGGGAATTCGTTATCAAGGTGAGCACGTTCGGCGTAAGGCGGGCAAGGCCGGGAAAGTGACCCAATAGCCAATGCCAGCCGCGAGCCGGGCGGTGGCCCGACAACGCAGACAGCGCAGGTCTCGGCACAAAATGAGCGGGACGCCCCAGGTCCCGCGGCTCAACGTCTTCCGCAGTCTGGATCAGATCTATGCGCAGTTGATTGACGACAGCCGTGGCCACACCTTGGTTTCGGCCTCCACCGTGGATCCCGAGCTTCGACCCAAGACGGCCGGACTGCGCAAACTCGAACAGGCCAAATTGGTGGGAGAGCTGCTGGCCCAGCGAGCCAAGGGGCTCGGTATGGACCAGGCAGTGTTTGACCGGGGCGGAAACCGGTATCACGGCCGGGTGAAGGCAGTCGCCGAGGCGGCCCGCCAAGCCGGGCTGAAATTCTGAGGGAGGGCTTGTGAGGCGGGGATTTCGCGAGCAGGAGGAACGAGCTGAGTTCGACGAGCGAGTCATCGACATCGCTCGGGTGGCGAAGGTCGTCAAGGGCGGCCGACAGTTCCATTTTCGGGTGGTGGTGGCGGTCGGCGACAATCGCGGCCGGGTCGGGCTCGGGGTTGGCAAGGCCCGCGGGGTCCCCGAAGCGATTCGCAAGGCCTCCGAGCGAGCACGCAAAGACATGCAGCCGTTCGCGCTGGAAGGCACGACAATTCCGCATGAAGTGCTGACCGAGCATGGCGGTGCGAAAGTGCTGCTCAAGCCGGCCTCGCCCGGCACCGGCGTAATCGCCGGCGGCGCGGTCCGGGCCGTGCTCTCGGCTGCCGGTGTTCGAGATATATTGACCAAGTCGCTGGGCAGCGCGAATGTCTTAAATGTTGCCCAGGCCACCCTAAAGGGTTTACGGGGACTGAAGCGGGCCAAGGAACAGGCGGCATTCTTAGGCAAAGATGTCAAGACCGTCACTCCATTCTGGCTGCGAGGCAAGGATGGCGAAAGCAAGCATTAGGCTCACCCTGGTCAAAAGCCCGATCGGATACGAGCTGCGCCAAAAGCGGACCGTCCGGGCTTTGGGCCTGCATAAGGTTCACCAGACCGTCGAAGTGGCAGATACCCCGGCCATCCGTGGGATGATCGCCAAGATTCCGCACCTGCTCAGGGTGGAAGAAGGATGAAGCTGCACGAACTCAAGGCCCGCCTGGGATCCCGACGGCGCAACAAGCGGGTGGGCCGCGGCATTGCCGCCGGGCAGGGAAAGACCGCCGGCCGCGGGACCAAAGGCCAGGGAGCACGTGCGGGGGAAGGCGGCCATCTCTACCGCCAAGGTGGCAACTTGCCGTTCTACCGCCGGCTTCCGTTCAAGCGCGGATTTACCAACCTGCAGCGGGTGGAGTGGCACGAGGTCAATCTGAACCGACTGGGCAGCTTCGCGGCCGGGGCGGAGATCACGCCGGCCCTCTTGCACTCGGCCGGCCTGATCCGGGACACGCACCGTCCGGTGGTAATCCTGGGCCGCGGCCAGCTAAAAGTGGCGCTGACCGTTCGAGCCCACCGCGTCACCTCGACCGCCCGGGCCGAGATCGAGCGGGCGGGCGGCCGGGTCGAACTCTTGGAGACAGCATGAGCCTCAAAGATCGGGCTGGATTATGCGGGCCGCTAGATCGGAGTCGTTTAATCCGATGAGAAGATTGCGATTCTTGTGGATCTCGCCGGACATCCGGAACCGGCTGCTGATCTCGCTCGCTCTGTTGACCATCTACCGGTTGGCGGCTCACATCCCCGTTCCCGATGTGAACCGATTGGCAATCGCCCAGATGTTCTCCCAGGCGGGAGGCGGGCAGACCCTCTTCGGGCTGCTGGATTTGCTGTCCGGTGGAACGGTCTCGACCTTCTCGGTACTCGCGATGGGAGTGTATCCCTACATCACGGGTCAGATCATCCTCCAAATCCTGGTTCCGATCATTCCGCCCCTCCAGGCCCGCATGGACGAGGACCCCCGCGAGGGCCGACAGTGGATGGAGAAGTGGACCTACTACCTCGCGATCCCGATGGCGGCCCTCCAGGCGATCGGACAGATCCGGTTGTTCCAGCAGTTCGCCGGGCAAAATATCCTGACCTTTACTTTGGGCTTCAACTTGCCGACCCTCACCATCATTTCGACTATGACCGCCGGCACCATGTTTGCGATCTGGTTGGGTGAACTGATCTCGGAACACGGGATCCGAAATCAGGGCTTGTCGCTGATCATCTTTGCCGGGATCGTCTCGCGCATCCCGGCGAACCTGGGGCGGCTGATGCAGAATCAGGCCGAGCGCGGTGCGATCCTGGTCTTCTTCATCATTCTGATGGTGATCACAATCTTTGTGATTGTGTACGTGCAGGAGGGAAGGCGGCATGTGCCGGTGATGTATCCGGGACGCCGGGTCGGGAACCGAATGTCGATGCCGGTAAAAGGCACCCTGCCCCTCATGGTCAACATGGCCGGGATGATTCCGCTGATCTTCGGCCAATCGATCCTCACCTTCCCGGCGGTCTTGGCTCAATTTTTCGTCAATTCGAGTTCACAGTTCCTGGCCCGGGTGGCTCAGTGGCTGCAGACCAATTTTGGAGGGAACAGCGGCACTTATTGGATCCTGTACTTTTTCATGGTGGTGGGCTTCACCTTTTTTTATACCGACGTCCTCTTCCAGCAGCAGAATTACGGTGACAACCTCAAGCGGTCCGGAGCGCAAGTCCCCGGCGTCACCAAGGGGGCCGCGACCCAGCGCTACCTGACCCGAGTGATGCGTCGGATCACGTTGCCTGGGGCCCTCTTCCTGGGTGTAGTGGCCATCCTCCCTTTCCTGGTCCGGGCGGCTTTCCCAGTAATCGGAGGCGGGAACACTGGGCTGCTGCTGGTGTCCTCGTCCGGGCTGTTGATCGTGGTGGGAGTGATTCGGGATACGTATCGAAATATCGAGGCCGAGTTGAAACTGCGCGGTTACGACTCGGCGTTGCTTGTCCGCTAAGTCAATGTTGTATGTCGTTGTGTTGGGAGTACCGGGCGCCGGGAAGGGGACCCAGGCCAAGCGGCTGAGCGCCGCCCTCGGGCTTCCACACGTGTCCAGCGGAGACCTGTTCCGCGAGCACATTCAGAATGGGACTCCGCTTGGGATAGAAGCTCAGCGCCACATCGATCGGGGACAGCTGGTGCCAGACGAGGCGACTATCGGGATGGTTCGCGGCCGGTTGGAACGGCCGGATGCGGCATCGGGCGCCATCCTGGACGGATTCCCACGCACGATCCCGCAGGCAGATGCGCTCGAAGCCATCGCCAAGGATTTCGATGCGACGGTCGGCCCCGCCTTCCACATTCGGGTCCCGCTCGAGCGGTTGGTCGATCGGATGGCCGGACGCCGGGTATGCCGGGAGGCGGGCCATGTATATCATCTGGCTTACAACCCGCCGAAGCAGGCGGGGGTGTGCGATGTCGATGGGTCGGAACTGGTCCAGCGTGAGGACGACCAACCCGAAACCGTTCGCAATCGGGTCCAGGTGTACGAGAAGCTCACTGCGCCCTTGGTCGCGTTCTATCGCAGCCGGGGGGTCTTGCAAGAGGTGAACGGCGATCAGCCGATGGGCGCAGTCACGGCCGAGATCCTGGCGATCCTCGGCCAGGAGGCTGCTCGGTGAATTGGCGCCGCGGGGTGGTGTTGAAGAGCGCGGCGGAATTGGAGTCGATGCGGGCAGCCGGGCGAGTGAACGCGTTGGCCCTAGCCGCGGCGGTCGAGTTGGTGGCTCCGGGTGTGACGACCCGCGAGATCGACGAGGTGGCGGCCGAGGTGTTGCGGACCCATGGGGCGAAACCCGCCTTCCTGGGTGTCCCGGGGATATTCCCCTACCCGGCCACGACGACGGTCTCGGTGAATGACGAGCTGGTGCACGCCATCCCCGGAAAGCGTCGCCTGCGAGAAGGTGACATCGTCAGCCTCGACTGCGGCTCGATCGTAGATGGGTTTGTGGGCGACTCGGCGCTCACGGTAGGGGTCGGCGAAATTTCGGATGAGGCCCGCCGCCTCCTGGACGTTACACGTAAGGCCCTGTTCCTTGGGATTGATCAAA
>JAHFAU010000128.1 GCA_023250385.1 Anaerolineales bacterium
GAAAATCCCGTGGCTGTATTACGACCTCCGGCCGCAGTGGAAGCGGAGCCAACGGGGTGGCTTGTCCTCCTCCTTGCTGATGGGGGTCTTCTTCGCGGCCGGGTGGACGCCCTGCGTGGGACCCACGCTCGGCGCCATCCTCACCCTCGGGTTCAGCCAGCAGACGGCCGGGCAGGCGATGGTGCTCTCGAGCGGCTACGCGCTGGGCTTGGGGCTGCCGTTTCTCGCGATCGGGCTGGGGATGGGTCAAGCCGCCGAATACGTGCGCCGCTTTCAGAGGCACTTGCGAACCTTGGAGATTGCCAGCGGGCTGTTGCTGATCGCCATCGGGTTGATGATGGTGACCAACCGGATTGCCCTGTTGGCGGTCTGGGCGCAGCGGAACGGCCTGTTCCTCGATCTGCCTCTTGGCGGCGCATCGGTTCCGACTTATCTCATCGCGATGGTGGCCGGGTTGCTCTCGTTTCTCTCGCCGTGTGTGCTGCCGCTCGTCCCGGCCTACATCGGCTACCTGAGCGGGCACGCGATTGGCGGCTTGGCTGCAGCCAATCGGAGCTGAATGGGAGAGGAAGCAGAAGGGAGCGGCGGGCTTGGTCCACCTAAGCCTCGTCCCATACGCTGGGTCCGCTGGCTGATCTGGGGACTGCTGTTTGGCTTTCTCGGCCTGATCGGAGGCGGGCTCTATCGCGCCCAAGCCGGCCAGCTCTCCCACGGCGCTGCCCCGGACTTCACCCTGAACCTGTTCAACGGGGGAACATTCCGCCTCGCTGACCAACGGGGCAAGGTGGTGATTGTGGACTTCTGGGCTTCGTGGTGCATTCCCTGCCGCCAGGAAGCCCGACTGCTGGAGGCGCTCTGGCAGGAATACCGCAATCGAGGGGTCGTGTTCGTCGGCGTGGACTATGCCGATTCCGAAGACGAGGCCCGCGGATTCCTGGAAGAGTTCGGGGTCACGTACCCCAATGGGCCCGATCTGGGTACCCGAATCTCGCAGGCCTATCGAATGCGAGGCGTGCCGGAGAAATTCCTGATTGACCGGAGCGGCCAGATCCGGGCCGTGCTGATCGGGCCGCAGGGCGAAGCCGAATATCGCAGGATCATTGAGGCCTTGCTTCAGGAGTGACTCGTCGCTTGGGTGAATAGACAAGCCTCTCGCTTATCACGGAGTGTGGCGCTCCATGTCGGACTTTTCCATATTCCGCGATATAACTAGGTACGGGAATGGGACTGAGATGAATCGGATTAATGTCATCATCGCGGCGGCAGCGCTTTGGCTGGCTGCTTGCGCCGCCCCGGCCGCTCCGACCCCGACCCCCATCCCGACCCCCACTCCGCAAGAAAGGCTCGACCGCGCCGGGCAGGCCATGCTGGCAATGCAGAGCGCGAAGTTCTCCCTGATCCGGGAAGGGGAGCCGGCCACCCTGGACCCAAGCCTGGGCCTCACCTTCAGCGAGGTCAGCGGCGCGTATCAGGCGCCCGATCGGGTTTCAGCGACGATCAAGGTCGGCTTGTTGGGAAATGTGATCGAGATTCAGATGCTCTGGCTGCCGGAGGGTGACTTCATGACCAATCCGCTGACCCAGACCTTTTTGCCCACGCCTCCCGAACTATCCTTCGACGTTGCAACCTTGTTCTCACCGGAGGGTTTTCCCCACGTGCTGCAGGAAGGCATTCAGCAAGCCGAGTTCGTCGCCAGCGAAAGTCTGGAAGGATCCGAGGTCGATCACCTGCGTGGCAAGGCCGATGGCGCCACGCTGGCCCCGTTGACTGCCGGCGCGCTAGCCCCAGGGATCCTCTATCCTGTCGATGTCTGGATGGAACAGTCGACCGGCAACGTACTCCGACTGCACATCACCGAGCCGAGCGAGAACGGCTGGCTCATCGATCTCTTCGAGATCGACGTCCCGGTAGAAATTAGCACTCCCTAGCTTGCTCTCCGTCGGCATTCACCCCTCGCCGCGCCGGGCCCGCCCCGGGCCGGCGCTGATCCTGGCGCTCGCCTGCCTGCCGGTCTTCATCGGCGCCCTCGATCTGACCGTCATCTCGGCGGTGCTCCCAGCCGTGATTGCCGATCTGCGGGTACCGCTGCAGTCGGGCTTGAATGATGCCGCCTGGGCGGTCAGCGGGTACCTGCTTGCGTATGCCATCAGCATGACCTTCATGGGGCGGGTATCGGATGTCTGGGGCCGCAGGCGGGTTTACCTGATTTGCCTGACCGTGTTCTTCGCCGGATCATGGCTGGTCGCGGCTTCGAGTGGGGCGCCGGCCGCGGCCGTGGAACGAATGGTTCGGCTGCTGGCCGGGGGGCGACCGGACCGGAGTCTGATGGCTCTCTACGCGCTGATCGGCGGACGGGTGGTTCAGGCTTTCGGCGCTGGCGCGCTAGTTCCAGTTACGATGGCGCTGGCGGGCGACTTGTATCCGGCACATCGGCGGGCGGTCGCGCTGGGAGTCATCGGGGCGGTCGACACCGCGGGGTGGGTGCTCGGGCACCTCTACGGGGGGATCCTCGTGCAATTCGTCCCGTGGACCTACCTGTTCTGGATCAACCTGCCGATTGCGGCCGTGTCGTTCGGCTTGGTCGGGTGGGCGCTGCGGGATCTGGCGGTCCCGCCGGGCCCGGACGGGATCGATTGGGCCGGCGCCGTTCTGCTCGGCCTCGCGTTGACCGGCCTGAATCTAGGCTTGGGAGTTGCGGATCCGGCCGCCAGGACGGGTGCTCGAGCGAGCAGCCCGCTCGCTGCGGCCATCGGGGTTCTAGCCTTCGTGGGATTCCTGCTGCAGGAGAATCGAGCCCGCCGGCCGCTGGTCAATCTGAAGTTCTTCACCGACCGAAGCTTGGCCGCGGCGGGTGGGGCGAACCTGCTGGTGGGCTACTGTCTCATGGTCGGGTTGGTGAGCGTGCCGTTGTTCATCAACCTGGCTGGTGCGGAGAGCGGCGCTCAGGGTGCGCTGGCGAGTGGGGTACTGCTATCGGCGTTCACAATCCCCATGGCGCTTGCGGCGGTCCTCGGAGGGTGGCTGGCGTCCCGCTATGGCGACCGCCTGGCGGCCGCCGCCGGGGTGCTCATCGCACTTGCCGGATTCGGTCTGATGACCCGCTGGCAGCCCCAGTTCGCGCGTCAGGCCGCCCAGTTCGTCGCCGGCCTGGGAGAACCGGTCAGTCTCGGTCGAGAGGTGGTGGAGGGAGTCGCCGGGATGGCGCTCGGACTGGTGCTCGCCGGCGTGGGGCTCGGATTGACCTTCGCCCCGATCGGCTCGACTGTGATCAATGGGGTGCAGGACTCGGAGCGCGGCATGGCCTCGGCGCTGGTCATCGTCTTGCGGCTCGTCGGGATGAGCCTGAGCGTCAGCACCCTGACCTCCTACGGCCTGCGACGCTCGACGGTGCTGAGCCAGCGCCTGCTCGAAGGCGTGCAGCTGACCGAGCTAGGACGGATCGCCGAGGTGGGAATTCAGGTCGCGACCCGGGTCACGGTAGAGATGGCGGGCATCGCGGTGGGGGTGTGCGCGTTGGCGTTGATACCCGCACTCCTGATTCGGCGGGAGTCCATTCGCCGCGCGCCCGCACAGGCCGCATCCAGCCAGGGTTAGGTCGGCGCAAGGGAGCGCCATGCGCGCTGTAAGGCTGTTGTAAGGAGGTCCCAGCGAGGCTCCGGCTAGAATCAGGGTGCGATCTTTGGGGGAGAGAGAACTAGGTCGGAAGACCGAGCGACTTGCTGAAACGACTGGCAACCAACACTTCGATTGGAAGTCTCCGTCCGATTTCCTCGCGAGCCAAGCTAGCCCTCCCGCTCGGGGCCGCGATTGCTTACATGTTGGGGTTCCTGATCTACCCCAAGATCGGTGAGGCCACCCCCATTCTTTCGCTGCTTCCAGTGATCGCCGCCGGGCAGTCCCACGGCTCGCGGGGCGGCCTGCTCACTGCGCTGCTCGTCGCTCCGCTCAACACGTTTCTGCTCAATCTGACCGGTCACACGGGCTGGGACGCGCTCTTCCAGACGCCGACCGGCATCCTTGGCTCCGCGCTGCTGATCTTCATGGGCGTGGCCGTCGGTCAGCTGATTGATCTCCGAGGTCGGGTCGCCCAAGTAGACCAGGCCCGCCACCGGGCGGAAGACAAGCTCGGGAATCTGAGCCGGGCCCGTGAGGCATTGATCGACGGTATTTCGCATGACTTGCGCAGCGCACTGCACACGATCTCCGCCTCGCTCGAGCTGCTCCGCTCCGGGAAAGTAAAGGCAGCGCCCCAGCAGTTCGAACTGCTGTCCTGGGCGGCGGTAGATACCAAACGGCTGATCGCGACCGTGGATGACCTGGAGGATCTCACCAGCTTCGAGAGCACCGGGCTGCAGCTCAGCCCGGAACCGCTTGAGCTCAACTCGGTGGTCGCTGAGGCGATCGAAATGCTCTCACCATACGCTGAATCCAAGGGGATCACCTTGGTCCACGTCCGGGCCGAGCAGACGCTCTTGGTTCAAGGCGACCGGCAGCGGCTGAAGCGGGCTCTGTTCCGGCTGGTGGAGCATGCTGTAACGGTTTCCGAAGTCGGATCGCAGGTGGTCGTGCTTGCCGAATCCGAAAACAAAGGGGCTGCCATTGAGATCATCGATCGCGGACCGCACGAGTCTTCGGAGCTGCTCATGCAGTTGTTTGATAAGGCCGAGGACTTTGGGCGCACCGCAGCCGAGGCGCGCTCACACAAGGGGATCGGGCTCTACGTCACCCGCTTGATCGTCGAGGCCCACGGCGGCACACTCGCTGTCGAAAATCAGCCCGGACCGGGAAACACG
>JAHFAU010000035.1:0-9177 GCA_023250385.1 Anaerolineales bacterium
ACACGAGCGGACGGCCGCGGGTGATGGCGAGGGTCCGCAGAGTCGCAAGCGTGAGATCGGTTGCCCGCAATCCGAAGAGCAGGGCCGCCACCAGTGCCGGTGGCAGACTGATCCAATCGATCCCGGGAAAAGATAGAGTCATTTCAAGTTGCCCTCGGCCGCGGCGCTCACGCTCGCCAGAACCCGCGGTGGAGCGGCCGAACCTCCTCGACGGTCAGGAAAGATCCCGGATCGGCCTGCAGAACTTTCCTGCGAACTCGTTCGATGTCCCGCCGCCGCACGCTGGTGGTCAGGATGGCAACTGTGCCGGCCTTCCCGCGGCCGGAAATTTCGGTCACCCCGTAACCGGCCTGGCGGAGGGCCTCCGCTACGGCGCTCCCGCGCTGCGAGCTGATGATCCTCAAGTGACCATGGCCAATCGCCAGCCGCTCCTCGATGACGAGCCCGACTACCGTACCGGTCGCGAAGCCACCGGCATAGGCGATAAGGTTGAAGAGGTTGTCGAGGTGGCTGAGCACGCTGGTGACTGCGATGATCCAGATCGCCGACTGGATAAACCCTGTGAGCCAGGCCGGCGCCCGGCGGCCACGCACCACGAACAATACCCGCAGCGTGTCGAACGACATGTCCGACACTCTGAGCAGAAAGATCACCACAGGCAGCCACTCGGCGGGAATGGCGAGTCGGTCAAGCATTCTGACACACCGGATAGGTTGGGAGCCGAGATTTCATGAGACGACCCCTAGGGTTGATTGAAGCGTGGGAAGTTCGACGGAGGGCGGAGCTAGGCCTCGCGTACGCCTTGGAACAGATCCCGCTCGATCGGACCGTTGCTCGCCGCCGGATGGGCCCGCATGAAGGTCTCGCTTGTTCCGAGGCGTTCCAGTCGCCAAATGAGCCCGGCCAGGCCACGCCCGGCTGGTCCCCAATCGAGCTGGCTGGCATGACAGGCGGTGGCCCGGCGCTTCAACTCGGCCACCGGTCGGTAGTTCACTCTGGCGTGGATTGGGAATTGTTGGCTGGCAATCTCGGCGAGGTCGATATCTTGATTGCGGCCCATTCGGCGGGGATTGTGGCCGATCAACCGCAGCAGGGTCAGGCTGACCCCGGCGAAGCGGCGAGAGATCGTGGCGTAGTACAGCTTCTGCGGCTGGAAAGGCGGCCCGGCTTGCGGAAAGCGGCCAGAGTCTCCGGCGGCGTGGAATGCCTCGACCGTCGCCTGGTGGGTGGCAATATGATCTGGGTGGCCGTACCCGCCTGCCGGATCAAACGTGATCACGACCTGGGGCTTGATCCGGCGGATATGCTCCGTGATCCGCCTGCTGACCTCATTAAGATTTGCCCTAGCCAGTGCCTCCGGGTGTTGGTTCTCGGGGCTGCCGGCCATTCCTGAATCCCGGTAGCCAAGAAAGTGAAACTCGGTAAGCCCCAACTGAGAGGCGGCGCAGCGCAGCTCGGCCTCCCGCAGCTCGGCGATGTTTTGGTACCCCTGCAGGTGCTCCGGAGAAACCGTACCGGCCTCGCCCCGGGTTGCGCACACCAAATGTACTTGGGCACCCCGTTGGGCGTAGAGGGCCAACGTTCCTCCCATCCCAAAGGTCTCGTCATCCGGGTGGGCCAGCACTGCAAGCAGAACTTTCACACTCTCTCCGAAGCGAAGGCTCAGCATACCACACCGGCTTTGGGGAGGTCCCGGAGCTAAGGTTGTTCGATGGGTGTTGCGGCGCGCAGATCTTGCTGAGTGCGGGTGAGCGCCTTGCCGGAGGACTTGGCCAGGTACTGTGCCTTGTCGGCTCGAGAGAGGATATCTTCGATTGCGTCGTCGTCCTCGCCGATTTGACCCACCCCAATCGACAAGGTCAAAGTGGGCAGCGAAGGGCTCAGCTGGCCGCCGTAGGCCGTC
This sequence comes from Anaerolineales bacterium, assembly GCA_023250385.1. Lineage (GTDB taxonomy): Bacteria > Chloroflexota > Anaerolineae > Anaerolineales > E44-bin32 > JADFRG01. The sequence goes on from JAHFAU010000035.1 coordinate 1,904, forward strand.
AGAGCCTTGCGCAGTTTATTCGCCACATGTTCGGCGCCGACCAGATCGGTTTCGGGCAACAGCACCGCGAACTCATCGCCTCCGATGCGGGCCAACAGATCGGTGGCCCGCAATACGGCCGCCATGGCACGCGCCGATCCGCGCAGGATCTCGTCGCCGAACAGGTGCCCGAATTGGTCGTTGATCGCCTTGAAGCCGTCCATGTCGATATACAACAGGCAGAAGGGCCGTCGGTAGCGCTGGGCGCGGGAGAACTCACTCTCCAGCCGCTCGAAGAGGTGTCGCCGATTTGCAAGCCCGGTCAGCGGGTCGGTGTGGGCGAGCTTCGCCAGCTGATCAGCTTGTCGGTGCAGACTTCCGATGGTCTTCTGGATCTGCTCGGAAAGCGAGTTGGAAATCAGGGCCGCGGCCAGCGAAACCAGCGAATGGGTCACCAGATAGATCAGGGTCCAGGTTTCACTTCCACCAACCGCCGCCACGCCCCGGTCGGCCGCGGTGATGACCGCTGTCGTATTGGTCACGATGGCCGCGAATGCGAACAGAAATGGAGTCCACCCGCCGACAACCGCACCGGAGATCAGGACCGGCAGCAGGAAGGCAACCGCGATCAATGGGAAATATTGAGGGATCAGGAATGTCCCGACTGCGACCACCGCGAAGGCAGAGAACGAGATCAGGTACCCGGCCGCTCTCACCGAACCGCGCTTGGCCAAGGAGAGAGCGGCGGCCCCGCTCACGGCCAGCGCGGCGATCGCAGCCAGGTCGAGTACGACCCGCACGTCGGGCCTCAGGCTGGAGAGCACCAGCAGGGCGATCCCCCACAACGCCAGGACGCCAAACTGCACCAGAATGATGCTCCTGGCCAGACTGGTCCGGGTCGCCCGCAATTCCGGCTCGATTCTTGGGAGCAGGCTTCGCCGAATGCGGTCGATCAAAGAGTCACGTTCGGTTTGTCGCATCGATTGATGGGACTCCCAGGATATTGTACCCAGAGTCGACAAACAAGACCTCCCCGGTGACGCTGCGGGCCAGGTCGGAGGCCAGCCAGACGGCCGCGCCGCCGATGTCCTCGGCCGAAATCTGACGGCGCAGGGGCGCGATCTCGGCAAATTCGCGATACATAGATTTGAAACCGCGCACGCCGGCGGCCGAGAGTGTCCGGACCGGGCCGGCCGAGATGGCGTTGACCCGGATGCCTTTGGGACCCAGGTCCGCGGCCAGGTAGCGAGTAGCCGATTCCAGCGCCGCCTTGGCGACTCCCATCACGTTGTAGTTTGCAACGACCTTCTGGCCGCCGTAGTAAGTGAGCGTCAGAATCGATCCGCCCTCCGGCATCAACCCCTGCGCTGCCCGGGACAAGGCAACGAAGGAATAGACACTGACGTCCATCGCGATCCGGAAGCCCTCCCGGCTGGTAGTGTAGAAGCTCCCTTCCAAATCCTCCCGATTGGCGAATGCGATCGCGTGCACCAGAATGTCGAGCCGCTTGAATTGATCGCTCGCCTTGGCAAACACTGCCTCAATCTGCTGATCGTCCGTGACGTCACAAAGTTCGACGAAATCCGAACCGACCGATTCTGCTAGAGGACGGACCCGCCGTTCGAGCATCGGGCTGGCGTAGGAGAAGGCCAGCTCGGCGCCATGTTCGTGCATCGCACGGGCGATGCCCCAGGCGATGGAGTGGTCGTTCGCGACTCCGAAGATGAGGGCCCGCTTTCCCGCCAACAGCGTCATCCGATTCCCTCCTGCGCGAGCAGCCGTGGGTGATGCCGCTCGGGCACCTGAAAGCTCCAGGGGATACTCTTCCACGGTTCGGGCACCTGATTCAACCCGACCCGCGGCCCAGAGGTTACGGTCCTGACCGCCGGCCGCTTCTCAAGGTACATCTGCGCGGCCCGGTCACATAGATCGTACCCATTCCAGCTGCCGTTCAGCCCGAGCGCCTGACAAAGCTTGGCTGGGCCGTCGGCAAGCCGCAACGCGTTTCCCGCGGCGGACCCTCGACCCCGGCGCCAGGTGGACCGTCGCCGGCGCATTCGGGGCAAGCCCTCGCAGGGCAAAATCGCCCGCAGCAAAACCGCGGCGGGAAAGGGCTCTGCCTCGGTCACCAGGTTGAGCATCCAATGCATGCCGTACGTGAAATAGACGTAGGCATGCCCGGGGGGACCCCACATGACCCGGTTGCGGGTGGTCCGGCCAGCACTGGCATGACATCCCAGATCATCCTGCCCAATGTAGGCCTCCGCCTCGACCACCAAGCCGGATGAACGTGTGCCGTCCGGCTCGAGCCGCACCAGCAGCTGACCCATGAGGCGGCGGCAGACTTCCAAGGTTGGAAGGGTGAAATCGCTGCGAGAGTATCGAGGCCGATCGATCTTGGCTATTCAACCGGAACCGGTTGGAAGCGCGGGTCTTTGGCGATCGTGCGCGCAAGTCCTTCCCGCAATGTGACTTGGGGCCGGTAGCCGAGCTTGGTCCGGGCCTGCCGGATGTCGGCGCACATTCGAGAGGACCCGGGGTCTTGGTCTTCTTTGTACAACCACTCTGCACTGGACCCTACGGCTTCCAGCACCTGCTGGGCGAGGTCCCGAATGCTGGTTTCCACCCCGCTCCCGATGTTGATCACGGACCGATTGATGGTCGGCGCAGTGGCGGACGAGACCAAAGCCTCGATGACATCCGTAATGAAGACGAAATCCCGGGTCTGCTCGCCCTTCCCATGAATGACAAGCGTTCCGCCCCGCACTGTCCGGCGCAGGAAGTTTGGGATCACCGGCGCGTGGGCGGCCGGCAGCGGTTGGTCGGGCCCATAGGCGTTGAATACCCTCAAGACCACGGTCTCAATCCCCCACAGCGAGCCGATCGTGCGGACGTAGAACTCGGCGGCCAGCTTGGAAACCGCGTAAGGGGAGCGAGGATCAGGAGGCGTGTCCTCGCTTATGGGTTGCTGCTGCCGGTCGCCGTAGACTGCGCCAGAGGAGGCCAGCACCACTCGCTCCACACCAACATCTCGCATCGCTTCCATGACGCTGACCGTCCCCCCGACATTTACCGCGTTGTACTCCCGCGGATATAAGACCGATTCCGGCACCGACACCCGGGCGGCCAAGTGGTACACGCAGTCAACGTCTTGCAGCAGGGTCCAGAGCTTGGGCCGGTCGGTTACGTCGCCGCGGGTGAACAAAACATCTGGATCGAGGCGGCCCGGATCTCCGGCGGAGAGGTCGTCAAGGCCGCGGACCTGGTGCCCTTCCCTGGCGAGTCGATTAGCGAGCGCGGATCCGAGGAAGCCAGCGGCACCGGTGACGAGGAAGTTCATGGGGAGGAGTAGGGGTAATTGTAGGCACGGGACCCAGCGGGTCCCGAGCCCGCGCATTATAGCACAGCGACCTTTGCGTTCATTTCTGGGAACTGGCTCGCCTGAATCGCAACCCAGGATGCCGCCTGCGCGATCAGTTCCTGATAAGATGCGGAAATGACCCGGCTCAGGCGGATCGGGCAGTGGGCAGCCTTGGTGCTGATCTTGTTGGCCTCGCCGCTCCTGCTCGGAGGGAGTGGAGGGCTCACTCTGAACCGCAGCGATCAGGTGCGCCGGTTTACCCGCGCGGTGGAGTTCGACTACGTTAGCTGGACAGTTGAGTCCCTATTGCAAAAGCTTGAGTACTCCGCGCTCCGGCCCGCTGGCTATCTGACCGAGCCAGAACGCAAGAGCCTGGTCCTGCAGTATGCTGAGCTGATCGGGGAGACTGCTCGACTGCGGGGCGAACTGGAGGCGATCCTCGGCGACCCCCAACTGGCTGACCCGCGACAGGCAGCCCGCCCGGTCGGGCTTGAACTGGAAGAAACCCGCGGCCGGCTGGAAGCTCTGCGGCCGCTGGCCGAGTCCGTGCTGCAGGAGGACGTCGCCGCAGTGCTGGAGGATCTGGGACTCGGATGGGGTCGGGCCCTATTCCCTCCGGTGTCGTTCCGCTTCTCGAGCCTGCCTTCGGCCTTGGTCGTTTCGCCTCGAGAGCTGATCCGCCAAGACGCGAACCTGCAATTGGTGCCTGAGCTCAGTCTGGAGCAGCAGATCGATTTGGAATCGCAGGTGGAGCACGGGCTCGACGTCTCGGCTCTGGTGGTTGGGATTGGGGGCCTGTCGACGTATCCAACGATGGTGATGGAGACGACTGCCCTGGACTGGGTGGTCGAGACGATCGTGCATGAGTGGGTGCATCACTACCTGGCATTCCGTCCATTGGGCCTCGGTTACAACCGCTCCCCAGAGCTGCGTACTTTCAACGAAACTGTTGCCAGCCTGGTTGGACAGCGGATCGGGAGAGAAGTGCTGGCCCGCTACTATCCCGAGCATCTGCCGCCTCCTCCCTCACCCAACCCACCGCCTCCGGTGCCCGGGGAGCCCCCGGCGTTTGACTTCCAAGTCGAGATGAGGGAGACCCGCGAGCAAGTTGATGCACTGCTCGCGGCGGGGAAAATCAACGAGGCGGAATCCTATATGGAGGCTCGCCGGCGGATCTTCTGGGAGCACGGATACCGCTACATCCGGCGCATCAACCAGGCATATTTCGCATTCTACGGGGCGTACGCAGATGTTCCCGGCGGACCCGCTGGTGAGGATCCGGTCGGCGACGCCGTACGCCGGCTTTGGGAGGTGGTCGGAGACCCAATCGCATTCCTGCGTCGGGTGGCCCGGATGAACAGTACCGACGACCTCTTCGCGGCGCTGCCCGGCTGACTTGGAGGCCGGCCTTCGACCGGGTCGGGCCAACTTCGAGCTCTTCCTGCTGCCGGATCGAGTCCCTTATACTCGAACCGTGGAAATCCCCTACCTTCCAGGCAAACCGGTGGTTGGTCCCAACCCGTTGGCTCGGTTTCTGCCACCGCTGGAAGAAAGTACGGTGGCCCAGGCCATCGAGCATTTTGAGATGGGCGGCCAGCTGGTGCTCGACCCCTTCGGAGCCTCCCCTCGGCTCGCGCTAGAGGCCGCCCAACAGGGCTGTTCGGTGCTGGTAGCGGTTAATAACCCGATCACCCGGCACGTGCTTCGCCATACCCTCGACCCGTTCACGCTCGATGAGCTCCAATCAGCCCTATCCCGGCTCGCCGCTCTAGCCAAGGACGGCGGTCGGCTGGAGCCTTTCCTGCTGGATCTGTACCAAACAGTATGTTCCCGATGCGGGCAACGGGTCTCAGCCGAGTATTTTGTCTGGGACCGCGAAGAGAACGTGCCAGTACTCAAGTTCTACGCCTGCCCTCACTGCAATCACACGATCGAGGAACCGACGAATTCGGAAGACCGGCGGCGATCGCTTGAGTACGGAGCCAAAGGCCTGCAGCATGCCACCGCCCTCGAACAACTCGCACCACGGGGTAGTCCGGATCGGGTGCACGCCGAAGCAGCAGTGAGTGTCTATCCCGGGCGGGCGGTCTACGCCATCATGACCTTGCTAAATAAGCTGCAGCAGCCCGAGCTCGGAGAGCGGATCGAGGCGGCCCGGGCGCTGCTGCTTGTCAGCCTCGACCAGACCAACGCCCTCTGGGGGTATCCGGAGGGACGCATCCGTCCGCTCCAGCTCAGTGCTTCCCCGCGCTATGTGGAATCGAACGCCTGGAAGGCGATGGAGCAAGCTGTTGGACAATGGTCTGGGATCGAATCCGGAGTCGAGCTCGTCGAGTGGGCGGGTGAGGCGAGCCTGCGGCCAGGCGTGGTCACGCTCTTCGAGGGGCCGGTCCGTGAACTGGCCAAGGGGCTGTCCGGCGGCCGGGTTGAACGGATCCTCACGGTGATCCCGCGCCCCAATCAAGCCTACTGGACCCTTTCCGCGCTCTGGGCCGCCTGGCTGTGGGGCCGAGAGGCCGCTGGCCCGGTGCGCGCTGCGCTCCGCCGGCGACGGTACGACTGGGCCTGGCACGCGGATGCGCTTCGAACGACCTTGCGGGCGATGCGCCCAGCGCTCAGCGATGGGGTTCGAGTGGTGGGGCTGATGCCGGACGCCGAACCGGGTTTTCTGGCGGCTGCGTTGGCCGGATTCGACGGAGCCGGCTTCCGACTAACCGGGCGGGCACTGCGCCCGGGTGAGGGTCAAGCGATCCTCACCTGGGAGTGGGAGGGGGGAACCGGCGAGCTCGCATCACTGGTCCAACTGGCCCAAATGATGAAGCAGGCGGCCCAGGAGGCGCTGACCCTGCGGGGCGAGCCCTCGAGTTACGAACTGGCTCATCAGGCCGCCTGGTCGGAACTTGCCAGCCGGCGACTGTTGGCCAGGGCCCAAGGGAGCGAGAGTCGCACCCCATTAGGCACGCTTGCCGAGGAATTCGACCAGGTGCTCGCCGATCGGGCGGTCTTCGAACATCTCGGGAAGGGAGCTGAACCGGAGACCGGCCGGTACTGGCTAACCGAGCCGACCGAGGTCAGCCTTCCATTGGCCGATCGAGTGGAGGGGTTGGTCCTCGGCATCCTGCGTGAGCAGGAGCGCATCCCGGCTGTCGAGCTGGACCGTCGCCTGTGCGAAGTGCTGCCCGGGCTGCTCACGCCGGATCGCAGATTGGTGATGGCGGTTCTAAGATCCTACGCCTTCCCCGAGTCCGGTGGCGCATTCTGGAATTTGCGGTCAGAGGACCGGGGAGAAGCTCGCCAGGCAGATCGCACGGAAATCCTGGGTTTGCTGGCTGGGCTGGGGAACCGGCTAGGGTTTGAGGTCGGGGGTACCGACCCGATCCGCTGGGCCGATCGGGCGGACGAGCCGCAGTTCAGCTTTTGGGTAGATGAAACTGCCAGGCTTAGCACGGCGATGCGCCGCCAGCTTGAGCAGAGCGAGCCCGGTCGCAGCTCGATGATCGAGCTAGTCGTCATCCCGGGAGGCCGGGCCGCCCTCGTAGCAGAGAAATCGCGTCGAGACCCGCTGCTGCAGGCCTGGCAGGAGAGCGCGCCGCGGGTCATCAAATTCCGTCATGTTCGCCGCCTGGCGGAAGACACGACGCTAGATCGCCAAAACCTACTCGATCGCCTCGTTCTCGATCCGCCCGGGCACGAAGATCCGCAGCTCCCGTTGCTTTAGCCTTCCGTCAACCGATCGATTGATTCGTTCGCCGCGCCCCTAGGGCGTCGGAGTTGGAGTTTCGGTAGCGGTGGGCGAGGGCGTTGCCGTTGCGGTCGCAGTCGGTGTGAAAGTAGGGGTCGGGGTGGCGGTAGGGGTCGGGGTGGGCAGGCTCAGCGTGAGGTGTACCCGATAGCTGGCCTTGCCTCCACTCTTGCTGCGGACGGTGAGCAGCAG
>JAHFAU010000035.1:9277-13966 GCA_023250385.1 Anaerolineales bacterium
ATGCTGGCCGGGCGGGTAAACGGAGTAGGTTCGCCACCGACCAGCTGCTGAATCGCCACTTGCATGAACTCGTTCCAAATTGGAGCGGCTCCGGTTACCCCGGAGGTCTCTTCAATCGGGCTGTTGTCCGCATTTCCGATCCAAACCCCAACTGCCAGGTCAGGCGTGTAGCCCAAGGTCCAGTTGTCGCGGATCGGCTTATCGGTCGTCCCGGTCTTGGCCGCGGCCGGAAACGGAAGCAGCAGCGGGGAGTTCGGTCCGAAGGCCGGGGTGCGAGCCGTGTTGTCGGAGAGTATCGAGGTGATCAGGAAGGCATGCTCCGGCCGGATGACCCGTTCACCGGCCGGGACCTCGTACTCATAGACGGTGGCCCCGGTGTGATCGGTGATCCGGCTGATTGCCACCGGAGGCAGCCGCAACCCGCTATTCGCGAACGTAGCATAGGCGTCGGTGAGCTCGAGTAGCGTAATATCGCCGCCGCCCAATGTCAGGGCGATCCCGTAGTCGCTGCGGGTGAAGGTGGTGATCCCCAGGCGCTGGGCAAAGGAAATTAATCCCTCTCCCTGTGGAGTTGCCGGATCGTCGTAGATGCCCACAAACTCCAAGGTCTTGAGCGCCGGGATATTGTAGGAGTTGGCAAGAGCCGACCGGACGGTCACCGGCCCATGGAACCGGTTGTCGTAGTTGCGCGGCTTGTAAGGTTTGGACGGATCCTCCGGATCCTTATAAGGCGGGAACTCACTTTCCACGTCCCACAACAAGGTGCCCGGAGTCCAGCCTTTCTCGAATGCGGCAGTATAGGTGAGCGGCTTCAGCGAGGAGCCAGGCTGGCGCAGCGCCAGAGTCATGTTGACCTGCCCATCGATCGCCTCGTCGTAGAAGTCCGCCGAGCCGACCATGACCAGGATCTCGCCGGTGCTGGGCCGCAGCGCGATCAGGGCCCCGTTCCCGACCTTGTGCTGCTCGGTCAGACTTGCGACTTGCTTGTGGACAATGTCTTCTGCGGCGGCCTGCAGTTCTGGGTCCAGGGTGGTGTAGACCGTGAAACCGGACCGGTAGATCGTCTGGGCATCGAAGCGGGTCTCCAACTCGGACCGCACGTAGTTCACCCAGTGCGGGAAGCGGATCGCGACGTCCGGAGAGTGGAACTCGTACTCGACCAGCTCTGCCGAAGCCGCGCCCGCCAGCTCCGGGGTGATGCACAGCCGCTCGATCGAGTTGCTCACATAGATGCACCCTTGCTCGTTGCTGGCCTTCACCATGAGTACCAGAACTTGTCTCTGGCGATTCAACGCAGCTTCCCGGTTGACAAAGACATCATAGACCGCGGGGGCCTGAACCAGCCCGGCTAAGAATGAGGCTTGGCCGAGAGTCAGATTGGCGGCCGGAGTACCGAAATAAGTCTGAGCTGCCGCCTCCACGCCGTAGGCGAAGTTTCCGTAGTAGACCTGGTTGAGATACAGCTCGAGGATTTCATCTTTGGTGTAGCGACGGGCAATTTCGGCGGCGAGCAGGATCTCGCGAACCTTGCGCAGGGCGGTTCGTTGGGTGCGTTCTTCGGGAGAGAGCAGCAAGTTGCGCGCGATCTGCTGGGTAATGGTCGAGGCGCCCGAAACGGTCTCACCCTCTCGCAGGTTTTGCCAGATGGCACGGGCGATCGCGGCCGGGTCGAACCCGGGATTGCTGTAAAAGGCAGAATCCTCGGTAGCGATGAGGGCGCCCACCATGTCAGGCGCGATCTGATCCAGCGGGACATACGTGCGGCGCCCCGCCTGCGGATCAAGGATTTCGTAAAGCAAATTGCCCTCCCGGTCCAAGATGCGGGTCGTTTCGAATTGAGCCGCATGCTGCTGCAGATCCCCGACCGGAGGCAGGGTAGAGGCGAGGGCGTAGTACTGATAAAGGCCGAACGAGGCGACTCCAATCGTCACCGCGATGATTGCGAACAAGCCCAGAATCGCCATGCGCAGCAGGCATCCACCCGTTCCACCCCGCTGGGGAGGCTGACCGAGATCGGCTTCCCAGACTTGCAGGTAGGCTGCGGGAGAAACGCGGGTGGCTGAGAGGTCGCGCTCCGGCACTCGCTCAGGCAATCTACCGAGCGAGGGCGGCACAGAGCTGGGGTCTGTGCCGGCGCCTGGGGAGGGCTGAGTGTCGCCCAGATCCGGCTCGTCTCCGGCTGGGCCGCTCGCGGCAGTCTGATCATAGGTCCCATCCAAGAAGGGCGACGTATGGCTCTCTGGCGTGCCTGGTCTGGATGGCCCGCCGGCCTCCGCCATCCAGCCGCCGGTCAGGCCGGGCGAGCCGGTGGGGTGGCGCTGGGGGATGGAACTGGGAGTATCGGGCTGGGTTTCGCCCTCGGAAGCCTGCTGCTCAGGCCCGCCCTTGGGCGATGGCTTGTCGTCTACCGAGCCCTCATCCGGCTCGTGACTCATGGGGCGGGATTATAGCATGTGGGTCCCGGCGGGCCTGCTTGCGGCTTTTGATTGTCAAACTTGCGGCTGGTTGAGGACCAATAGGTTCCAGCGTCCGTTCATCACTGCCTTTCCGTCCTGATTGTTAACCTGCACCTCGAGGCCGACCATCCCAGCGTTCAAGCGCGGCATCGGTTTGGTCTCGATGACCTCCAACACCGCCTGAACCGTATCGCCGATAAAGACCGGCTGGCTAAAGCGCCAATCGCTGATCTCCCGCCAGGCCAATACCGTCCCTTCCATCATCCCGGTCCGCACCGCCAGGCCGGAGGCGATCGAGAGCACGAGCAGTCCATGGGCCACCCGCTTCTCATAGAACGAGCTGGCCGAATAGGCCGCGTCGGTGTGAATTGAATTGAAATCTCCGGAAAGGCCGGCGAAGTTCACAATATCGGCCTCGGTGACAGTCCGGCCAGGTGTGGCAATCCGCTTCCCGAGTTCAAACTGCTCATAGTACAGGCCGTGTTCCATGGGGCAGTCCTCAACGGTCGAGCGGATTGTAAACCAGCAGCTAAGCCAGCTTTCGTTCGCAGCCGGTCGCTTTGACCCCTGGCCGCAGGCTCCGTACAATTCCGGTATGCGCGAATGGTCTCTCGGCCCCGAGGCCCCTCTTTCATTAATAATTGCGGCCGACGCCCGAATGACGCGCCCCAATTACGTCGACGATCAAATCTGGGAGCTGAGGATCGGGGGCGGCGAACCAGCGGCCTTAGCGGTCGAGACGAGTTACGGTCGGCGAGCGCGCAGTATGCGCATCTTTCCCGGCTTCCGGATCGATCAGGACACATTGCTCGATCCCGCCCACTTTCATCGTTCCCCGGAGGTTCGGCTGTTTCTGCCGAATTACCTGCGACTGGGCTTTTTCCCCTTCCCGGAATTGGAGGTCACTGCCGAATATTGGGTCGCCGAGTCCAACCTGCTCGGCGGACGGCTGACCTTCACCAACCACGCCAGACAGGCCATCCTGCCAGCACTATTGCTGCATGCCGTTTTACGGCCTGCTGAGCATGGGCAGTCGATCACCAGTGTGGCTCACCAAGGAGCGATGGTGCTGATCGGGGCAACCGGAGCGCTGGCTCCGCTGGTTTTCTTATCCGGAGGTGCAAACGCAGCCATCGCTCCTTATCCGGGCTTGCAGCTCAAACCGGGCCTGCCGTCGGGAGGGTCTGAGAGTTTCACCTGGGCCCACTCGGCCCAGCCGGAACTGGAGGCCTCCTTCCAGGGTGCCCGGCGGCTGGTTGCCCTCAACTGGGACGCCGAGATCGCCCGAGTCGAACGTGCCAATTCAGGCCTGGTCGAGATCGAGACCGGCGACCCGGATTGGGACGCCGCCCTGGCAGCCGCCCAAACGAACACGTTGGGCAGTTTTGTCGGGCCGAGCCGCTCGCTTCCCAGCCCGGCCGGTGTCCAGGCCCGCACTCCCGACTACGGCTACTCCTCGCGGCCGGACGGCCGCGACTATGACCTGCACTGGAACGGTCAGACCGCGGCCCAGGCGCTGCTCAGCGCGCTGCAGATCTTGCCGGCTGCACCGGAGCTGGCGAAAGGGACGGTGCTCAACTTCCTGGCAGCCCAAAGCCCCGACGGCTCGATCGATTGGAAACCTGGCCTGGGAGGCCAGCGAAACGGAGCCCAAAGCATCCCTTTGCTGTGCAGCCTGGCGTGGCGGATTTACCAGCATACCGAAGATCAGGAATTTCTGGCCCGGGTCTACCCTAGATTGAGCAATTTCGTGGAGACCTGGTTCGGGAAGCGACACGATCGCGATCAGGACGGCTATCCGGAGTGGGACCACACCCTGCAATCCGGATTCGACGACTGGCCGGCATTCGTCCGCTGGAGGGATTGGGGACAGGGGCTCGACGTCAGCTTCGCCGAGACGCCGGATTTGGCCGCCTACCTGCTGAGCGAAATCTCTTCCCTGCTAGACATGGAACGGGTGCTCGAGCTAGAGCCTTCTAACGAAGAACTGCCGAATTGGCGCGAGCGACTGCGATCATCGGTCGAGCAAGCCTGGTCCGAGTCCGATGCCAGCTACCTGCACCGAGATCGCGAGCTGCACGTGAGCTCCACCGGGCAGCGGATTGGACGCGGGAAGGGGGAATTCAGCCTGAAGCCCGCCAGGCAGTTCGAGCCGGCCTCCCGATTGCTGTTCCGCATTCGGGCGAAGGAAGGCGAGCGGCACGCAGTCCAAATCTTTGTGCATGGCAGTGGG
>JAHFAU010000036.1:0-1271 GCA_023250385.1 Anaerolineales bacterium
CATCCGCTTTCCGCGCTCAAGCTGCTGCTTCGGGGGAACGCCTTGAAGTCGCCGGATGACCTCGTCGGGGATGACCACGCCGGGGATGTGGCTGCGCATCCATTCGGCCGACTGCACCGATCGCAGAGGGCCCACACCGGCCAGGATAAAGGCCCGTTCTTGCAGCCCCAGATTGCGTACTGCCTGCATGAACTGCTCGAAGCGCGGTAGGTCGAAGCAGAATTGCAGCTGAAAGAAATCCGCCCCGGCTTCGACCTTTTTGGCCAGGCGCAGGGGGCGGAAATCGTACGGCGGCGCAAAGGGGTTCTCGGCCGCGCCCAGGAACAGGCGAGGCGGCTTGTCGAGCGTCCGGCCACTCAGGTAGCGGCCGTGATCGCGCATAATGCGCGCCGCGTTCAATAGCTGGATCGAATCGAGATCGAACACCGGCCGGGCTTGGGGGTGATCGCCGGCCTGCAGGCCATCGCCGGTAATACACAACACGCTGTGAACCCCGAGCGCGGCGGCTGCCAGCAGCTCGCCTTGCAAAGCGATGCGGTTGCGGTCCCTGCAGGCGAGCTGCATGACCACCTCGTAGCCGCGCTGGGCCAGTAGGGCCGCCAAGCCCAGGCTCGCCAGGTGGACCTTGGCCCCGGAGGCGTCCGGTGTGTTGATCGCGTCGCATACATCGGCCAGGCGTGCGGCCCGGTCGTAGGTGACTTGTGGATCGGAGCTATCGGGTGGGTTGAGCTCGGAAGTGACGGCGAACTCGCCGGAACGCAGGATGCGTTCGAGCCTGCCGGCCGACTTCAATCCGACCAGCCCGCAGGCCGGAGATCCGCAGCGCCGCTGAACTCGTTGACCCAGGCCGAAGTATCCTGCAGCCTATTGTCCAGGGGCGCCAGCAGCTCGTGAATCTTCTCCCCGTTGGCGGGCATCCGCGTTGACCGCTCCCAGGCACTCACCCACACGCACGGCATCTCGGGAATCACTTCGCAATGCCCGTCCGGGCGGACCCCCCCGCAGGGTCCATTGCGCAAGTCTTTGGGACAGGTCATGGGGCAGGTCATGCCGGTGCTGTGCAATACGCACTGGCCACACATTTGGCAGTCGAAAATGGCCTCTTTCGTGATGGCTTCGCCCCAAATCATCAAGCGCTCGGCTCGGCTGCCTGGCCGCAACCAGCCACGAAGTGGACTTAATAGGCGATGGGTCGCCCGGTAGGCCTCTTCCAGGAGCCGCGGATGGTTCTGCAAGCGACTCCACATGCGGTTGCCCTCAGCTTCCCATGG
>JAHFAU010000036.1:1371-13910 GCA_023250385.1 Anaerolineales bacterium
GCGCGGCGGATCTGGACATCCATTCCCGAGTTGACTGCCACGCCCATGACCCACAGGATGAGGTCGCTGTCGGCGGGGGCCAACCAGAAGTGGTTCTCACCTAAGCGCGACAGCACCGGGTCGTTGATGATCCCGCCCTCCCGAGTGGTGATCAGGACGTACTTGCCTTGGCCCACTTTGCACTTGCTCAGGTCGCGCGGGGTGAGATGATTGGTAAAGGCAAACGCATCCGGGCCGGTGATCTCCACCGGCTGCTCGACGCCCACGTCCCACAGAGTGACATCCTCGATCAGGCTCCAATACTCAAGCTCATAATCCTCGAAGCCCTGCGGGATGAACATGTGGTTGTAGACGCTGAAGACTTTAGCGCCATGTCGCCGGGTGGAATCGAAGAAGGGCGACTTGCGGACCCGCGGGTTCATCTGCATGATGACGGCGTTATTGGATGTGGTCACGTTCAGTCTCCTTTGGTTCGCGAGCCCAATATATCTCTGCCCCCAGTTGGATGTCAACGGGAGGCCTTAGCTTGTGCGATAAAAAGAAGGCCATCGGGGTTCACCGCTTTAGGATGAGGGGTTTATGCCGGCTTGGTAGAATCCCGCTGTGCGATCGCCACGCCAGCTGGCCCGGCAGGTCCACCAGCGGCTATTGAAGGCCTACGGCGAGCCCACCTGGCGTGACCCCAAGCCGCCGGTCGACGAGCTGGTCTCGACCATCCTCTCCCAGAACACCAATGACCTCAACCGCGACCGGGCCTTCGAGACGCTCCGGTCCCGGTTCCCGACTTGGGACTCCGTCCGGGATGCCAAACCTAGCCAGGTCGTCCGCGCCATCCGGGTGGCGGGGATTGCCAACCAGAAAGGGCCCCGCATCCAGGCCGCGTTGCGAGCGATCACGGACGAGCGGGGGCGGATCGAGCTGGATTTCTTAAGGAAGCAAGCCCCGGAGGCGGTCCGTGAATGGTTGCTGCAGATCAAGGGGGTCGGGCCGAAGACTGCCGCGATCGTGATGCAATTCGCCCTCGACATTCCCGCCTTTCCGGTCGATACCCATATCCACCGGGTGAGCGGCCGGATCGGGCTGCGCCCGCCCAAGGCCAGCCGCGAGCAGGCCCACGAAATCCTCGCTGAACATTTCGCTCCGGAAACCTATTACGCCGCCCACTTAAATCTCATTCGGCACGGGCGGGAGATCTGCAAGGCCGGTCGCCCGCGCTGCGAGCAGTGCAGTCTCACCGACCTGTGTGACTACTATGCGAGGTTAAATCCCAAACCCAGCTCAGCCGTCCGCCAATCATCGGGCTGACCGGGGTCGTCGGACCTGGACCGGTACCTTCGCCCTCTCCGCCCGACACCTGGTCTATACTCAATCCGCCGATCATCTCCGGAGGTCAGCATGTCCGTCAGCCTCACCTGGTACGGCCACGCCGCATTGGGTCTGGACATCAACGGGATCAAGGTCGCGGTCGATCCATTTCTATCGGGAAATCCAGCCGCAACCATCAAGCCTGAGCAGGTGCAGGCCGACTACATCCTGATTACGCATGGCCACGGAGATCATGTCGGCGACGCGGTCGCGATCGCCAAGCGTACCGGAGCGAAGGTAATCAGCGTCAACGAGATTGCGGTTTGGTTCCAGAAGCAGGGCGTCGAGGCTCACGGCCAGCACTTGGGGGGCGGCCATCAACACGCTTTTGGCTATCTCAAGCTCACCCTGGCACTGCACGGTTCCGGTCTGCCGGATGGATCCTACGGCGGCAACCCCTGCGGGCTGCTGATCACAACCAAGAACGGCGAGAAGTTTTACCTGGCGGGCGACACCGGCCTCTTCGGCGACATGCGCCTGATCGGCGAGGAGGGGCTTGACCTGGCCGTCTTACCGATCGGCGACAACTACACCATGGGTCCCGACGACGCGCTGCGGGCAGTGAAGCTGCTGGGGCCGAAGCACGTCATCCCCATCCACTATGACACCTGGGATGTGATCGCCCAGGATCCCCAGGCCTGGGCCAAGCGGGTGAGGGCCGAGACCGCAACCGAGCCCCACGTTCTCAAGCCGGGCGAGAGCTTCAGCCTGTAGTTAAGCTGAGCGAGATCGGGCCTGCACCTGATCGCCCCGCCGGACCCGGCTGGCTCCGCTTGGCCGGCCTGACGCTGTTCGCGCTTGGCTTCGGCATGGCGACCAACACCCTGGATCCGGTCTTGCTCAGCTACAAGGCGGCCCTGCTCGCGCCGGAACACCGCAACACTGCCCTGGGCCTGACCACTGCCGCCGGGCTTTTGGTGGCCACATTCACGCAGCCCGTGGTTGGGGCACTTTCCGATCGAACGCGCTCGCGCTGGGGCAGGCGGGTCCCCTTCTTTATCCTCGGAACCCCTTTATCCATTGCGAGTCTGTTCGCGGTCGCGCTGGCGCCATCCCTGGCCCTGTTGGTGCTCGGCTTCATGGCCTATGAACTTGCCTCCAACACGGCTCAAGCCCCCTGGCAGGCGCTGCTGCCGGACCAGGTCGCGCCCTCGAGGCGGGGCGCTGCTTCCGGCCTGAAAACGGTGTTCGAGATCCTGGCGTTTGTCGCGGGCCGGCGAGCCGCCGGTTACTTGATTGCCGACGAGCAGGTCCTCACCGCGGCAGCAGTTGCTGCGCTGGTGTTCGTGTCATCCATGATTCTCACCACGATCGCGTCCCGCGAGGGGCGGGCCTCCGCGCCCACCGGGCAGGTCCCGGGTCGACCGCTGCGCATGTCAGGCAACGTCGCGGGCGGACCGCTCAACCCAGGCCGCAGCCTCGCGGGCGGACCGCCCAGCTTGGACCGCGCTGCCGCTGCCGGCCCGCCCTCCGGCCGGCCCCGCCTGGCAGCTTCAATCTTCGAGAAGCTCGGACTCGCGGGCCGGACCGCGTGGCCGCCCGGGTTTGGCTGGTGGTTCCTCAATCGCGGATTGTTCTGGGGCGGGCTGATCGCGCTCAGCAGCTTTGTGCTCTTCTATCTAGAAGACGTAGTGGGGATGAGCTTCGCTGAAGCGTCCCGTTTCTTTGGTGACCTCTCCTTGGTGTTGGGCCTTTCGCTGCTGGGAATCGCCTTTCCGGCCGGGCGGCTGTCCGATCGGATCGGCCGCCGGCCCCTGATCCTTGCTAGCTGCCTGGTGGCCATCCTGGGCAACGTCGTGTTCCTGACTGCCCGCAGCCGACCGACATTGATTCTGGGCGGGAGCTTGCTAGGATTGGCGGCCGGCACCTACCTGGCCTCCAACTGGGCACTGGCCACGGACCTGGTGCCGCGCTTCCAGGCAGCTCGCTACCTAGGGATTGCCAACATCGCCACTGCCGGGGGAAGTTTTCTCGCCCGCTTCGCGGGAGGGGCACTGATCGACCCGATCAATCGGATCTTCGAGAGTCGCTCGGCCGGATACTTCACCCTCTATGGCCTCACCCTGGTCGGTTTTCTGCTTGCGACGTTGGCCGTGCTCCGGCTGCCCAAGGCCGCCTTCTTCACCGCGCCAACGGTGCAATAAATCCAATCCTGCCCGCCAGGCGGGCCGCGGCCCGGTCCGGCTGACGCTACGGG
The DNA here is from genome assembly GCA_023250385.1 of Anaerolineales bacterium. Classification (GTDB taxonomy): domain Bacteria; phylum Chloroflexota; class Anaerolineae; order Anaerolineales; family E44-bin32; genus JADFRG01. Next base: position 4,934 of record JAHFAU010000036.1, read on the forward strand.
GTGTAGAATCGAATCTAGCTGCGGGAGTGGAAGTTTACCTAGAAGGAGGCCATATGGCGGACGAACAACGTATCGGGAAGATCGTCCACTTCTTCGACAAGATCAGCGTGGCGGTGGTCGCGTTGGAGTCCGGCCTTAAAGTGGGCGACAAGGTGCACGTGCTCGGGACCCAGACCGACTTCCTTCAGGAGATTGGTTCCATGCAAGTCGAGCACGAGCCGGTCACCACCGTGGCGGCCGGCAAGGAAGTCGCCATCAAGCTGGACCAGCCGGCCCGCAAGGGGGATGCGTTGTTGTGGCCGGCAGCCGAGAGCTGAGTTCGGTCTAGGCCAGGGCCAGTGCGATCGTAAAGGTCGCGCCCTGCTCCGCTCCGGCGCTCTCGGCCCACACCCGGCCTCCGTGGGCCTCGGCGATGGCCTTGACGATCGAGAGCCCCAACCCCATTCCCTGGTGCTTGCGGGTCATATGATCCTCGACCTGGTAGAACTGGTCGAAGATCCGCTCGAACTCGCCAGCAGGAATCCCGATCCCGCTGTCGGTCACCCGAATCCAGCCCTCGGATCCATGTCGCTCTAGTTTCAGTCGGATTTCGCCTTCCGGCGGGGTAAAGCGCATGGCGTTGTTCAGCAGATTCGTCAAAGCCATGCTGAGCTTTGGCGCGTCGATCTGGGCCCGCAGTGGCTCCGCATCCAGCTCGACCAGCAGGCGCTGACCTTTGGCCTGAATCAGGTCGGCCACCTCTGATTGGGCCGTCCGGATTGGCAACTGCAGAGCCTGCACCTCCAGGGCGAGCTCGCGTGACCCGACCCTCATCGCATCGATATTCGTCATGACCTCGATCAGGCTGCGCATGCGCAGCGCCATGTTCAGCACTGTCTCGGCGTGCTCGGAGCTCTCGCCGCCCGCCTCTTCTTTGAGCAAGGCCGCATATCCCAAGATGACCCCCAGGGGCGTGCGCAGCTCGTGCGAGGCCCGGGCGATGAACCCGCTCTTCATTCGATCCAGCTTACCCAGCTCCTCATAGGCCTTCTTGAGGGCATTGAGCAGCCGGGCGTTGTTGATCGCCACCGCCGCCTGGGAGGCGACAATCCCCAGGGTTTCCAGGTCCCGCTTCTCAAAAGCTCCGTTCCGTTTGTTGATCGCCTCCAATACCCCGATGACCTCATCTCGCATCCGCATCGGCACCGCCGCCAGGGAGCGGGTCTTGAGCTTGGTCTTCTCCTCGACCTGCTGGAAGTGACGGGGGTCTTGGGCCACTTCGTTGATGATCAGGGGCCGGTTTTCCTTAAAGACCGTCCCCGCAATTGATCCTTCCATCGGCACCGGAATCCGGCGCAGCTCCTCGGGGTTGGTCCCGGTGGCCGCGGCGAAGAACAGGTCCTTGGTGTTTTCGTCCACCAGCAAGATCGAAGCACCTTCGCTGTCCACCAGATCGGCGGTCGAATCCATGATGAATTGCAGCAGCCGATTCAGCTCGAGGGTGGAGTTAAGCGTGACACTGATCTCCAAGAGCCGGGAGCGCTGAAACACGAGCTCGCGGATCCAATCGAGCTCCTGCTTGAGTTCCTGGACGGCCACGGCGCAAGTGTATTCGAGAGCAGCAGGCTTGTCTACAAAAGCCAAACCGCAGGGTATACTTCGCGATTGCACCCAAGATGAAGCTCTCCGTCCTACAAGAAAACCTCTCCCACGGGCTGGCCACCGTGGCGCGGGCCGTCTCGCCCCGCAGCACACTGCCGGTGCTGGCCAATGTGCTGGTTGCCACGGAAGATGGCCGGCTGCGCCTTTCCGCCACCAATTTGGAGCTGGGGATTACCTGCTGGATTGGAGCCAAGGTCACCGAGGAGGGCGCCACGACCGTCCCGGCCAGGACGTTTGTCGACTTAGTCAATACTCTCCCCGCCGATCGAGTGGAAATGGAGCTCACTCTGCGAACTCAGACCCTCAACGTTCGCGCCGGAGCCTTCGACAACAACATCAAATGCATTGACGCCCAGGAGTTTCCGCCGATGCCCCCCGCCGAGCTTGGGGAGGGCGTCCTGCTGGAGATGCAGGACCTGAGGGAAATGATCTCCCAAGTGGCTATCGCCGCCTCGAGCGACGACGCTCGCCCAGTGCTGACCGGCGTGCTGGTCGAGATCGATGGCGCCCGCCTGACCCTCGCTGCGGCCGATGGCTTTCGGCTCTCGGTTCGCCGGGCCGAGCTGTCGGCGCCGGCCTCCAGCCCGGTGCGGGCCATCGTCCCGGCCCGGGCGCTGACCGAGCTGGCTCGGATCGCGGGCGACGAGCAGATCCACATGCTGCTGCCGCCTGGCAGGGGCCAGGTGATCTTCCGCGGCCGGGACCTGGAGCTCGTTTCGCAGTTGATCGACGGCGCCTTCCCCGACTACCAGGGCATTATCCCATCCAGTCACACCAACCGGACGGTTCTCTCGACCGCCGGCTTTCTGAAGGCTTGCAAGGCGGCCGACATCTTCGCCCGCGAGGCCGCCCACTCCGCTCGGCTGAAGATTGCGCCGGGCACTGAGCTCGAGCCGGGCAGGGTCGAGGTCACCGCTACGGCCGCCGAGACCGGTTCCAATGAGGTTACCGTCGAGGCCACGGTTGACGGCGAGCCGATCGAGATCGCCTTCAACGTGCGTTTCCTGGTAGACGTGCTGAGTGTTGTCAACAGCCCGAACGTCGCGCTCGAGACCACCGGGCCGGCCGCCCCGGGCGTGATCAAGCCGGTTGGGCGGGATGATTTCCTGCACGTCGTCATGCCGATGCATCTCGGCCGCTAGTTCGCGCTTTCAATCTCCAAACCCCTCCCGTACAACCCCTCTCGTAAGGCGCGCTGAGTCAAGCCAGGCTGAGCATTCGGGTTGCCGGAGAGTCGCACCGCCGACCCGCGACTAGAATAGGCGTCACCGCATGGCCTTCGATCCGGACGGGTTCCCCAAAGTTCTGACCCTGCTGCTGGAGCTGCATGAGTATCCGATCCTCGCTCCTCAGATCCGAGATCGGATGCGGGAAGAATTGTTTCGCCGCGGCGTGATTGCCGCAGAGACCTTCGAGTCCGAAGTGCGCGCCAAGGCGATTCAATCCCAAGAACGGGAAGGACTGCGCGATCCACTCAATCAGGAACCGCCCGATGTCTGGATGAACCGCCTCCGGATTAGCCGCGACAACCTGACCGATTTCTATTTCGCCTATAACCTGCCTCACGAGCTTTTCGAATCGCTGGTTCGCGAAACACTGGCCCAGCGCGGCCGAGCAAGCAATGTGGTGCTCACGTTCCATCCGGAACTCGCTCCCTGGGACATGTTGTTTGCTCAGGGGGAGGCTTACGAAGCCCTGCCGAAGCCCCAGCAAACGGCGATCAAGCACCACCTGCAGGAGATCAAAGTGGTCCTGATCAAGGCCATGATCAGCGACCATCTCGAGTATGTGGGGATTGCCAAGGAATGGCTCTCGATCGATGACCTGAAGACCATTCGCGATCGTCGCATCGGGCGCGGCAAGATCGGCGGCAAGGCTGCCGGATTCGAATTGGCCCGCCGGATCCTGACTCAAACCATTGACCCCAAACTGCTCCAGCGGCTTCGCTTCCCCCGGTCCTGGTTCCTGGCTGCGGACGTCTTCTACCGTTTCAACCAGTTCAACGACCTGATCGATATCGCCAACCAGAAATACAAGGGCGAGCGGGAGATTCGATCCGAGTATCCGACGATCCGGGAACGCTTCGAGAAGGGGCGCTTTCCGGAGGAATACGCCGAGCCACTGCGGGCGGTGCTCGCCGAACTGGGACCAACGCCGCTGATCGTCCGTTCATCCAGCCTGCTGGAAGACTCCTTCGGCTTCTCATTCGCCGGCAAGTATGAGAGCGTGTTCTGCGGAAACCAGGGTTCTGCCAAAGATAATTTGCGCGAGCTGTTTCATGCGATCGCCCGGGTCTATGCAGGGGTTTACAACCCGGACGTTTTGCTCTACCGCAAGAGCAAGAATTTGCTTGACTACGACGAACGGATGGCAGTCCTGATCCAGGAGGTACGCGGCCGGCAGGTGAACGGCTATTTGCTGCCGGACGCGGCCGGGGTGGCCTTCTCGCGCAACCAGTACCGCTGGAGCCCAAGGATCGACCGGCAGGCCGGGTTCCTGCGGCTGGTCTGGGGCCTGGGAACCCGGGCGGTCGATCAGGCAGACAACGACTATCCCCGCCTGGTGGCCCTCAGCCATCCCGAACTGCGACCCGACACCGATCCCGATCGCATCCGCCGGTATTCCCAGCATTTCGTCGACCTGATCGATATGCAGGCCAATTCGATGCGCTCGCTGCCGGTAGAGCAGGTCGTTTCTGGCGGGTTGAGCGGTCTGCGCTGGATCGGCCAACGCTATCAAGGAGGCGGGTTGCAGGATTTCGTCGGCACTCCGCTAGAAATGAAACCGGAAGAGGCGGTGATCACCTTCAGCGGCCTGCTGCGCCGCACCCGTTTCGCGAGCAACATGACTCGAGTGCTGCAGACCCTCGAGACCGCCTACCATCGGCCGGTGGACGTCGAATTCTTGGCAATGCTCGACGAAACCGATGCTGGCCGAGGGGAACCGACCGTCTATTTGTTGCAGTGCCGGCCGCAGAGCCGGATGGAGCGCGAGCGAGTCGAGCTGCCGACCAATGTGCCCAAGGAAAGGCAGCTGTTCCTCAGCCATCGGCTCATACCCGATGGCAAAGTCACAAACATACGCTACGTGGTTTACATCTCTCCTTTTTCATACAGAGATCCGGGGCGGGTGCAGGACCGGCCGGCGCTGGCGCGGTTGGTCGGGCGGCTCAACGCCCGCTTGTCTGGGGAGTCTTTCATCTTGATGGGCCCGGGCCGCTGGGGGACCAAGAACCCGGGTCTGGGGATCCCGGTCGGCTATGGAGATATCTACCATGCAAAGGCTCTGATCGAGGTCGTGCCGGACAGGCGAGCCCCAGAGCCCTCCTACGGCACCCACTTTTTCCAGGACCTGGTGGAAGCGCGAATTTACCCGCTGGCCGTGGCCTTGGGAGACCGGGGGGACGAGTTCAACCGAGAGTTTTTCGATGCTTCGAAGAACTCACTCAGCAGGCTGCTGCCAGCGGACGCGGAATGGGAAGGTCTGGTCCGAGTGATCGAGATCCCGGCAGTCGCCGGCGGCCTGGTCGCCGAGTTGGTCATGAATGGCGAAGCCGGCAAGGCCATCGCCTATCTTCGGTCGCCGGTGGAAAATTGAATCGACCGAGAAAGCCAATCGATCACCAGGCCCAGAACGGCCGCTCGTCGGTGGACCAGCCATGCTCTCCGAGCAGCGGCACGAAGGCCACCGGTGCGATCCGGTCCTGACTGAAGTCGGCCTCGCTCTTTCGGCGCCAGAGTTCGAGGGTCTGGCCCTCCTGGCTGCCGACCGGCACCACCAATCGGCCGCCGATCTCCAATTGCTCCATCAAGGGAGCCGGCACCCGCGGCGCGGCAGCGGCAACAATAATGGCCGGATAGGGGGCGTGCTCCGGTAAGCCGGCGGAGCCGTCCCGCTCGTAGACCGCCACGTTCTCGCAGCCCAATTCCTTCAACCTTTGCGCAGCGGTGCTGGCCAGTTCGGGCACGCGCTCTAAGCTGTACACCTGATGCGCAAGGCGCGACAACACTGCCGCCTGGTAGCCCGAGCCGGTGCCGATCTCGAGTACGGTCTCTTCGCCTTTCAATTCCAGCAGCTGAGACATCAGAGCGACGATATAGGGCTGTGAAATCGTCTGCCCGTGCTCCAATCGAACCGGCCCGTCAGCGTAGGCTTGGCTGCTAAGATCTTCGGGGACAAAGCGGTGGCGGGGGACGGCCCGCATGGCTGCCAGAACCCGGGGATCATGGATGTCGCGGCCCCGGAGCTGTTCTTCCACCATCCGCTCCCGGGCGCTGCGATAGGGGTCCTCTTCCATGCATGCCTCAAATGATTATATGCATGAAAGGAAGCGCCCAAGGCTTTCGCCTTGAGCGCACGGGTTGAAAGTGAGGGCCCGGCTCAGGTTCAGTACGCCAGCCGCTGCTCCTTCCAGATGTCGGCCTCGTTGTGGTATCCAGCCTGCTCCCAGAAACCTAACCGGTCCTGAGCCAGGATCTCCAGGCCGCGCAGCCACTTGCCGCCTTTCCAAAAGTAGGGGGACATGAGATCGCTCCGGCCCGGGATCGATCCCACGATTCCGCGCAGCGGATATCCGTGGTCCGGACTGATCGGTTCCCCGTCGAAATGGGTTGCCATTAGGAAATTGTCGGCGAGCGCCACCTCAAGTGGAACGTTGACGCTGAACCCATATTCGCAATGCTGCAGTGCAAACTTGGCGCTGGGCTTGAGCTTGAGGTGCCCCTCGCCCAACAGCAGCTTCAGTGAGACGCCTTCCCACTCGGTGTCGAATTTGCTCCAACGGGTCACGCAGTGGATATCCATCACGAGCTTTGTGCGCGGGAGCTTTTGAAACTCCTCCCAATTCCAGCGCCGGTCCGCCTCGACCTCCCCCCAAACCCGAAAGTCCCAGGTCGTCGGATCGAAGCGCGGCACCGGGCCGTAGTGCAGCACCGGAAACTTATTGGTCAGCGACTGCCCGGGCGGCAAGCGGCCCTCGCGCTTGAGCCGCTCTTCTTCCCCTTTGCGAGCCAGAACATCCTTGAACATCCGGGGCTCTCCTGAGAGAACGGCCCGCATTATATCAAGCGGGAGGTACCGGCCGCCTATAGGCGGCCCACCGGGCTGGCCGTAGCCTGTGGCTCGAGGACCGCACACTCGGGAGCTGCCAATCTCGGCTAGGAAAAATGACCCAGACTCCAGCGGCGCCGCGCTCGGGAACCCGCGGTCCTCGGTGAGCGTCTCAGTTCACACAAACCCATATCAATAAGGAAGGAACCCTACATGAAGCCGCTCCACGTGCTCAAGTTTGTCCAATCCAGTTGGCCGATCCTGGCGCCGCCGAGCAAGGCGATCCTAGCCACACTCGGCCTGGCCGCCGTCGGCCTGGCCTGCAGTGGGCAATCCGGCCCGGATCGTTCGGCGACCCCGACCCGCCCGCCAGTCGCCGAAGCGGCCGACACCACCCTGTCGCTGACCGTCTATAACGAGGGCACTGCGCTGGTTCGGGATCGACGGCGCTTCGATCTCATAGACGGATTCAACGAGATCGCCTTCACTGACGTCTCGGCCTCGATCGATCCGACCAGCGTGTTGTTTAAGTCGCTCAGCGACCCCGATGGCACCTTCGTCCTGGAGCAGAACTACCGGTTCGATCTGGTCAACTCGACCGAGCTGTTCAACAAGTATCTGGACCAGCTGATCCGGGTAGTGACCCAAGACGGAACCCTTTACGAAGGCCGCCTGTTAAGCACTCAAGGCGGAATCATCTTACAGAACGAAGAGGGGCAGGTTTCGGTCGTCAGCGGAGACGTGCGGGAGATTTCCTTCCCCGAGTTGCCGGAAGGGCTGATCACCCGTCCGACCCTGGTCTGGCAGCTCATGGCCGATGGGCGGGGCCCGCAGGATGTGGAGATCACCTACCTGACGGGCGGTCTCGCCTGGCAGGCCGACTACGTGGTCCTGCTCGCCTCCGACGACTCCGCCATTGATCTGGATGGATGGGTCACTATGCACAATACCAGCGGGACCTCCTACCAGGATGCCAAGCTCAAGCTGGTTGCCGGCGATCTGCAGCGGCTGCCCGAGCCCGGGTTCGCGGCCCAAGATCTATTGCTCGAGGCCGATCGAGCCGCGGCGGCCGCGCCGATCGAGCAGCGCGAGTTTTTCGAGTACCACCTCTACGAAGTGCCACGCCCGGTGACAGTTTCCAACAACGAGAGCAAACAGATTGAGTTCGTGGCGGCCAATGACATCCCGGCCGAGAAGTTCTTCGTCTACGATGGCTTGCAGTGTCATAACAACTACTGGTACTGCACCTTCTACGGTTACCCGCAGACCGATCCGAGCTATGGGATCGCCTCCAACCCGAAGGTGATGGTGATGTTGGAATTCGATACCGAGGAAGCAAAGGCCGATCTGCCCAAGGGTCGAGTGCGGGTGTACCAGGAAGACATCGACGGGGCTGCCCTCTTGATTGGCGAAGATAGCATCGACCATACGCCGGAGGGCGAGAACGTCCGGCTGTACGTGGGCGATGCCTTCGACATCGTTGGCGAACGGATCCAGACCGACTTTCGCCGACCGTCCGAGAATCGGTTAGAAGAAGACTTCGAGATCACGCTGCGCAATCACAAGGACGAGTCGGTGGTGGTGCGGGTGGTCGAGTATCTCTTCCGCTGGAGCGAGTGGAAGATCCTGAGCTCCAGCCACGACTACACCAAGCTCGACAGCTCCACGATCGAGTTCCGGGTGAACGTCCCTGCCAACGGCGAAACGACCGTATCCTACAGTGTGCGCTACTTCTGGCCGTAGAGACTGCGGCCGGGCAACGAAAGCCTCCGAGGTCTCGCAGACTCGGAGGCTTTTCTGTTCAGTCTTCCATCATCCCAAGCGAAGCGCGACGGGTTGCCGAACCTGTCGGCAGGGATCTCGCCAGGGAGCCAACGGGTTACCTAGCCTAGATAATCGGGAAGGAGGTTTGAGTTCCCTCGTCCAGCTAATACCCTGATCCGAGGATGGGCTATGCGGCGGAGGGCAGATCTCCTTCGAAGAGCGGCAGATGACCCAAGGCGATCACGTGTCTCCAGACCTCGGAGTCTCCCTCGGTAAAAATGGCGGCCTCCGCCACGACCTCGGCGCCGGCCAGTTCCATCACGCTGCGCATGCCGTTGAGGGTCGACCCGGTACTGACCACATCATCGACCAGCACCACCCGTCTGCCCTTCAGCGCTGGCCGGTCCTTTTCATCCAGGTAGAGGGTTTGCGGTGTGCCGGTCGTAATCGAGACCGTCTCGGCCTCCAGCGTATCGCCCATATAAAGTTTGTAGGTCTTGCGTAAGACGACCCAGTGTTTTCC